>NZ_BAAAIJ010000019.1:0-85891 GCF_039526005.1 Arthrobacter flavus | reverse complement strand
CCTAGTTCCATCAGAAAGAGGCGGTCAACCGGATGATATCCGGTTGACCGCCTCTTTTTTGTTCCCCGCGGGGTTAGGCCTTCGTCGGCCGTGGCGGCAATGGACCCGGGTTGAGCTGTGGGTGGTTGGTCCGCGCTGGCGGCACATCGGTGGGTAGCTCAGAGATCATCTCCCGCAGGATTGCTACACCCTGTTCCAGCTGAGGGTCTTCCCCAGCTGCATAGGCGTGCGGCGGGAACGGGACCTCGATATCGGGATCCACTCCGTAATTCTCCACGCCCCACTCGACGCCGCCGGTCATCCAGAACGCGTAGCGCGGCTGTGTGACGGCGGTGCCGTCGGCCAATGAGAACCGGCCGTCGATTCCGACGACGCCGCCCCAGGTGCGAGTCCCGATGACGGGCCCGATTCCCCTGAGCTTGGCGACCTGGGTGATGATATCGCCGTCGGATCCTGCGAACTCATCCGTGAGGATGACCACAGGTCCCCGCGGGGCGTGCGCGGGGTAGGTACCTGGCTGCTCACCGCGGGGGAAAGACCAGGCAGTGACTTTCCTGCCAATAAGTTCGGCCACGAGCTGCGAGGTGTGGCCGCCACGGTTGCGTCGCACGTCCACGACCAGGCCGTCGCGTGCGGTTTCGCGGTCGAGATCCCGGTGTAGTTGCGCCCAGCCGCGTGCCACCATATCCGGGATGTGGAGGTAGCCGAAGCTGCCGCCCGAGGCCTGGTGGACGATCACCCGGTTGGCGTTGACCCAATTCTGGTAGCGCAGGCGTTCCTCACTGCGCAGCGGAACTACTGCAACGCGCCGGACTGATGCGGTGTGGGTCTCATCCCCCGCGTTCTCCCCCGCGTCTTGCCCCGTGTCATCCCCCGTGCCTTGCGTTGGGCGCCGAAGAACTGTGAGCTCGACCGTTCGGCCAGCGGAACCGGTAAGGAGCACGGCCGGTCCGTGGGCCAACGGTACCGGGACACCGTCCACCGCGGCGATGATGTCCCCCTCGGCGACTGCCACCCCTGGCGCCGTGAGAGGGGAGACCGCCTGCGGATCGGAGGACTCCCCCGCGAAGATGCGTTGCACCACCCAGCCGTGCTCTGATGGGGCCAACTCGGCGCCGAGGAAGCCTTGTGCGCCGGTTCCCGGCTCTCCGAACAGCAGCGGAGTGACATAGGCGTGGGATGTCCCCAGCTCCCCGTGGACCTCCCACAGGACGTCCACCAGGTCGTCGTGCGACCCGAGCCGCTCCACCAGGGGACGATACCGGTCCCGGATGGCCGGCCAGTCGACGCCACCCATATCTTCGGCCCAGAAGAAGTCGCGCTGCAGCCGCCAGGTCTCGTCGAATGCCTGACGCCATACGCTGACCGGGTCCAGGAGCACCCGGATCCGGCCCAGGTCCACCTCGACGCGGTCGGGTGAATCCTTGTCCACTTTGCCCTTCGTTGGGACAGCAGTGACCTTCCCGGCGTGCAGGAGCACGACTTTGGCGCCGTCGGCGCTGACCTCGAAGCTGTCGACCTCGGATGCCAGTGTCTCCGCGTCCCGTTTCGCGAGGTCGAAGCGCTCCAACCGCTTCGCCGGATCCTTGGCCGTGGTGGTGGCCCGACCATCACCGGTGACGCCGAAGCGCTCCGTTGCCGTCCACAGCAACGCGCCGTCGACTGCGCGAAGCCCCTCGTAGCCGCCCTGGGGTACGGGTACCGCAACAATCCGCTCTGCCAGCCGATCAGGATCCACGACGACGCTCAGGTCTGGTTCGCCGTCGTCGTCGCTGCCAGCGGACCGCTGGGATGCGGCGGGCACCGGGGTTTCTGCCGAATGCACCGACGGCCCAAAAGGCGACGGCGTGTCAGCGGCGAGGGCCACCAGGAAGGGTTTCGTGGACACCGGGAAGCTCAGGTCAAAACGGTGGGTGTCATACACCGGGTCAAAGCTGCGGTCGGAAAGGAAGGCCAGGTACCGGCAATCACGGGTAAACACGGGTGAGTGATCCCGGAACCGGCCATCGGTCACATTGAGGATCTCGGCACCGGATTCTGCCCGGGCCAGTCGGACCCGGGTCCGGGCGCCTTCACCCGTCACCGGTTCGGCCCAGGTGAGCCACTGCGAGTCAGGGGAGAACGCCAGGTCGTCAACGGCGCCATGCGTGGTTGAGCCGAGCGTGAAGAGTTCGCCGGTAGAGATCTGGAGGATCAGAATCTGCCCCATTTCGCCAGCCACTGCCACGCGGGCTCCGTCGGGGCTGGTGACGAGGTTGCTGGCCCGGAACGGTCCATCGAAAGCCCACCGCGACAGGCCCGCCGCTGCTGCGATGTCCTGGGCGGTGACAATGTCCTCGTCAGGCGCGCCCACGGGCTCATGCGTGGAACCTGACGACTCGTCGGTGCCGGACTGGCCTGCGTCGTCGGACGGTCGGACCGCGGGAACCGGGGCTGGCAGCTCCGGTTCTTCCACCGCGTGGGTCGGAGGAACGGCGGCGATAGCCGATGCGGTAGATGCCGACGCCGGACTTACGGTGCGGGCGGAGAGGCCCGCGTCAAAGACGTTGCGGATGTAGAGCGCTTCTTCACCCTCGTGGTCGGCGATGTAGGCGACACGGTCGACGCCGAGGGGTCGCCCCAGCCGCGCGCGAACCCCAGCGGTGGCCTCCACCACCCGTGACGGTCCGTCCCGGTGGGTCAGCCAGTGCAGGGTGCCGTGGCTCTCGACGACGCTGGCAGACCCCGTCGCTACCGGGATGGCCGCAGCGAGGTGTTTGACCACGTTCAGCGGCTGCGGGCGACGCCCGGTGGTGGCCGAGCCGAGTGAGATATCAAGTTTGACCGGTTCAGCATCGAGTGACTGCAGCAGCCAGATCGATCCCGCGGACTCGAACACAATCCGGGTGCCATCGGAGGTGGCATGCCGTACGTAAAACTCTTCGTGGTCGGTGTGGCGCTGCAGGTCTTCACCCTGGGGCGTCACGGAGTACAGGTTGCCGTACCCTTCGTGGTCAGAGAGGAAAGCCAGCCGGTTGTTGATCCACATCGGATCGGCCAGGTTCCCGTCGAGTTCGGGGAGGAAACGACTGAAGTCCCCCGACCCGTCCGCATCCATCCAGAGTTTGCCGGCTGTTCCGCCGCGGTATCGCTTCCACCACGCGGGCTCGCGGGTCAGAACGCTGGAAATGACGAGGGGACGCTCGTCCCCGACAGCCGGGCCGGGCACTATCGCATCGAGAGGGCCGTAGGGGAAAGCCGTCTGGGCGGAGCCGTCCAGCGGGACACGATAGCCCCAGGCATGGCGCGGGTCCTCGTGACGGAACGCGCTGGTCGCGATGACTTCCCCGTCTGCTGTGAAGCCGCGAACCTTCGTGCTCTGGTGGCCCCAATAGGTCAGCCTGCGGAAGTTTCCACCCTCGGTGTCCGCGGCGACAACTTCGGGCGCCCCCGCTTGGGTGACAGTCCAGGCGATGGTTGCGCCGTCGGGAGAGAATCTGGGCCCGCGGGCAGGAAGCTGCATTGCTGAGATCCGCCAGGCGCGTCCCCCCGACAGTGGTGCGACCCACACATCGTTTTCTGCTACGAAAGTGAGCAGGTCACCGTGGACATGTGGAAAGCGCAAGTAATGTGAGGAACCCATCCGTCGATCATAGCCACAGACCTTCCTGGCAGTGGCTTCGAGGAGCCGCGGGGAAGCCCGTCAGCGCGGCTGGAGCCGGTGGTTCCCATTGGGACCGTCGGGGTGGTGGGATAGGGGTATGAGAATTCTGATTTCCGGTGCATCCGGAACCATTGGCAAGGCCTTCATCAAGCAGCTGGAACCGGGCAAGCATCAGGTGAAACGGCTCGTCCGACGCACACCGTCGGGCCCTAACGAAGTCCAGTGGGACCCGGTGGCCGGAGGCCTCGATCCGTCGATCATGGATGCCACTGATGCAGTGGTCAACCTCTCGGGCGCGGGCATAGCCGGGGCGCCGTGGACGAGGAGCTACAAGGAAACGCTGTACTCCTCCCGGCTGACTTCGACCCGCACCCTGGTCGAAAGCATGCGTCTGGCAGATTCACCGCCGAACATATTCCTCAGCCAGTCGGCGTCTGGATACTACGGTGATCGCGGGTCCGAAGTATTGCCGGAGAGCGCAGCCTCGGGTAATTTGCTGCTCTCTGACATCTGTCGGCGGTGGGAAGCTGAGGCACTCCGGGCGCCTTCGTCGGTACGTACTGTCCTCATGCGAACCGGTGTGGTGATGTCCACCAGTGGCGGCGCGCTGCCCAAGTTGCTGATACCGCTGCGATTCTTCGTGGGCGGGCCGCTGGGATCGGGAAACCAGTGGTGGCCGTGGGTGACCCTGGATGATCAGGTTCGAGCAATGGCCTTCCTCCTCGAGGCTGAGGTCAGCGGGCCGGTCAACATCTCCTCGCCTTCCCCCGCGACGCTGACCGATTTGACCGAGGCTCTTGGCGCTGCGTTGAACCGGCCCACCCGCTTCAGGGTTCCTGAGTGGGTCCTGACCGCAGTCCTTGGCCAGCTGGCCAAAGAGCTGTTGCTGCCAAGCGCCCGGCTCGATCCCACAGTGCTCAAGAGTGCGGGATTCGAGTTCCGGCACAGTTCGTTGGATGATCTGGCCCGATGGGTTCGTGAGTCCCGCTAACCGAGCCCGAACCACTTCACGCCACAACGGGCGGCGGTCCCGGGTTTCAGTGCTCATGGACCGCCGCTATCCGCCAGTGCTCGCCTGTTCGTTGAAGAACGAAGACCAGTTGCTGGGTCACGGGCGAGGCTTCGGTACGGTACACACTTCCGCTGGGGGCGACTTCGTCGAAGCCTGAGGTGGTGGCCGTGGCGGCGACCGCAGCAACCTGGCCGCCGGGGCTGGCCCCGTCAGTCCCCGCGGTGGCGCCCGAGGGCAGTTCAACCGGGGCGAGGTCTGTCAGGTCAATCGTGAGCCCGGACAGGATGTGGCCCCGGCCCTTCAACTCCAACACCGCATCCTCGTCGGCGGCCATGGCCGCCGACGAGGGCACATTGACCAACTGCAGGAGTTCAGCGTCGGCGGTCTCAAAGGCTTGTTCCCTGAGCCGGGACAGAAGCGGCAGGACCGTCAGCGGATCTGCGTCCACGAGTGCGCCGGACGGAACGCCCGCACTCGGTGCCGTCACGGTTGAACGGGTTGCCTCCTGTGGTGGTGAACTCTCAGTCGTGGGGGCAGTCTCACCCGGGCGTAGCGGAGTGCTGGAAGGACCACTACCGTCCAGCTCGCCCGGGCCTGGTCCCCCGCTTCCCCACAGCGTGCCGGCGAGCAGCGCACCGCAGACCGACAACGCAACCATGGCCAGGGCGGCAACCGCGAGTCCGGCCAGCCGGGCCGGACGTCGGCTCCAGCGGTGAATGCGACGGTTTGCTGGCCGCTGATTCCCGGGCTGATGTCCGCCCGACTGGCGATCGCCAGGCCGATGTTTGGTGGGCCGGTGTCTGCTTGCCAGCCCGCGCCGTCGCGTTGGCGGGTTGGCTGAGCCAGTGGTGGACCTGCGGGTCATGAGGTGCGGCAAGACATCCGGATGGACGGCTGCCACCAGGTCAAGGGGCTCTGCCTGCGTGGTGCGCTCCACGGCCCGGGCAAATTCGCTGGCGGTGGGTCGTTCCCCCGGCTCTCCTTCCAGGCCCCAGTTGACGAGGTCGACGAGGTCCTCGGGCGCTTCCGGCACCAGCAGGGAAAGGGGCGGTCGTTGGGACGCCGGTCCCGGAACCCGCCCGGTTAGGGCGAACCAACCAACAGCGGCAAGCGCATAGATGTCAGCCTCGGTGTTTAGCCTGTCAGGATCCTGAGGCATCTCTTGAAAACCTGGAGTGCCACCCGCACGAGGCCTGGCTTCACCCAGCAGCCTGCCGACCCCGAAGTCAGCCAGGAGTGGTTTACCCACCTCGGTAAACAGGATGTTGCCGGGCGATACGTCCCCATGGACGGCACCCAGATTGTGCAAGTACGCAAGCACCTGCGCCAGCGGGGTCAGCACCGTGACAACCTCCCCCGGAGGAAGAGGCCCTCTCGCAGAGACGAGGTTCAGCAACGACCCACCTGCGGCGTATTCCATCCGCAGGCCCACCCCCTGATCGGTGTGGATCACTTCATGAAGGGTCACCAGATGCTCATGAGGGAAACGGGTAAGGAACCGTTCCTCGCCACCCACCGCATCGGATCGCCGGTGATCAGCGCGCGTCGGGCAAAGCACCTTCAACGCGAAAAAGTCCCTGGAGTCGTTCCGGATGAGCCAGACGTTCGCGCTGCTGCCACGTCCCAACAGGCGCTCACACTGGTACCCCGCAAGCTGCGGCGGGGCGGAAATCGGTTCCTCAGGGCCGTCCCCGCCGGTGGTGCTGTCCATGCACCAGTTGTAGCGGATTCCGGATAACTGCGCAGAAGTTATCCACAGCTGTCCGGGGAATGCATCGATGTCAGAGATGTCCCCGCGCAGGTCTACCCTTAAGCCCATGACACTTCAATATTCGCGTGTTGGACTGGATCCAGAATTCGTTGACTATGAGGCTGGCTGGGATTTGCAGCGGAAGCTCCACGCCGGTGTGGTGGCTGGAACCGCACCGAGCACAGTCCTCCTGCTGGAACACAGTGCTGTGTATACGGCAGGGCGGCGCACCGAGGACCAAGAGCGCCCGTTTGATGGGACGCCGGTGGTCCCGGTCGATCGAGGTGGGAAACTCACCTGGCATGGTCCCGGCCAACTGGTGGGCTACCCCATCCTGGCTTTGCCTGAGCCCACCCGGGTGACCGGGTACGTGGCCATTCTTGAAGACGTGATCATTGCGGTCCTGAAAGATTTCGGGATCAACGGGATCCGGATCGACGGCAGGTCAGGGGTGTGGGTCGCCGCCGACGACGCCCGTCCGGACCGCAAAATTGCCGCCATCGGGATTCGCATTAACCGCCGGGTCACCATGCACGGGTTCGCGGTGAACTGCAGCAACGACCTCGCACCCTTCGCCCAGATCGTGCCGTGCGGAATTTCCGACGCTGGCGTGACCACAATCTCGGCTGAAACAGGCCGCCGAGTGACCCCAGCGGACATCGTTTCGCGGATTGAAGACGAACTGCGCAAGAATGAATTATTACTGGTTGCCGAGGCGGCAGAAGATTTCCGCCCGTCAAGCACAGCCAACCCAGCCGGTCTGATCCGGCCGGAAGGAGCATGACCCGTGAGTCTGGCCCCCGAAGGACGCCGCCTTCTCCGCATCGAGGCGAGAAACGCCGAGACCCCGGTGGAGCGTAAACCCGACTGGATCAAAGCCAAGGTGAACATCGGCCCCGAGTTTGTGGCAATGAAAAACCTGGTGAAAAAGGAAGGCCTCCACACCGTGTGCGAGGAGGCCGGTTGTCCCAACATCTTCGAATGCTGGGAAGACCGCGAAGCCACCTTCCTGATCGGCGGTTCCGAGTGCACCCGACGCTGCGACTTCTGCCAAATCGACACCGGCAAGCCGCAACCGCTGGACCGCAGCGAGCCGTTCAAGGTCGCCCAGTCCGTTCAGTCGATGAATCTGCGCTACGCCACCGTCACCGGCGTCGCCCGCGATGATCTTGAGGACGAGGGTGTCTGGCTTTACGCCGAGACTATTCGCCAGATCCACAGCATGAACCCTGGTACCGGCGTCGAGATCCTCATTCCCGATTTCTCGGGCAAACCGGAGCACATCCAGGCGATCTGCGATGCTGCACCCGAAGTGTTCGCGCACAACGTTGAGACGGTCCCCCGGATCTTCAAGCGCATCAGGCCCGCCTTCCGCTACGAACGGTCGCTGGACGTCATCACCCAGGGCAGGGACCTGGGAATGGTCACCAAATCCAATCTGATCCTTGGCATGGGCGAAACCCGGCAGGAGATTTCTGGCGCCATGCAGGACCTGCACGACGCCGGTTGCGACCTGATCACGATCAACCAGTACCTGCGGCCCAGCGAACGCCACCTCCCCGTGGACCGCTGGGTGAAGCCTCAGGAGTTCGTCGAACTCCGTGAAGAGGCGGAGGAGATCGGTTTCCTTGGCGTCATGAGCGGACCGTTGGTCCGGTCCTCCTACCGCGCCGGACGACTCTGGGCACGCGCCATGCGCAAGAAGGGCCTGGAACTGCCGCCAGCTCTGGCGCACATCGAGGATTCCGGGTCAACGTTGCAGGAGGCGTCAAGCCTCGCACCCACGGGCTAGCCCGACAGCGAGCCGCCACCCGGTCGAAGGGACCGGGGTGGTTTCGGCGCGTCCACTCAGCGACCTGGATCACGTAGAATTGAAGCATTATGGCCAACAGCACTGAATCAGACGGATCATCCACCCCCAAGCGGCGCCTCTTTTCCCGGAAGCCGAAGCCCGAAAAGGGACCGAAGAAAACCGGGCGGATGAAGCAAATCTCCGAGGTCTTCAAGATGACCCGGCGGAATGATCCCAACGTGGTGTGGATCATGCTGCTGGCATTCCTGTCGATCGTCGCCGTCGGTCTGGTCATTGGTTTCCTGATCCAAAACTGGATCACCATGCTGATCATCGCCATCCCGCTGGGCTTCCTCGCCGCAGTGTTCATCCTGTCCCGTCGCGCCGAGCGTGCCGCGTTCTCGCAGATCGAAGGACAGCCGGGCGCTGCCGGTGCTGCACTCAGTGTGCTTCGGCGCGGCTGGATCCTCCAGGATCAGCCCGTTGCGATGAACCCGCGATCGCAGGATGCGGTCTTCCGCGCTATCGGTCGGCCCGGCATCGTGCTGGTGACCGAAGGTCCGACGGCCCGGGTCAAGCCACTTGCTGAGGCCGAGAAGCGCAAGATGGCGCGGATCGTCCCCAACGTAAAAGTTCACGTCATCGAAGCCGGTCGCGGCGAGGGCCAGGTCCCTCTGGCCCAGGTCGCCAAGAAGGCGCAGAAACTCAAAAAGAATCTGACCAAGCAGGAAGTACAGGCAGTCAACAAGCGGCTGACCGCGCTGGGCACCAAGTTGCCGATCCCCAAGGGTGTTGATCCGTTCAAGGCTCGTCCGGATCGTAAGGCTATGCGCGGGCGTTAGGTCCGCACGAACGCAGGCCTCGTTTGAGGGTCGACCCCGCTATTCGAAGAGTGTTTCTCACCGAATAGCGGGGTCGGCCTTTTTATTTGGGCAGCGTGAGGATTTCGGCGCCGTCGTCGGTGATGGCGATGGTGTGTTCGCTGTGAGCTGTCCGGCAGCCGGTGGCGCTCCGCAGCGTCCATCCGTCCGGGTCAGTGACGAGTGCTGCAGTGTCCACCATCACCCACGGCTCCAACGCGAGCAGCAGCCCAGGCCGGAGCACATAGCCTCGTCCTGGCCGACCCATATTGGGCACATGTGGGTCCTGGTGCATCGTCGATCCGATGCCATGTCCGCCGAATTCGGTGTTGATCTGATACCCCGCGTCGGTAAGGACCCGACCTATTGCGTAGGAAATATTGCCAATCTTTACACCGGGACCTGCAGCGGCGATGCCTGCCTTCAGCGCAGATTCGGTGGCCCGGATCATCGCCACGCTCTCCGGGGGCTGCGACTCGCCGACGATGAAGCTGATCGCAGAATCCGCGGCAATACCGTTCTTTGAGACGGCGAGGTCAAGGGTCAGCAGGTCCCCGTCCGCCAGTGCGTAGTCGTGGGGCAAACCGTGGAGCACGGCGTCGTTGACAGCGGTGCAGATATAGTGCCCGAACGGCCCACGTCCGAACGACGGCGCATAGTCCACGTAGCAGGACTGGGCACCAGCCTCGGCAATCATTGTCTGCACCCAATTGTCGATGTCCAACAGGTTGGTGCCGACAGTCGTCCGGCTCTTCATCGTCTGCAAAATAGTGGCGACCAACGCCCCGGAGTCCTTTGCCCGGCTCAGTTCGGCTTTGTTCAGGATCTCAATCATTCGGTGTCCTTCGTTTGAAGTCAGTGATTATCCGGGGCAGCCGATGAGGCCGCGCTGTCCCCTGGTGCGGTGCGGGGTTCTGGTCAGATTCTGACCAGGACTGTTTGGACGGCACGGTCGTGGACTCCGCGCTGGTCGCGGTCCACGATGACGGCAGGGATTACCAGGCAGATCAGAAGGGTTCGGACCAGCGCCTTGCCGTATCCGGCCGGGCGTCCCGAAAGTGTCTGCACCTGCATGCCCATGATTCGGTGCCCAATGCTGTAGCCAAAGAACCCGACAAACAGAATCTGGGTGAGGGCGAAAACTCCCAGGGTGGCAAAGCTGTTGTAGTCAAAGAATCCGTAGGAGATCAGCGACGCCAGCGCCCAGTCAAGGAGCAATGCGCCGACCCTGCGGCCAGGGCGGGCGATTGATGCTGGACCGGATTTGGGACGTCCCATCCCCTTGCCCGGCCAGTCAGTGGAACTGTTCGAGGGAGTTCCGCCGAGCCATGAGCCGATGTCTTTTCTGTCTACCACCTCTCAATCTTAACGCGTTCACATCGCGGGGTCGCGCGTCGTCGTCGTCGTCATCCGGCCGCCCCCTCTGACCCACAGTGCCAAATCAGGCTAGGCTGAAAGAGCCTTTAGTCCAGACCAGCCATTAAGTAACGTGCCGGAAACAATTGCGACACCAGTGGGAAACTGCAAACTCGTACAGTTGTAACCATTGCGGCGGCGGCGCTCAATGTCACTGATCTGTGCCCGGTCGTTATCCCCCACATGCGTTAGGAGCATAAACGATGTTCAAGAATGCGGACGAAGTCCTCAAGTTCATCGCTGACGAAGACGTAAAGTTTGTCGACGTCCGATTCACCGACCTTCCCGGAGTGCAGCAGCACTTCAACGTTCCCGCGAAGACAGTCGATGCAGACTTCTTTGTCAATGGGCAGCTGTTTGACGGGTCATCGATCCGCGGCTTCCAGGGAATCGCCGAGTCGGACATGCAGCTGATTCCGGACCCCACGACTGCGTTCATTGATCCCTTCCGTATGGAGAAGACGCTCGCGTTGAGCTTCTCGATTGTGAATCCTCGGACCGGCGATCCCTACCACCGTGACCCTCGCGGTGTGGCAGAGCGCGCTGAGGCTTACCTGAGCTCGACCGGCATCGCGGACACCGCCTTCTTCGCACCGGAAGCCGAGTTCTACATCTTTGACAACGTGCAGTACGAGTCCCTCCCTCAGGGCAGCTTCTACAAGGTCGACTCAGTCGAGGCACCCTGGAACAGCGGCCGCGAGGAAGCGAACGGAAACCTTGGCAACAAGACGCCGTTCAAGGGTGGCTACTTCCCCGTGTCCCCCGTGGACAAGCAGGCTGACCTCCGCGACGCGATCTGCGTCGAACTGGACAACGCCGGCCTTGAGGTCGAGCGGTCGCACCACGAGGTTGGTGGCGCGGGCCAGGCGGAGATCAACTACAAGTTCACCACCATGACTCACGCAGCTGATGACCTGCAGAAGTTCAAGTACATCGTCAAGAACGTTTCCGATGCGTGGGGCAAGTCGGCGACGTTCATGCCTAAGCCAGTCTTCGGTGACAACGGTTCGGGCATGCACTGCCACCAGTCGCTGTGGAGCGCCGGCGAGCCACTGTTCTACGACGAGCGCGGCTACGCGGGACTGTCCGATATGGCCCGCTGGTACATCGGTGGACTGCTCAAGCACGCTTCGGCCGTCCTGGCATTCACCAACCCGACGGTCAACTCCTACCGTCGCCTGGTCAAGGGCTTCGAAGCACCGGTCAACATGGTGTACTCGCAGGGCAACCGCTCGGCTGGTATCCGAATCCCGATCACCGGTTCCAACCCGAAGGCCAAGCGCATCGAGTTCCGTGCGCCGGACCCCTCGTCCAACCCGTATTTGGCCTTCGCCGCACAGCTGATGGCTGGCCTTGACGGAATCAAGAACCGGATCGAGCCTGCTGATCCGATCGACAAGGATCTTTACGAGCTTCCCGCTGAGGAAGCCAAGGACATCCAGAAGGCTCCGGGTTCACTGGAGGAAGCTCTGCTCGCCCTTGAGGCTGACAACGAGTTCCTGCAGGCCGGCGGTGTGTTCACCCAGGACCTCATCGACACCTGGATCGAGTACAAGCGCGAATTCGAGATCATCCCGCTGTCACTGCGCCCGAACCCCTACGAGTTCGAGCTCTACTACGGCGTCTAGCTAAAACAAAGGGATGCAGCGGGTTTAGCCCGCAGTGAGTCCGCACGAGCTGTCAGAACATTCTGAATTGCAGTTCGTGCGGACTCTTCTGTGTCTGGCCCCATGAGCCGACCTGAGAAAGCTCCGTTGCAAGGTCGCGTGGGAGAGGAATAGCCGACTGAGAAATCTCGGCTCTGCCGGATGCTGGATCGCTGGTGTGATGATCCCCTCTCGTGAAATCCTCTGGGGGACTTAGGCCTCTACCGCCGCTGATCGGCGGTGATAGCCTAGCTTTCGAAGAGGTGCCTTATGCAACGGATACAAGCACGGGTGACATGGTGGGTAGCCGTGGTGCTGCTCTTGGGGGCGGGCACTGTCGGCTGCGGGGCGTACCTGCATGCGGTAGATGATGGGGTGTACGGCGCGCTGGTCCCGCCCTCGCAGCAGTGGGCCGACGAGAGGTCGGATGAGATCCCGGGAGGCTTTGCCGCCCTCAGCGCCGACGGCGTGCAGCGTGTCGTGGTGCGGATCGAGGGCGACGCTGTGACGTTCGAAATGGATGGGGAGACCGTCGTGACCCGGAAGGTAGTGGAACGCCGCGACGTCCAGGATAGTGAGGGCTCAGGCCCGTTCAGGGCCGATACCCAGGCCCTCTATCTGGGGGAGGAACCGCTGGTCCTGGGCTCCCTCAGGGTCAGTGACCCGGTGATCTGGTTCGCTGGCGGCTACGACAGCACCGAGGTGATCGCGATTAAGCCGTTGGACCCCGACGAGCGGGGGCCGATTGTCCAGTGCGCAGCCGCAGACGAGCAGTGCCTGCAGCTTCCGGTCGGCGAGATGCTGGTCGGGGACCCCATCGGTGACTACACGGACATGACCGACCCCGACGTCGCGGAGAACCCGGTGACCGGCATCCGGGTGACCGCCACGGACATCGTGTACGCGCTTGACAGCGGACAGGAGGTGCGCAGTAGCCGTGAGGAGGAGACCCTCATCCGGGCATGTGGCCTCTGGGAGTCGGCCGTGTGGCAGGTCCCCGCCGAGGTCGGTCTCACCTTCGACGACCCTGTGCTCGTGGAGACCAACTGTCCCCTGCCTTCCGGGGACGCGCCCAGGCTCACCGTGATGGAACGGGCCGCGCTGCCCGTGCTCGCGCCGCTGGCGCCACAGTGGGGCGGGGAGTGGTGCCAGCCCGGGCCGGGCTGCCTGTGGTACCTCGACGAGTCAGGCGGCGAGGGCTGAGCGCCCTCAGCGACCGAACAGGCAACCCCGGACACCCCGCGAGGTGCCGGGGCGACCGCAGCGCCGGAAACCGAGCCTGACACCCTCCCCCACTGGCATCACGTCGCCCGTCCGGTGACATTGGGCCACTGCGGGTCACTTTCAATCCGGTAATGCTCTAAAACTGCGGCGATTCAGTAGGATGCTTCGTCGAGAGAGGTGAGCACCATGACGGCGTCCCGCACCGCTGCACTGACCCTCGTGGCAGCTTCGATGCCGATCGCTCCGACCACAGCGAGCACCGACCGAGCACCAGATTGCGTCATTGCACTGTTGTCCATCATCACGAGCATCCTCCCTGACGGTTCTTACCTGATATCAAAAGGTAACGGGTGATGCTGGTGGAACCCCGTAAGCTGCCTCGGTGAATCCTGAACCGTGTCGCGGGGACCGTGCCTGGCCGGTGGGAAACTTGGCTGGCAGGACCCGAAACAGGACCAGGAATGTGCCTCAGTAGCCGTAGAAGGACCGCTCGAAAATGGCCCGGCTACGACGGGTGAGCCGCAGGTAGTCCTCTTCCAGCAGCGCACCCATCCCCGGTCCGTAACCGCACCAGCGGGCCACAGCCTCCAGGTCGCGGCGGGACGACGGCAACAGGTCTGAGGCCTTCCCGCTCCAGATCACGTTCGCAGCACGCACCCGGCTCGAGAGGCACCAGCTTTGGCGCAGCGTGAGCACGTCGGACGCAGACAATAGCTCAGCCGCCTCGATCGCGTCCATTGCCGCAAGGGTCGACGTGGTCTTCAGGGCATCATTCGAGTGAGCGTGCTGCAGTTGCAGCAGCTGCACCAGCCATTCGACGTCGCTCAGCCCTCCCCTACCCAGTTTGAGGTGCCGCGATGGGTCGGCTCCACGCGGCAGCCGCTCCGATTCCATCCGGGCCTTGATCCGGCGAATTTCCCGCACTCCCTGGCCCGAGATGGTCTCCGGGTAGCGGATAGGATCGATTAGTTCGGTGAATGCTGTAGCGAGGTCGTCGCTTCCTGCAATGGGCAGGGCACGCAGCAGGGCCTGCGACTCCCAGACCAGCGACCACCGCCGGTAATACTCGCGGAACGACTCGAGCGACCGGACCATCGGACCCTGCTTCCCCTCGGGTCGCAGGTCGGCATCGATTTCCAGGACCCGCTCCGCCTGGATCGCCGGCGAACAGGGCTGCTGCAGCAGCGCCGAGAGCTGGCTGACGATCCGCTCCGCCTGCCCCTGAGCCGCCGACTCGCTCGCCCCCTCATAGGCGCGGTGCACGTACATCACGTCGGCGTCCGAACCGTATGTGATCTCGCGTCCGCCCTGCCGTCCCATCGCGACGACGACGACGTCGGTCAGCGGCTCCTCGTTCGCGAAGACAGCCCCTTCGGCCACATGCAGCGCGCCAAGGATCGCTGCCCGGTCGGTCGCGGACAGGGCAGCACCGACAGCGGCCTGATCCAGCAGACCCGAGCTGTCGGCGATGGCGATGCGCAGCAGTTCCCGGCGGCGGATCAGCCGGATCAACCGCATCGCTTCACGCGGTTCCGGGTGCCGGGACATTTTTGACTGGATCTCGGTCCACTGGGCTTCGAACCCGACCGGGACCAGGTCCCTGTCGTTGCCGAGCCATTTGGTGGATTCCGGTGAAACTTCAAGCAGGTCGGCAATGAACCGGCTACTGGACAGAATGTGGCACAACCGTTCGGCGGCTGCCTTGGAATCACGGAGCATGCCGAGGTACCAGTGGGTCTGGCCGAGGCCCTCGCTGAGCCGCCGGAAGGCCAGCAGACCGGCGTCGGGGTCCACCCCATCGGCCAACCAGCCCAGGAGGACCGGCAGCAGATTGCGTTGCAGCGCCGACCGTCGGCTTAGACCCGAGGTGAGTGCCTCGATGTGACGCATCGCGACCTTGGGGTCCAGGTAGCCCAGTGCGGCGAGCCGCGCCCGGGCTGCCTCCGGGGTCAGCTTAACCTCGTCGACACTGAGGTTCGCGGCGGTGTTCAGCAGCGGACGGTAAAAGATATTCTCATGCAGGCCCCGCACGAGACGCTTGGTCTGCTGCCATTGGTCAATTAGGGCCGCCGCGGCCGGGCGGGTGGTGCTTTGTGCGCCCTGGGATGACATGGCGAGGGCCCGGCGGGACGCGTCGTCCTCGGGCATCAGGTGCGTGCGGCGCATATTGACGAGCTGAATCCGGTGCTCAAGCACCCGCAGGTAGCGGTATGACTCGTCGAACGCCCTGGCGTCCGTCCTGCCGATGTAGCCTGCGGCGCTGAGCGCGGCGATGGCCGAGGTCGTGTCACGGATCCGGATGGACTCGTCGGCCTTGCCATGCACCAGCTGGAGCAGCTGGACGGTGAATTCGACGTCCCGGAGGCCACCGGGGCCAAGTTTGAGCTGACGCTCCGCCTCATGGGACGGAATGTTGTCGGTGACCCGGCGGCGCATGGCCTGCACCGAGTCGACGAATCCTTCACGCTCCGAGGAGTTCCAGACCAGCGGTGCGACTGACTCCTCGTAGCGGCGGCCCAGGTCGGCGTCGCCAGCGATGGTCCGGGCCTTCAGCAGCGCCTGGAATTCCCAGCTCTGGGCCCACCGGGCGTAGTAGGACAGATGGGAATCCAGGGTCCTGACCAGCGGGCCTTCGCGGCCCTCGGGCCGCAGGTTGGCGTCCACTTCCCACAGCCCGGGCTCGATCCCGCTGGAAGTGATGGCCCGGGAAATCCCGGAGGCCAGCGACGTCCCAATCCGGACAGCCTGCTCCTCGGCGAGGTCGGGCGCCTCAATCACGTAGATGACGTCGACGTCGGAAATATAGTTCAGCTCTCCCGCACCACATTTGCCCATCCCCATCACGGCGAGGCGGACCGATGCTATGTCTGCGACCGAGAAGCTGTCAGCCAGCTCTGCCCTTGAGACAGCCAGCGCTGCCTCAACCGCCGCGGCAGCCAGATCAGCCAGCTCCTTGCCGACGGTCGGCAGATAGTCCACCGGCGACGCCGAGCACAGGTCCCTGATCGCCAATTCCACCAGATGTCTGCGGTAGCGTACCCGCAGCAGCGCATACGATTCCTTGCCGCCCGCGGACGCGACGGGTGTGCCCGACGACGGATCGGCGCCGACCGACTCGAGCAGCGAGGACCGTAGCCGTTCGGCTGACACCCCGCTGGGATGACGGCTGGGACTGACCGTGACGGTGTCCAGGTGCTCGGGCCGACGCATCAGGAATTCGGCAAGGGCTTCCGAGGCGCCCAGTAACCTGAACAGCGGCTCACTGGCTATACCGCCGTCGGCCACCACCTCCGCAAGAGAAGGTTGTACCGCCAGGAGCCGTACCAGGGATTGCAGCGCCAGGTCGGGGTTGGCTGAGCGCGCTAACCCGCCGAACAGGGATGCCTCCGGAATGTTCTTCAGTTCCGGCGCGTCCAGGAAGCGTGAGCTTTTCTCGAGGTCTGTGAAACCCCGGCTGATGAGTTGGCGGTTGAGGCTCATGGTGGGCGCCAGTTTAGAGGATCCCGAGGTTGCGGCGCAGTTCGTAGGGCGTGACCTGAATACGGTAATCATGCCATTCGGCTCGCTTGTTCCGCAGGAAGTTCTCGTAGACCTGCTCGCCCAGAATCCCTGCGACGAGTTCCGAATCCTCCATCACCCGGATGGCGTCATGCAGGCTCGCGGGCAACGGGTCGTGGCCCATGGCGCGACGTTCGGTGGCTGTCAGGCTCCAGACGTCGTCCTCGGCACCCGGTGGCAGCTCGTAGCCTTCCTCGATACCCTTCAGACCCGCGCCGAGGAGCACCGAGTAAGCGAGGTAGGGGTTGCTGGCCGAATCGATGCCACGGTACTCGATGCGGGCTGACTGGCCCTTGTTGGGCTTGTACAGGGGAACGCGGACCAGGGCTGATCGGTTGTTATGACCCCAGGACAGGTAGCTGGGGGCCTCTCCCCCACCCCAGAGGCGCTTGTAGGAGTTCACGAACTGATTGGTGACAGCGGTGAATTCCGGCGCATGCTTGAGGATGCCGGCAATAAACTGGCGCGCTGTCTTGGACAGCTGGAACTCGGCGCCCGCTTCGTAGAAGGCGTTGGCATCCCCCTCGAAGAGGGAGAAGTGGGTGTGCATCCCGGAGCCGGGGTGGTCCGAGAACGGCTTGGGCATGAAGGTGGCGTAGCTGTTCTGGGTCAGCGCCACCTCTTTGATGATGGTCCTGAAGGTCATGATGTTGTCGGCGGTCTGCAGCGCGTCGGCGTAGCGCAGGTCGATCTCGTTCTGGCCGGGTCCGGCCTCGTGGTGACTGAACTCCACCGAGATGCCCACCGATTCGAGCATGGCGACGGCGGTGCGCCGGAAGTCTTGCGCCACTCCACCGGGAACATGGTCGAAGTAGCCCGCCTGGTCCACGGGCACCGGCTGTCCGTCCGGCCCCAGCTCATCCGACTTGAGCAGGTAGAACTCGATTTCGGGGTGGGTGTAGCAGGTGAAGCCCATGTCGGCGGCTTTCGCCAGCGTCCTTTTCAAAACGCCGCGCGGATCGGCGGTGGACGGCATGCCATCGGGGGTGAGAATGTCGCAGAACATTCGCGACGTGGGTTCCTTCTCTCCGCGCCAGGGCAGGATCTGGAAGGTGGACGGGTCGGGCTGTGCGAGCATGTCGGATTCGAAGACCCGGGCCAGCCCTTCAATGGACGAACCGTCGAACCCCAGCCCCTCCTCGAATGCGCCTTCCACTTCCGCCGGAGCCAGTGCTACCGACTTCAGGGAACCCACGACGTCCGTGAACCACAGCCGCACAAACCGCACATCGCGTTCCTCGATGGTACGCAGTACAAATTCCTGCTGCCGGTCCATAGCTACCCTCTTTCATGCTGTCGGTGTGTGTCCCGGGTGTCATCATGAGTGTCGGTCCACTCGTTCACTCTACTGATAGTCACGCATTGTTAAGCCCGCATGCCGCCCGGGCTTCTGAAGTAGGCTCGACATATGACTTCAGCAGAGATTCCAGCGCCCTACGGCACGGGCGCCCGCGACGCCGACGGCGGGGCAACAGCTGCCGCGTCGCAGCCGCGGACTCCGGCCCGGATCCGCACTCATCACCTCCAGCAGGCGAAGAATGATGGTCGCCGCTTCGCCATGCTCACTGCCTACGACCAGTACGCTGCGGAGATTTTCGACGACGCCGGCATTGAGGTGCTGCTGGTCGGCGATTCTGCCGCCAACAACGTGCTGGGCTACACCACCACCCTGCCGATCACCGTCGACGAGATGATCATTTTTTCGCGTGCCGTCACCAACGGTGCCGCCCGGGCGTTGGTGGTCTGCGACCTGCCCTTCGGCAGCTACGAGATTTCCCCCGCGCAGGCCATCGAATCGTCGGTGCGCCTGATGAAAGAGGGTGGGGTTCATGCCGTCAAGATGGAGGGCGGTCGCCACTACGCCGACACCGTCCGCGCCCTGGCGACCGCCGGTATCCCTGTCATGGCCCATATCGGGTTCACCCCGCAGAGCGAGCATGCGTTGGGCGGATACCGGGTCCAGGGCCGTGGAGACGCGGCCCAGGAGCTGATTGACGACGCCGTTGCCCTCGCCGACGCCGGAGCGTTCTGCGTGCTCATGGAGATGGTGCCCGCCGAGGTGGCTGCCGCCGTCGACCGCGCCGTTCGCGTACCGACCATTGGGATTGGTGCAGGCAACTCGACGACCGGCCAGGTGCTGGTATGGCAGGACATGGCCGGGGTACGTACCGGACGCCAACCCAGGTTCGTCAAACAGTTTGCCGACGTCCGCTCAGTGCTCGCAGCGGCTGCAACGGCGTACGGCGAGGAGGTCCGGAACGGGACATTCCCCGGGCCGGAGCACAGCTTCTAGGAACTACTGCTCGTCCTCGGCATCCCACGCCTGGTTGCGCTGGGCCACTTTTTCCAGGGCCCGCTCAGCCTCTGCACGTGTGGGGTAGGGCCCAATCAGCTTCCGCCAGTCTGACTGCGCGTCCTCCTCGATCTCGTGGGTTTGCACGTTGTACCAGAACTCGGCCATGAGGGTCCTCCTTGATGGTGGCTTTCGGCGGGACGCCGTGCCGCCTATAAGATCAAGAGTATGCCTCAGCAATCCGTCAGTGCACCCGTTGGAACACTCGAACCGGGAACCGTCAGTCCCCAACTCCCGGTTCCGGCCAGTATTCCGCGCCCCGAGTATGTTGGTCGCAGCGGCCCCGCCCCTTTCACCGGTTCCGAGGTCAAGACTCCCGACACCATTGAAAAGATCCGCCGAGCGAGCCGTCTGGCCGCACAGGCCATCGTTGAGGTTGGCCGCCACATCGAGCCCGGGGTAACCACCGACCAGCTGGACCGGGTAGGCCACCAGTTCCTCGTCGACCACGGCGCCTATCCTTCGACCCTGGGCTACCGCGGATTCCCGAAATCGCTTTGCTCGTCTCTCAATGAAGTGATCTGTCACGGCATCCCCGACACCACGGTGCTGCGCGACGGCGACATCCTGAACATTGACATCACCGCTTATCTTGACGGTGTCCACGGCGACACCAACTACACGTTCCTGGTGGGCGACGTCGACGACGAATCCCGCCTCCTGGTGGAGCGCACCAAGGAATCGTTGAATCGGGCCATCAAGGCGGTGGCTCCCGGCCGGGAAATCAACGTCATTGGCCGGGCCATCGAGTCCTATGCCCGCCGGTTCGGCTACGGAGTGGTCCGCGACTTCACCGGCCACGGCGTCGGCGAGGCCTTCCACACCGGGCTGATCATCCCCCACTACGATGCTGCCCCGGCCTACAACCGGATCATCGAACCGGGCATGACGTTCACCATCGAACCCATGCTCACCCTCGGAACCATCGAGTGGGACATGTGGCCGGACGAGTGGACGGTGCTGACCAAGGACCGACGGCGCACCGCTCAGTTCGAGCACACCCTTTTGGTGACCGACAGCGGCGCCGAAATCCTCACCGTCCCCTAACCATCGGGTCCCCGCGGCGCCCTGTCGCGCCGGCGCCCCCCACCTACACCTACACCTGGAGAACCATGGGCAAGAGTAGCGACAAGAAGCACGGCAAGTCCCTGCCGAACACTGTGATCGGCATCGATATCGGCGGCACCGGCATCAAGGGCGGCATCGTTGACCTCGTCGAGGGTGAGATCGTTGGGGAGCGGTTTCGGGTGCCCACCCCGCAGCCCTCCACTCCGGAGGCCGTTGCCGAAGTCGTGGCGCAGATTGTCGCTGAGCTCTCGACCCGGCCCAGCGCACCCGGCCCGGAGGTGCCGATCGGCGTTACCTTCCCGGCCATCATCCAGCATGGCATCGCCCGGTCCGCAGCCAACGTGGATCAGAGCTGGGTCGACACCGACGTCGACGGCCTTTTCAGCAAAGTTCTGCACCGCGACGTGCATGTCATCAATGATGCCGACGCAGCCGGTCTTGCCGAAGTGCGCTACGGGGCTGGCAAGGGGGTGGACGGCACTGTTCTGGTCATTACGCTGGGGACCGGGATCGGTTCAGCGTTCATCTTTGACGGGAAGCTGGTACCCAACGCCGAGCTCGGGCACCTCGAGATTGACGGGTACGACGCCGAAACCCGGGCCTCAGCAGTCGCCCGCGAACGTGACGGGATTGACTGGGACGAGTACTCGGTTCGCCTGCAACGGTATTTTTCGCACGTCGAGTTCCTCTTCTCACCGGAGCTGTTCATTGTCGGCGGCGGCATTTCCAAGCGCAGCAGGGAATACCTGCCCGGACTGAATCTGCGCACCCGCATCATCCCGGCCCAGCTGAGGAACCAGGCGGGCATCGTGGGTGCCGCGCTCCAGGCAGCCCTGCACTTCAAGCGCCTGGCGAAACTGGCTGCAGCCGTCCCTGACGCGTAGCCAACGCGGCGTCGTCGTCGGGCGACCGTCGTCGACGCCGCCGCGACGGCTCCTCGACAGTCCTAAGCTCGACAGTCCTAAGGTGGTGCCGGTGGTGGCGTCGGCTTCCCCTCCGCAGCCACCACCGGAGCATGTGTTACTGCGCGGTCAAGGGCCTCTGGGTGCCCGTTGGCGCAGTTGGTGCCTCGTCCGCTTCGCGGCGCAGTTTCGCGATGGCAGTCTCAAAGTCCTCCAGGGAGTCGAATCCCTGGTACACGCTGGCGAACCGGAGGTAGGCGACCTGATCCAGCTTCTGCAGCGGACCCAGGATGGCCAGGCCCACCTCGTGGGCGTCGATTTCCGCGGCCCCACTGGCTCGGATCGATTCTTCGACTTCCTGCGCGAGCAGCGCGAGGTCGTCCTCAGTCACCGGGCGGCCCTGGCAGGCTTTCCGTGCACCGTTGATGACCTTGCTGCGGCTGAACGGCTCCCCGACGCCCGAACGTTTGATCACGCTCAGGCTCGTCGTCTCCACCGTGGTGAATCGCCGACCGCACTCCGGGCATTGACGACGACGGCGGATCGCCGAACCGTCGTCCGCCAGGCGACTGTCAACCACCCGTGAATCGGCGTTACGGCAGAAGGGACAAAACATGCCGCGCCTTTCGATCAGTGGGGACAGGCAGCCGGGCCACCGTGTCGAACACCACCATTCTAGAACTAGATATGGGAAAACTACAACAGTGTCATTACTACATGTAGTGGTTTCAGTGGAACCGGGCGGTGACGGCGTCGCCGTGGGCCGGCAGGTCTTCCGCGGTGGCCAGGCTGGTGATGTGCTGGCTCACTTCCTCAAGAGCCGACCGGCTGTAGTTGATCACCTGGACCGCTTTGAGGAAGGTGGTGACGTTCAGACCCGACGCGAAGGAGGCTGTCCCGCCGGTGGGCAGGACGTGGTTGGACCCGGCGCAGTAGTCGCCCAGGCTCACCGGGCTGTAGTCCCCCACAAACACCGCACCGGCATTACGAATCCGGCTGGCCACCTGGGCTGCGTCAGCGGTTTGGATTTCCAGGTGCTCCGCCGCGTAGGCGTCGCAGACAGCGATGCCGTGCTCGACGTCGTCCACCAGGATGGTGCCCGATTGCTGACCTGAGAGAGCCTCGCGCACCCGGTCGCCGTGTTTGGTAGTCGCAATCTGCGCCGACAGGTGGACCCGAACACGATCGGCAAGATCGTCGGAGTCGGTGATCAGGACCGACGCGGCGTTGGGGTCGTGCTCGGCCTGGCTGATCAGGTCTGCGGCAATCAACCGGGGATCAGCAGTACTGTCAGCCAGCACCGCGATCTCGGTGGTGCCAGCCTCGGAGTCAATCCCGACGGTCCCCTTGAGCAACCGCTTGGCGGTCGCGACATAAATGTTGCCCGGACCCGTCACCACGTCCACCTGATCGATAGCGTCCTCACCCGCACCGCAGTCCACCCCATAGGCAAACGCTGCGATGGCCTGCGCGCCACCAATCGCGTACACCTCGGTAATGCCCAACATCTCGGCCGCCGCGAGAATGACCGGGTGCGGGAGCCCGCCGTATTCCTTCTGCGGCGGGGAGGCGAGAGCAATTGACTCGACTCCTGCCGCCTGTGCAGGCACCACATTCATCACCACCGAGGACGGATAGACCGCCAACCCGCCCGGGACGTAGAGGCCTACGCGGCGGACCGCTACCCACTTGTGCGTGACGACGGCGCCCGGGGAGATTTCGACCTCCACGTCGTCGGGAACCTGCGCGGTGGCGAACCGGCGGGCACGGTCGATGGATTCGGCCAGGGCGAGCCGCACATCCGGCGCGAGATCAGCGAGGGCATCGGTCAGTGCTTCCCGGGGAACCCGCGGTGAGGTCTGCTCGACGCCGTCGAACTTCAGCGCAAGCTCGGTCAACGCGACCAGCCCGCGCTCCCGCACATCGGCGAGGATCGCTGCGACCGGGGCCTCAACGCCGGAGCCACCCATTTCTGGTCGTGGCATCACTGCGCTAAGAGCCGCGCCGGTCAGGGCACTGCCTCGCAGATCGATGGTCCGGAAGTCAGCAAAAGAGTCGGCCGAGGGCTGTTGGGCGAGCGAAATATTCACCCCTCAAGTCTAACGGGCTGCTCAGGACAACCGTGTTAGTGGCGGGGTTGCCGACCCACGTCCCATGAGGGTTTGCACTCATGGCTCCGGGCGGGGTGGTGTAGCTGCTACTTGTTTTTGCCGCGGGCGGCGACCCGCCAACGGTCGACGACGACGCCGTCACGCAGTACCGTGACCTCGTCCACAAGGTTCATGGTCAGGCACACATGGTTGGGGATTACCCGCAGCCGCTCACCGAGGGCTGGCAATTGCGTGCCGTCCGGCCAGCTGACGGTGGCATGGTGCTCGGACAGCGTGGTAATGCGGGCTTCGGGATGGTCTATGAGCCGCCCGAAACCGGTGGCCCACGCGGGGCGGTCACTGCCCATAACCTTGCTGCCGGCATCCAGGACGAGTCTGCGTGGCGCATGAGCGTCACCTACATGGCGGCTGACGACAGTTGCGGCGATGGTCAGGGCAATATCATCCAGGGCGCACCGTCCAAGCTCCAGTTGCTGAGCATCTCCGAAGACATACACTCCGGGTCGGACCTCCGTCGCCGCTGAGGCGTGTGTGAGGCTAGCCGTCGGGGTCGACCCACCGCTAATCCGGGAGACTTCGAACCCTGCCGCCCCGACCAGCCTCGCTGCTTCCGCGAGCGCCTCCTGTTCCTGATCGGCTGCCTTTACTGGCATACCCGGCGCATAGCTATGCCCAGGAAAGGTGAAGACCCCCGTCACTCGTAGCCCGGCATCGGCCGCCGAACGAGCGACCTCAACCGCTGCTGAGGGGCTCACCCCGCTGCGATGGTGACCGCTGTCGATCTCCACCAGGATTTCTATTTTGTCCCTGGCATCCGAAAGCGCCTTTCCCATCGCACGAGTGGCTTCCACTGAATCCGTCCCGACGGCAACCCGTGCCGTGGCGCTGAGTTGTATCAGTCGACGGGCATGATGGGGCGTGACCCAGAGCGGATAGGCAATGAAGACGTCGGTCGCCCCGTGATCCACAAAGATTTCGGCTTCCCCGATAGTTGCGACCGTCAGACCCACCGCGCCCGCAGCCAGCTGTAGGGCAGCGATCTGCGGGATCTTGTGGGTCTTCACATGCGGTCGAAGATTCATCCCTTTGCCCTTGACCACCGCGGCCATCCGGTCGATGTTGCGCTGGAGGATGCCCAGGTCAATCATGACCTCTGGGGTCTCGATACCGTCCGGCTTACAGCTAGTCATTTCCCTATAGTCCCCTACCCTCACGCGTTGCTGTCGTCCCTCCACGGCCCGGTCTTATCCGACAGTGGCACTCCCTCCCCCAGGCATTACTCCCAGACGGGGTCATGGGTATTAATCTGTTCGATCACGGACTGGATTGAGGCCAGCTGACCGAGGCTCCGATCGTGGTCCGGTAACACCTGAGCCCAGCCATCAACAGCAACATCGCCGAAATTGTGGCCATGGCTCGGCGGAACAGCTTCGCTGACCAGCATGTCCGTGACCAGGTGCAGGAACGTGACGCCCGGAATCCACTGCATCGAATCGCTCACATCGGACCCGCGGCCCCCGGACGCTGCTGTCCCTGCCAGCCACTCCGGACGCTGATAAATCACTGCCGGGTCAAGCCAGGTGATCGGGTCGGTGGCGTGCTGCAGATAGCCAAGGCGAGGCAGTTGCCAATCGCCCCGGAGCTGATCAAAGTCCCCCGGTTTGGATTGCCACCGCACCTGCTTGCCCTGTTGATAGACGGGCTGCCAGAGAGGACTCCCGGCATCCCTGTCATCCGTGAGTGTCCGCCACGGTTGAGAGTTTGACGGCGGTCCGGTGAATAGCGCCGCATCGGTCCGGGACAACAGGTCGTCAAGGCCGTCGAAGCTCCCCTGCATGCCCTGCGCGCCAAGGCTCAGCCCATACACGGCAAGATGCGGTCTTTCACCCTCTGGGATTTCCTGCCAACGGGCATGGACAGCGTCAAAGAGCGCTTCGCTGGACCGTGCGGCAAGATCCGGGTCGAAGAGGAAAGAAACCCAGCTGGGTTGGAACGAATACTGCATTGCTGCGGTAGCCGTATTCCCGCCGTACAGGTACTCCAGTGAGGCGATGGCCTGCGGCTCGAGCCAGCCTGACCCGGTGGGTGTAGCGACCAGCAACACCTCGCGCTCGAACCCGCCGGTGCGCTCAAGGTCTTCCACTACCAACGCAGCACGCGCCCTCTCATCCGCGCCGTGAGACAGGCCGGCGTAGACCCGAACAGGTTCCAGGGCAGGAGTCCCGGTCACTTCGGCGATCCTGTCCGCGCTCGGTCCACCGCCGGCAAAGGCGCGGCCTTGCCGGCCAAGCCCCTCCCACGACACGCTGGATTGGGTTGACCCCGAGCGGGTGTCCCCCGTCGGCTGCACGCTGCCACTCAGCGTCTCGGCGTCGCGGTCCTGGTAAATTATTCCGACCGCCCCGAGCCCGACGCCGGTCACCCCGGCAACCAGCGCCACCCCGAGGGCCAGTCCTGTCCCCAGCGATGCCCAGCGCGTTGTCCGAAGGGAGCCTCCGCGGGCGGCAATACGCTTCCTGACGAGCTGCTGTGCCGCCGAGATGCCTGCCCCGATCCCGCCGAGCACCAGCATTGTTCCAACCATGCTCACCAGAAACAGGGTGTGGCCCGCGCCGTCAACAGGCGTCATCTCCAGAAGGTCACGGACCTCGTTCTGCCAGGACACCACGAACGCCCCGTAGCCGGTCAGATAGAGCAACGTCACGACGCCGACGGCCACGCCACCCAGGGGTGGGGATCGAGAACCCTCGGTTCTCTTTGCGGGGCCGGGGTCGCGGGTCGCCGTGCCGGATCGTCTTGCCACCACCCGCCAAAGCCGCCGTACCGCAAAACCCAACTGGAAACCCAGCATGAACCAGAGCCCTGCGAGAAATCCTTGAAACACCGTGGGCCTGGGCACCAATGAGGGAGTCAGCGCCAGCGACGCCAGGGCCAGCGCACACACCAGGTTGGTGAAGTGTTCCCGAAGGTATCGCGCACTTCGTTCGAAGGGGCTCACCTGTCTGATTATCGTCTACACGGGTCGGATCACTCTGTCTTTCCAGCAAGAATCTGCACGAATCACCCACACGCCGCGCTCTAGGGGCGGCGTCTACCCCACGCCAGTTCGATCAGCGTCGAGACGAAGACCACCAGAGCCGCGGCCCCTGGCCAAATCGCCGCCACACCCGGGGAGAGCAGAACGAAGTCGGGATCGGCTGCGAACATCATGCCCAGCCACTGTCCGATCAGCACCGCTAGCACCGACCCGAGGATCGATCCGCCTATCGCCGCGCCAATGCGCTGCCACGCCCCGGGGAGATCCGTCCGTTGGACGAGAAGCCAGCCCACCACGATGCCGACCACTAGCTGCAGACCGCCCAGTGTCAGATCGGCCACCAGTGCCGCGTCCTCAGGTGCAGGGTCACCGTACAGACCGCCACCCGGTGCGACAAACCACCACGCCACGCCCATGAGCAGCCCCAGGCCAACCATGGTGGATGCCCACCAAAGGAGGGAGGTAGGTGGGACGGCGGTGTCTTCGGTGGTAACCGAGTACACGGGCGGCGGATAGCTTCCGGCCTGCTCGGCGTCGGGACTGGAGGATCGCATGACTTATACATTAACAAAGTTATGCGGCTCCATGGCCTCCCCTAGGGTGGGGTGCGTGAATGATCTACGCCCAGCCGACCCACCAGTCCACGACTCAACAGCTGCTTTCCGGGACGCGTTCCGTCGGCATCCGGCTGGGGTAGCGATCATCACGGCTGTTTATGAGGGTAAGCCGTTCGGATTCACCGCGACGTCCGTGTCGTCGCTCTCCGCGGACCCGCCCCGGTTCAGCTTCAACATGGCCCGCACCTCCTCGTCCTGGCCCGCCGTCGCCAACACCAACTACATCGGCGTCCACATGCTCGGGCTGGACAACCGCGATCTGGCTGACCGGTTCGCCCGAAGCCGCGACCGATTCGGCGGGGATCATTGGAAGCCCGGACCCCACGGTGTGCCGCTGTTGCAGGGTGTGGCGGCCCACCTGATCGGGCGGATCAGCATGAGGTTGTCCTTCGAAAACAACGCCGTCGTGGTCGCCGAGGTGGAGTCCGGCGAGGTCGGCCCGCCGGGTGTTCCCCTGCTCTACCACGGTGGCGTCTACGGTCAACCCACGGCGCTGGATTACCAGATCTAGCGCCGGACGCCTACACGTCCAGGCAGGCGGGCCCCAGCAACACTTTCAGGTCGCCGAAGAGCGATGACGTCGGGTTGACCCTCAGTTCGACGCCGAGCCTCATGACTTCGACCTTCCGGTTGCTGTTCAACCGGATCTGGACCTCGCTGGTACCAGGGTGGGTCCGCAACACGTCCCGCAGGGCCACGACGGCCGTCTCGGTCGCCTTGTGGTGCGCCATGGAGATGACCACCGGCCCGGAATGGCCCTCGCTAAGGTCCGGAACGCTGAGCTCCTGCGCGTTCAAAGTGACCGCGCCGTCGTCGCGCCGCTGCAAACGTCCGCGGACGACGACGATAAGATCCTCGGCGAGGACCCCCGCGATGGGGCCATACACCTGCCCGAAGAACATCACTTCCATCGATCCGGCGAGGTCCTCGATCTCGGCGCGGGCGTACGCGTTGCCGCTGTTCTTGGCGATCCGCCGCTGCAAGGAGGTGATCATGCCGGCGATAGTGACCATCGCCCCGTCGGCCGGGCCTTCGTCGCTGATGATCGAGGTGATCGAGGAGTCGGCGTGCTGGCTCAGGATCCCGTCCAGTCCCTGCAGCGGGTGGTCGGAAACGTACAGGCCCAGCATGTCCCGTTCGAAGGAAAGCTTGTCCTTCTTCTCCCACTCCGGCAGATCCGGCACCTCGACGGAGAGCCCACCCACCGCTCCGGGTTCGTCGTCGAACGCGCTGAACAGGTCGAACTGGTTGGCGGCCTCGTTGCGCTTGAGGACGATCACCGAGTCCACGGCTTCCTCGTGGATCATGGCCAGGGCGCGGCGCGGATGCTTGAGCGAATCGAAGGACCCGGCCTTGATCAGGGACTCGATGGTCCGCTTGTTGCAGACCACCGCCGGGACCTTCTGCAGGAAATCGCTGAAGGAGGTGAAGGCGCCCTTCTCGGTCCGCGCTCCCACCATGGCGCCCACCACGTTGGCACCGACGTTGCGGATGGCACCCATCCCGAAGCGGATGTCAGTACCGACCGGGGTGAAGTTCACGCTCGACTCGTTGACGTCCGGTGGCAGGACGGTGATGCCCATCCGGCGGCACTCGTTGAGGTAGATCGCCAGCTTGTCCTTGTCATCGCCGACGCTGGTGAGCAGAGCGGCCATGTACTCGGCCGGGTGGTGGGCCTTGAGGTAGGCGGTCCAGTAGGACACCAGCCCATAGGCGGCAGAGTGGGCCTTGTTGAACGCGTAGTCCGAGAAGGGCAACAGAATGTCCCACAGCGTCTTGATCGCCGCTTCGGAGTATCCGTTGTCCTTCATGCCGTTGGCGAAGCCCTCGTACTGCTTGTCCAGCTCCGACTTCTTCTTCTTGCCCATCGCCCGTCGGAGGATGTCGGCGCGGCCCAGCGAGTAGCCTGCAACCTTCTGGGCGATCGCCATCACCTGCTCCTGATACACGATCAGGCCATAGGTGGTTCCCAGGATCTCGGCGAGTGGTTCTTCCAGCTCGGCGTGGATGGGGGTGACTTCCTGGGCACCGGTCTTCCGCAAGGCGTAGTTGGTGTGCGAGTTCGCACCCATGGGTCCCGGTCGGTACAGCGCGATAACGGCTGAAATGTCTTCAAAGTTGTCGGGACGCATCAGTTTCAGCAGGGCACGCATAGGCCCGCCGTCGAGCTGGAACACGCCCAGTGTGTCGCCGCGGGCCAGCAGCTCATAGGAGCCCTGGTCCTCCAGGTCCAGGTCCTCCAGCACCAGGTCGATGTCTTTGTTGAGCTTGATGTTCTCCACCGCGTCGGTGATGATCGTCAGGTTCCTCAGACCGAGGAAGTCCATCTTGATCAGCCCGAGGTTCTCACAGGTCGGGTAGTCGAACTGCGTGATGATCTGACCATCCTGGTCACGGCGCATCAGCGGGATGATGTCGATCAGCGGGTCCGAGGACATAATGACGCCGGCGGCGTGAACACCCCACTGGCGCTTCAGGCCCTCCAGTCCGAGCGCGGTTTCGAAGACCTTCGCCGAGTCGGCGTCGGACTTCAGCAGTTCACGCAGCTCCTCGGCTTCGGAGTACCGCTTGGAGTTCTTGTCGTGCACATCGGTCAGGGCCAGGCCCTTGCCCATGACGTCCGGCGGCATGGCCTTGGTGAGCCGCTCCCCCATCGAAAACGGGTAACCCATCACCCGGGAGGAGTCCTTCATGGCCTGCTTGGCCTTGATGGTGCCATAGGTGACGATCATGGCCACCCGCTCGTCACCATACTTCTCGGTGACGTACCGGATCACCTCGGACCGGCGCCGATCATCGAAGTCGACGTCGAAGTCGGGCATCGACACCCGCTCAGGGTTGAGGAATCGTTCGAAGATCAGGCCGTGCTGCAGCGGATCGAGGTCGGTGATCCGCATCGCGTAGGCCACCATCGAGCCGGCACCGGAGCCACGACCAGGGCCCACCCGGATGCCGTTGTCCTTGGCCCAGTTGATGAAGTCGGCGACCACCAGGAAGTAGCTGGGGAAGCCCATCTGGGTGATGACGCCGGTCTCGTACTCGGCCTGTTTGCGGACGGCGTCCGGGATACCCGCGGGGTAGCGGTACTGCAGCCCGGTCTCGACCTCCTTGACGAACCAGGACTGCTCGCTTTCCCCCTCGGGGACGGGGAAGCCGGGCATGTAGTTGGCTTTGGTGTTGAATTCGACGTCGCACCGCTCGGCGATGAGCAGGGTGTTGTCGCAGGCGTCCGGGTGGTCCCGGAAGATGGAGCGCATTTCGGCTGGCGACTTGAGGTAGAACTCGTCGGCGTCGAACTTGAATCGTTTGGGATCGGCCATCGTGGACCCGGACTGCACGCACAGGAGTGCCGCGTGCGCCTTCGCATCCTCGGCGTGGGTGTAATGCAGGTCGTTGGTGGCCACCAACGGAAGCCTCAGCTCCTTGGCCAGCTTGATCAGGTCCGACTGGACGGCACGCTCAATATCGAGACCGTGGTCCATCAGCTCGCAGAAAAAGTTGTCGGCGCCGAAAATGTCCCGGAAATCGGAGGCCGCCTGGACCGCTTCACGGTAGAGGCCGAGGCGGAGTTTTGTCTGGACTTCGCCGGAGGGACAACCCGTGCTGGCGATGAGACCCTTACCGTAGGTCTGGAGCAGGTCGCGGTCCATCCGGGGCTTGTAAAGATAGCCTTCCAGTGATGCCAGGGAAGACATCCTGAACAGGTTGTGCATTCCCTCGGTGGTTTCAGCCCACATGGTCATGTGCGTGTACGCCCCAGCGCCGGACACGTCATCGCGGCCACCACCGCCCCACTTCACCCGGGTCTTGTCAGCCCGAGCGGTCCCCGGCGTCAGATAGGCCTCGACGCCAATAATTGGTTTCACCCCGGCGGCCCGTGCCTTGTCCCAGAAGTCGAACGCCCCAAACACAAAGCCGTGGTCGGTGGTGGCGAGGGCGTTCATGCCCAGTTCTTCGGTGTGGCTGAACAGGTCAGTCAGCCGGGCGGCGCCGTCGAGCATTGAATACTCGGTGTGATTGTGCAGATGAACGAAGGAATCTTCGCGGGTTGGCTTGGCCGGGGAAGCTTGGGGGGATGCTGTTGAAACCACCCTCCCATTCTAGGTCAGTGGGCCCGGGCCCCCGGCTGACATGCCGGTTCGCGGGCGAGCCGTCGCAGCTCAGACGTTCCCGGCCGCCAGCGCGTCGAGGGCGTACTGCAGATCATTGGGGTAGGGGCTGGTCGCGCTGACAGTGTCACCTGACACCGGGTGTTCAAAGGTGAGTTTCTGCGCGTGCAGCCACTGGCGGGTGAGCCCGAGATTTGCTGCAAGCCGGGGGTCAGCCCCGTACGTGAGATCCCCCACACAGGGGTGCCGGAGCGCTGAGAAATGCACCCGGATCTGGTGCGTCCGACCAGTCTCAAGGTTGACCTCGAGAAGACTTGCTTTTCCGAATGCTTCGAGGACTGTGTAGTGGGTTCTGGAGGGCCTTCCGTCTTCCAGCACGGCGAAGCGCCAATCGTGCGCCGGATGCCTGCCAATCGGAGCGTCAATGGTTCCCACCAGCGGGTCCGGAAGGCCCTGGACCAGCGCATGGTAAACCTTCTCGACAGTGCGTTCCTTGAACGCCCGCTTCAGGACCGTGTAGGCGTGCTCGGTTTTGGCGACCACCATGGCGCCGGAGGTTCCGACATCCAGGCGGTGCACAATGCCGGCGCGTTCGGTAGCGCCCGACGTCGAAATCCGGTACCCGGCGCCGGCGAGAGCGCCGACCACTGTCGGGCCCACCCACCCCGGAGATGGATGCGCGGCAACGCCGACCGGCTTGTCGATGACCACCAGATCGTCATCGTCGTAAAGAATCCCCATCCCATCAACGGTCTCGACGATTACGGCCAACGGGTCGACGCTTGCGGGAACCCTGATCCTCAGGACGGCACCGGCGACAAGCCGGTCGGACTTCCCGACGGTTTTGCCATCGCTCGTCACGAACCCTGCCACGCACCATGCGGCGGCAGCGGAGCGGGACACCCCCGCGACGGCGGCGAGCACCGCGTCCGCACGGGCTCCCCCAAGTTCGGCGGGAACGCGTTCGTCCCGTTCAACGGCGTTCATTTGGAGTCCGCCGATCCGTCAATCGCTGGCTCGTCATTGCTGCGCTTGCCATCCATGCCGATCCCCCGCAATGTCAGCACGCAGATCAGGCAGACGCCCGTAACCACGGCCGAGTCGGCGATGTTGAAGATGGCGAAGTTGGGCAGGGCGATGAAATCGACCACGTGGCCCTGGCCGAACGATGGTTCACGCAGCAGACGGTCGGTCAGATTACCGAGAGCGCCTCCGAGGACCAGCCCCAGGGCTGCCGCCCACCACCAGGACGCTACCTTGCGGACCTGGGTGATGATTGCGATGGACACGACGGCCATGATGATCGTGAAAACCCAGGTGTAGTCGGTACCAATCGAGAAAGCGGCCCCGGGGTTGCGGATGAAGTGCCAGTTGAGCAGAGGCGGGAGGACCGGGGTGATCTGCCCCTCGGTCATGGTGGAGACAACCCAGATCTTCGTCAACTGGTCAGCCACGTAGATGACGGCGCAGCACGCCGCGAAGAGCAACGCATAGCGCGCACCCGTACGCCGGCGGTGGGTAGCCGCCGGGGGCGTCTGATGGACGGCGGGAGAGGTATCGTCGGACCCGGTTGGGTTGCCGTGCTCTGGTGTCTGGTCTGTCATAGCGCTTTCAGGTTTGGCGCTGCCGCTGACTGCGCCGGGGTGGGGTGGACTGCCGCACAAGGCTGACCTCCAGCCTACGGCAGAGGCCGACCACCGGGGATCCCCGGGGGCCGGCCTCTCAACTCGCCGTTAGCTGGACTGCGCCGATCATCCGGCGCAGCGGTAATGCTGTTGTGGTAATTATGCGCCGGAGGCTTCCGAGGCTACCGATCCGCGGGAATCCAAATCGCGCAGCTGGCCCTCAATGTAGGCCTTCAGACGTGAACGGTAGTCGCGTTCGAAGCTGCGGAGCTGTTCGACCTTGCCTTCAAGCACAGTTTTCTGCTGCTCAAGTGCGCCCAGGGTCTTACGGGTCTTCTCTTCGGCCTCGTTGACCATACCGCTGGCTTCGATCTGCGCCTCGGCGATGATCTTGTCGCGCTGCTCGACACCTGCGTTGACGTATTCGTCGTGGAGCTTCTGAGCCATCGCCAACACACCAGCGGCAGATTCAGCCGAATTGCCTGAGGCGGGTGGTGTTGCCGCTGCGGGTGCTGCAGCAGCTGCCGGGCGCTCTTCGACCTTCTTCTCGGGAGCCTTCGGCTCCTCAACCTTTGGCTGTTCCTTCGCCTTGGGCTCGTCCTTGACCTCTTCAGTGTGCGAGCTCGCCGACACTGGGGCGGGAACTGCCGGGGTCTGGGACGTCGAGGAGGAAGCCTCCGCGAGCTTGCGCCGCAGTTCGTCGTTCTCCTGGTTCAGGCGACGGAGCTCGACAACGATCTCGTCGAGGAAATCGTCTACCTCGTCCTGGTCGTAGCCTTCACGGAACTTAGTGGGCTGAAACCTTTTGTTGACAACATCTTCTGGCGTCAGGGCCATCTGGTCACCTCATAGTGGTTATAAGACATGCCTGCCTATGAAGCAGACCTGACTACGGTACCGAATTGCGGACATGAAACTCTAGAATTCACACCAATTTATGTGATTCAGCGTATATCTTTTGAGACTCGAAAACTAACCGGCTAGACCGACGTGGCCAGACCGGCGGCGACGAACATGAGAATGGTTACTCCCAGGAACACCACCAAGAACGCCAGATCCAGCGACACTCCACCCAGCCGCAGCGGCGGAATGAGTCGGCGAAGCGCCTTGATCGGAGGATCGGTGACGGTGTAGACGCCCGAGGCCAGCACCAAGGCTAGCCTCTTGGGGCGCCAACCACGCGCGAACATCTGGACGGCGTCGTAGACGATCCGAATAATCAGGGCGATCTGGACAACCATCAGTACCAGATAGATCAGAACAAAAACCAAACTCACGCGGCAGTCACAGTCCTAAAAGCGATACTTTGAGAGGAACTCGTGAACCAGTTAACCACGCTAGCTTTGATTGAAGAAACTAGCCTGCGCCTCGCTGGCCTTCTGGTCTTCTCCAAGTACCTCGATGTAGGAGGGCGACAGGAGGAAGACCTTGTTGGTAACCCGTTCGATACTGCCGTGCAGACCAAAGACCAGACCAGCCGAAAAGTCCACCAGGCGTTTGGCATCCGACTCACCCATGTCAGTGACATTCATGATCACGGGGATGCCGTCGCGGAAGCTTTCACCGATCAGTTTCGCGTCGTTGTAGGACCGTGGGTGCACCGTGGTGATCTGACGGAGGGCCGCCGAATCCTCGCGTGAGGACTGTGCGCGCTTGATCGGGGTCACCGGGGCACGGTACTCGTCCACCGGAGCGAGCCTGGCCGCCTGTGGGGCGTCAGCCTGCCGGTCGTCACGATCGTAGTCCACTAGGTGATCCTCGTTCCTGCTTTGTAAGTTCTTCTGCTCGGACTCGTAGTGCTCATCACCGTCGGCGAGCCCAAGATAGATCATTGTCTTGCGCAGTGCGCCAGCCATGGTAGCTCCTGTCGTGTCATTGGGTATAGTCCAGACGCTACCTCAAGGGTGGGCGTTCACCGAGGACCTGCGACCCTATTCTCAGGTGTGTCGCGCCAGCTGCGACCGCGGCCTCGAGATCCCCGCTCATGCCAGCCGAGATGCCGGTGGCGGCGGGGAATTCGCGGCTGAGCGTGGCCGAAATCTTGGCTAGCTCTCCGAACGCAACACTGGGGTCTCTGCCCAGGGGCGCAACAGCCATCACCCCCGCGAGCGAAAGCCCTTCGGTCGCGTCGACAAGTCGCCCCAGGTCGACGACGTCGGACGGTGCGGCACCGCCTCGTTGATGCCCACTAATCGTCGCAGCGCGGCTATCCCCGGTCGAGAGGTCGACCTGGACAAAGCAGGCCAGGCTCGTGGCGGGGTCGGTACTGTCGGCATCCGGGGCCGGTGCTGTTCGCCGGTTAGCCAACGCTTTGCCGAGCGCAGCGACGAGCGGCACCCGGTCCACCGAATGGACAGCGTGAGCGTAACACACCACCGACCGGGCCTTGTTGCTTTGCAGCTGGCCGATGAAATGCCAGCGCACCCCCAGGTCAGCGAGCTCCTGGGCCTTGACTGCGGCCTCCTGGTCCCGGCTTTCTCCCATGTCGGTCACGCCCAGGGCAGCGAGGATCCGCAAGTCGCTGGCCGGGAAATATTTGGTGACGACGATGAGCTGCGGTTTGTCGGTACGTCCCGATGCCTGCACCGCCTGATCGATTCGTTGGCGCACCGCCGACAGCCGTTCGCTGAGCTCTCCGGCACGCTGGGGGTCTGTCATTGGGTCCACACCAGGCCGGCCATCCGTCCCGCCGCGGGGCTACGACGGTGCGAATACAGCGCCCCGTTCTCCAGGGTGCACAGTGCTGAGGACTCTGCACTGACCTGCTGCACGGCCACTCCGAGTGCTTCGAGCTGCGCCCGCACGGCCCGGGGTAGATCAAGGCCAGGGGTCCCCCACCGTGTGGTGGCTGACGCCGCGGGAACCACGGCAGCCACCTCGCGGCGCATCGCCGCGGGCACCTCGTAGCAGTCCCCGCAGACAGCGGGGCCGATCCACGCCAGCAGATCCTGGGCCTTCCGGCTGCGCAGCAGCTCGACCGTGGCGGCAATGACGCCGTCCAGGGTACCCTGGCGTCCGGCATGCACGACAGCCGTGGCTCCTCCTGCGCCGCCCCCGGTAGAGAGAATCACCGGCACACAGTCGGCGACCATGACCGCCAACGGGGTGGCTCCCCGGACGCTGATCAACGCATCGGCGCTGATCAGCTCACCCGGCACCGCGTCCTCGACTATCTCGGCGGTGGCCGAGTGAGTCTGGTGCATGAACCGGAGGGATCCCTCATTGACTCCCATGGCGGCTTCGAGCCGCCGCCGTCGCCGAAGGACCGAGGCGGGCTGATCCCCCACATGAAGTGCAAGATTGCCCGCCTCGCTATTCGTGAAGGCCACCCAACGGCCGGGGCCGATTTCCTGGCGCCAAAAGAACACGGCGTCGGTGGTTACTTCAGGAAGTCAGGCACATCGAGTTCGTCTGACCGGTTCGAGGAGAAATCAGGCTCCACCACGGCGGGCAGGTCGACGTCGAACCCCGAGTCGGCTGGGACGTTGTTGCCTGACTGCTGCGACCGCTGGGACCAGGCGCCGAGCCCGGCCGACGCGGGGACCGCAGCGGCAGCCGCCGGGACGCTCGCTCCGACGGACGGAGCTGACACCGGCTTGGACAACTGTGCATTGGGCTGTGACGTCGCGTCGACCTGGTCGAATCCAGCTGCAATCACGGTGACCCGCGCCTCGTCGCCGAGGGCGTCGTCGATCACGGCACCGAAGATGATGTTCGCTTCGGGGTGCGCTACCTCCTGGACCAGGCGGGCCGCCTCGTTGATTTCGAAGAGCCCCAGATCGGAGCCGCCCTGGATGGAGAGCAGGACACCGTGAGCGCCGTCGATCGATGCTTCAAGCAGCGGCGAGGCAATGGCCAGCTCGGCAGCCTTGACGGCCCGATCTTCGCCGCGTGCCGAGCCGATGCCCATCAGCGCCGAACCGGCGCCCTGCATCACTGACTTCACGTCGGCGAAGTCGAGGTTGATCAAGCCAGGGGTGGTAATCAGGTCGGTGATGCCCTGAACACCTGAGAGCAGCACCTGGTCGGCTGAACGGAAGGCATCGAGCATCGACACGTTGCGGTCGCTGATGGAGAGCAGACGATCGTTGGGGATGACAATCAGGGTGTCAACCTCGTCGCGGAGCGTATCGATGCCGGTTTCGGCCTGGTTCGACCGGCGACGCCCTTCAAAGGTGAAGGGACGCGTGACCACGCCAATGGTCAGGGCACCCAGGGACCGTGCGATACGAGCCACGACCGGTGCGCCACCGGTTCCCGTACCGCCGCCTTCGCCTGCAGTAACAAACACCATATCGGCGCCGCGCAGGACTTCCTCGATTTCTTCTGCATGATCTTCGGCCGCGCGGCGTCCCACCTCTGGGTCGGCGCCGGCGCCGAGGCCACGGGTCAGTTCCCGTCCGACGTCGAGCTTCACGTCGGCGTCGCTCATCAGCAGGGCCTGTGCGTCGGTGTTGATGGCGATGAATTCAACGCCACGCAATCCCACCTCGATCATTCGGTTGACGGCGTTCACGCCACCGCCGCCGATGCCTACTACCTTGATGACGGCCAAGTAATTCTGCGGTGCTGCCACGGTCCTGTGTCCCTTGTTCGAATGCGCTGTGTGGGGCCTGATCCGGCTGGATCGGTTCCCAGCCTTCACCTTGACAACGTTAACTCTCAACTTGAAAGTCAATGTTATGTCAAGTAACTTCTATTCAAGACGCTATGGGCAGGTGCACTCATCTGCAATGACCGAGCCCGCGTGTCGGATAATTCTTTAGCGAGTGACCGGACTCAACGGCGTGCTGACGTCAAAGACCTCGGCCGGCGGATCGGTCTGCGGGCCCGACAGCAGCGCTTCCAGCACCAGGGCTTTGGCCTGGTTCTCGTCTGAACTCCCCCAGAAGATGGTCTGGTCGCTGGCGAGGGACAGCTCGACCGAATCCACGGAGTCCGCCGATGCGTGATTGAGCTGATTCAGGATGCTTTCCGGCAAGGCGTCGAGCACCTCGGCGATTGAGGAAAATACTTCACTGTTCACCGCCTCGGTGCCCCCATCGATCAGGGGTAGCTGAACGGCATCGCGGTCGGCAACCGAGGCAAGCTGGCGCCCCTCGGAGTCGATGAGGATGAAACGCTCGCTGCTCTGCAGGATCGCCACCGGTATCCGTTCCTTGATGGTGATCGCCAGGCCCGACGGCGGCACAGCTGCCACCGTGACACTTTCAATCGGCGCGAACCCTTCGAGGAGCTGCTCAACGTCCTCGTCGGCGATCTGTGGCAGGGGCGTCCCCAGCAACGGGTCAAGGGCGGCCGTGGCTTCCTCGGTGGTGACGAGCGTATTACCGCTCACCTCGACGGATCGTAGGGCCAGGGCGGGGGAAAAAATGAGGTATGCCAGCAATCCCGCCATCAGCAGCACCACACCGGTCAGGCCCAAAAGGAAATTCCGGCGTCGACGCTTCCTGGGCGGCTGGGGGAAGGCGACCACCGAATTGGTCGTGGCGTCGTCGAATTCCTCAGGTAGCCACGGGTCCCCGGGAATCTTGAGCATCGACACCTTGCTGCTGGTGACGCGCGGCACCCGGATGGGCACTGACGCGCCAGGCTCCGACCCAGCATCAAGGCCGGAACCCGCACTGGCTTCGGAGCCTGCAGCGGGTGGTTTCGGCTTCCGACCGTTCATGAGTCGCGGGTACTGCCGCGGGCCCTGTCGGCGCGGGAGCTGTCGTCGGGCAGGGTGAGCAGGCCGACGAGCTCGGCGCCATACTGGGTGACGTCTCCTGCCCCCACGGTCAGGATGATGTCTCCCGAAGCCGCACGGTCAACGACCGACCTGACGGCTGCTGAAGGATCCGGGGCGTACCCGCCGGGCACGGTGAGCTGATCGGTGATGAGTTGGCTGGTCACACCGGGCATCGGGTCCTCCCGTGCCGCATAGATATCCAGGACGGTGGCCGAGTCCGCCAGGCTGAGCGCCCGGGCGAACTCCGCAGCGAATTCCCGGGTGCGGGAGAACAGGTGCGGTTGGAAGAGGACGTGCACGTCGTGGCCAGCAGCGACGGCGCGTGCCGCCGTCAGGGCCGCCGTGACCTCGGTAGGGTGATGAGCGTAATCGTCGAAGACCCTCACACCCCTCCCAGCGCCCTTCGGCTCGAACCGACGGGCCGCGCCCGAGAACGTGGCGAGACCGGCTGCCGCTGCCGCCGGGTCGACGCCCAGTTCGAGGGCAACGGAGAACGCTGCTGCCGCGTTTCGCACGTTGTGTTCTCCGGGCACATTGAGCTGGAGTTCCTGCTCGCTGTCCAGCCCATCCACCGAGAAGGACAGCATGCTCGTGGAGGCACTACCCACGGTCTGGGTCGCACCAATCCGCACGTCGGCGGATGGCGAGTAGCCGTAGGTCCTGATCCTGCGGGTGTCCCCGACCCGAGCGGCAAGGGCTGCCGCGCCAGCGTCGTCGACGCAGGTCACCAACACGCCGTCATCGGCGGGCAACAGCGTGACGAACTGGTCAAACACCTCGTACACCGCTGCGGCCGTCCCGTAGTGGTCCAGGTGGTCTGCCTCAACGTTGGTCACCACAGCAATCCGCGGTAGGTAGTTCAGGAATGAGCCATCTGATTCGTCGGCTTCCGCGACAAACACGCCGCCCTCGCCCCAGGCCGCGTTGACACCCAGCGCTGCGACATCCCCGCCGATAGCGAAGGATGGATCAAACCCGGCATACTGCAGCATCACGGTAATCATGGCGGTGGTGGTGGTCTTGCCATGGGTGCCAGCGACCGCCACCACTTCCCTGCCGGACATTGCGGCGGCCAGGGCCTGGGATCGGTGCAGGATCCGCAGACCCTGCTCCTGGGCGGCCACCAGTTCGGGGTTCGTCGCCCTGATGGCGGTGGAGATGACGACCGTGTCGACGCCTGCAACATTGTCGGCCCGTTGGCCGACGGCGGTACGCGCCCCGAGGGTAGCGAGTGCCCGCAGCCCCGGCGAGTCCGCGGCGTCGGACCCGGACACCTGAACGCCCTGGCCCAGCAGCACTCGGGCCACTGCGGACATGCCAGCTCCGCCCAGGCCAATGAAATGAACCCGCCCAAGATTGGCGGGGGTCAGAGGGGTTCCGGTCATGACTGTGCCCCGCGCCCGGCGGCGACGACGAGTCGGGCCATCTGAGTATCGGCGTCTCGCACTCCGAGCCGGGCGCTGGCGGCGGCCATCGCATCCAGGGCGGGCCGGTTTTTCAGCAGGGGGAACACATGTCCGGTCAACCAGTCGGCCGTCAGCGCGGCGTCGTCGACCAGCAAGGCGCCCCCCGCGGTGATCAGGTCCGAAGCGTTCCGGCGCTGCTCCCCGTTGCCGTGCGGCAGCGGGACGAACACGGCGGGCAGCCCGACCGCGCTCACTTCACACACAGTGGCGGCCCCCGCACGAGCCAGCAGCAGGTCTGCGGCCGCGTAAACAGTTTCCATATCGTCGACGTACTCCATCTGGCGGTAGCCTTCGGCCTGGAGCGGTCGCCCATCCGCACTCGTCACACCTTTGCCGCCCCCGGTAATGTGCAGCAGCTGGAGTCCCTCGGCCGCGAGCAGGGGCACCACTGCGGCGATGGCACGGTTGATGCTGACAGCTCCCGACGACCCACCGGTCACGATCAGCGCGGGCTGGGTGGGGTTCAGCCCCAGGGCAGCGCGGGAGGCAGCCCGTGCCGTGGCGCGGTCGAGGGTAGAGATACTGCGTCGCATGGGCATGCCAACCACCTGCGCCTTGGGGAGGCCAGTGCCCTTGAAGGCAACCGCCACGGAGGTGGCAATCCGCGCTCCAAGCCGGTTGGCCAGCCCCGGCTGGGCGTTCGCCTCATGAATCACTACCGGGATTTTCCTGCGCCACGCAGCAAGGTACAGGGGTGTGGAGACGTAACCGCCCACTCCGACGACGACGTCAGCCTCCGCACGGTCAAGGACGTCCGACGCCTGCCGGACGGCGCGGATCAGCCGGGTGGGGAGCTTCACCAGGTCGATCGACAAGCGGCGAGGCATCGGGACCCGGTCGATCGTCTCAAGCTGATACCCCGCAGCTGGAACCAGTCGTGTTTCCATTCCCGCGGCGGTCCCCACAACTACCTGCCGGGTAGCGGGGTCGTGTTCAGCCAGGGCATGGGCAATGGCCAGCAGTGGACTGATGTGACCGGCGGTACCGCCGCCGGCCAGGACCACCGAGAGGGGGTTTGTACTCATCGGACAGCTGGTTCGCTTTCTGTGGAACGGGGATCTGTACTGGTCCCGGCTACTGCGCCGGACTCTGGCGCTGGGGGCATTTTTCGGGCGAAGGCCAGGAGGACTCCGACCGCCGCGAGGGTGAAGGTCAGCGCCGACCCACCGTAGGAAATAAAGGGTAGCGGAACACCAATGACGGGCAGGACGCCGGTGACCATCCCAATGTTCACGAACGCCTGGCCGATCAACCACACCAGAATGGAGCCGAGCAGGATTCGCACGAAGGGGTCGGTATAGCGTCGGGCAACCCTGATGGTTGCGACGGCGAGGATCCCGAACAGAATGACCACCACCAGGGTGCCCACCAGCCCAAACTCTTCACCGATGATCGCGAAGATGAAGTCGTTGTGGGCTTCGGGAATCCAGTTCCATTTCTGCCGGCTCTGCCCAATACCGACACCCCACCAGCCGCCGGAGGCCAGCGCGAAGAGCCCGTTGTCGGCCTGCAGGCACAGGTCCTGGCCGTCGTCGCAGCTGAGCCGCAGCCAGGCAGTGATCCTGTCGCTGCGGTTGCCACTCACCAGCACCATCACGATGGCGCCAGCGATGCCAGCGATCCCGGCGATGGTGAACATTTTCATCGGGGCACCGGCGAAGAAGAGCGCGGCGGCGAGGATCATCATGAGGATGATCACGGTGCCCAGGTCGCCACCGAGCAGGACCAACCCGATCGGGAGCCCGCCCAGGGGCAGAGCGGGGATCATCGCGTGCTTCCAGTTGCGGATCAGCCGGCCCTTGCGGGCCAGCACACTGGCCAGCCAGATGGCCAGCGCGAGCTTGGCCGGTTCGGAGGGCTGCATGGTGAAGCCCCCGATTTGAATCCAGTTTTGGTTACCGTTGATGTTCACACCGATGGCGAGGACGAGGACCAGAAGAATTACGGCAATGCCGAGCACCGGCCAAGCCATCATGCGGTAGGCGCGCGCGCCGAACCGGGACAGGAGCAGCATCAGGACCAGCCCTCCAGCGGCCCACATGGCCTGCCTGAGGAAGAGGTCAAACTCACTGCTGCCCTCGGCGATCGCCTCCACCGATGACGCCGAGAGCACCATCATCAGACCGATCGCTGTCAGCGCGAGGGCCGATCCGAGGATCATATAGTAGCTGGCACCGCTGGCCTGCTTGTCGCTGCCTTCGAGGTGCGTCCAGAACCGTCCGAAGCGGGCGCGGAGACCCTTCGCCGCCGGGGCTTTGGCCTCGGCCGCGGGAGTGGAAGAAGTGGGGGTCTTGGGTGAGGCGGGCACAGAGGGGGTTCGGGAATGCTGGCGCATCACCGGCTTCCGACGGACTGGCCGGGTGGGCGTGGTGACCATTAGAACTCCTTTGCGGTCTTCGCCTGCCCTTCCACGATCACTCGGACGGCCTCGATAAAGGCCTTGCCGCGGTGAGCATAGGAGGAAAACTGATCCATGGATGCTGCCGCTGGGGCCATCAACACGGTGTCGCCGTCGCCAGCCAACCGTGCAGATTCCCTTACCGCCGACTCCATCACCTGCTCGCCCAGGGGCGCGGGTGCGGAATCGTCGGCCAACGTCACCTTCTCAGTGTCTCCCGTTGCCGCTTCGATCAGTGGAACATCCGGAGCGTGTCGGCGCAATGAACTGGCCAGGTCCGAACTGTCGGTGCCGATCAGCACCACCGCTTTGAGCCGCTTCGCGTGGGTCTGCACCAGCTCGTCATAATTGACGCCTTTGGAGAGCCCCCCGGCTATCCAGATCACCGAGTGGAAGGCCGACAGTGAGGCTGCTGCCGCGTGCGGATTGGTGGCTTTGGAGTCGTTGATCCACAGGATTCCGTCCTGCGAGGACACGAGCTGGATGCGGTGATCGGTGGGCTGGTAGTTCCGGATCCCGGTCCGGATGGCGGCGGGCTCCACGCCGGCAGCCCTTACCAGTGCCGCAGCTGCCAGGGCGTTCGCCACCAGGTGCCGGGGTACGAGCTCGCCCAGCTCCGTGATGGCAGCGAGTTCTACTGCCGAGTCCTTGCGCTGCTCGATGAACGCGCGGTCCACCAGCAAGTCATCGACAACTCCCACCATGCTTACGGCGGGGGTCGACGTCGTGAATCCGATCGCCCGGCACCCCTCGATAACGTCGGCTTCCTCGACCATCCGTTCGGTGGCGGGCTGTTCGGCGTTATAGACGCAGGCCACTTTGGTGTTGGCGTAGATCTTTGCCTTGTCGGCGGTGTACTGATCAAACCCGCCGTGCCAATCGACGTGATCCTCCGCAACGTTCAGGCAGACACTCGCCAGCGGCGAGATGTAACCGGTCCAGTGCAGCTGGAAACTGGACAGTTCGACGGCGATGAAATCGTAGCCTTGCGGGTCACGGATCGCGTCGAGAATAGGAGTACCGATATTCCCCGCAGCGACGGCGCGGAGGCCTGCGGCCAGAAGCATCGACTCGACCAGTGAGACAGTGGTGGTTTTGCCGTTGGTGCCGGTGATGGTCAGCCACTCGGCGGTGGGGCGACCTTCACGGATCCTGACACGCCAGGCCAATTCGACGTCGCCCCAGACCGGAATTCCTGCGTCTTGTGCGGCCCTGAGGAGCGGCTGCTGCGGGGTCCAGCCAGGTGAGGTGACCACCAGATCGGGCTGGCGACCGTCGATGGTCGGAATTCTCGTTGCGTGCTCGGTGCCGAGGAGGACATCCACGGCACCGACGATCGACAGCGTGTCCGCCTTGGCTCGGTTCTCGGGCGAATCGGATCCGTCGACTACCACCACGCGGGCGCCCAGTTCGATGAGCGTATCGGCGACGGAGAACCCGGACAGGCCAATTCCGGTAACTGCTACCCTCAGCCCTTTCCAGTCGGCATCCCAGGTGGTCAGGGAAGTGAGGTCACGGGCATCCGCGGGGGTGGTTCCGGTCATATCAGCACGACCCATTCGGCGTAGAAGATTCCGAGAGCGGTGGCTACGAATAGCCCGGCAAGAATCCAGAACCGGACGACAACTGTGACTTCCTGCCAGCCCTTGAGTTCGAAGTGGTGCTGGAGCGGAGCCATTTTGAACACCCGTTTGCCGCCGGAAAGCTTGAAGTAGCCGACCTGGATGATCACCGACAGCGTGATCATCACGAACAGCCCGGCGAGGATGACGAGCAGCAGCTGGGTGCGGGACAGGATCGCGAACCCGGCGATGGCGCCGCCGATGGCGAGCGAGCCGGTGTCACCCATGAAGATCTTCGCAGGCGAGGTGTTCCACCAGAGGAACCCGACCAGCGCACCGCACATGGTTCCGGCGATAAGAGCCAGATCGAGGGGGTCCCGCACGGTGTAGCAGACGCTCCTGGCGACCTCGTCGAGGGCGCAACTCTGGTTGGACTGCCAAATGCCCATCAGCATGTAGGCACCGAACACCAGCACCGACGCTCCGGCTGCAAGGCCGTCGAGACCATCGGCGAGGTTCACGCCGTTACTGGCTGCGGTGATGATGAGGTTGGACCAGATGATGAACAGGATGGCGCCAACGATCGTGCCGGCGAAGGCCAGATCGATCGACGTGTCACGGAGGAATGAAATGGCCGTTGAGGCTGGCGTCCTGCCGTTTTCGTTCGGGAAGCCAAGCGCCAGCACGGCAAAGATGATGCCAACGAGTGTCTGCCCTGCGATTTTCGCCGGTGCGCTGAGGCCCAGGCTCCGCTGTTTGGAGATCTTGATGTAGTCGTCAAAGAATCCGACGATTCCCATGCCGACCATCAGGAGCAGCAGCAACAGACCCGAGGCGGACGGCCCAGTGGAGACTCCAGCCCAGATCATCAGCAGGTGGGTGACGAAGTAGGCAATCAGGACGGAACCGACGATGACGGCGCCGCCCATGGTGGGCGTACCGCGCTTGGTGTGGTGGGCTGTGGGTCCATCATCTCGAATGAACTGACCGTACCCACGGTTCACGAGCAGGCGGATAAACAGCGGGGTACCCACAAGGGCCAGCACCAGCCCCATGGCTGAGCCGATCAGTAGCGCAATCACAGCTGCGGCCCCCCTTGGAGGTCAGTTGGGCCGGGCTCTGATGGTTCAGGCGTGGCGGTGGACGGTGCAACAGTCGAGGACAATGCTATCCGATCACCTAAGAATCGAAGCCCCGCCCCATTGGAGGATTTGAACAGCACCAGGTCCCCAGGTTCCAGCGCAGCGGCGAGAATTTCCTCCGCCGCGGCGACGTCCTCGGCGAACAAAACCTCGTCTCCCCAGGACCCCTCGAGGACAGCACCGTTATAGAGGGCACGGGCCCCCATTCCGATCACGAGCAGTTTGGTGATGTTCAGTCGAACCACGACCCGGCCGACGGCGTCATGCTCGGTGATCGATTCGTCGCCGAGTTCGAGCATCTCGCCGAGCACGGCCCAGGTGCGGCGACCCCGCCCAAGTTCGGCCAGGGTGCGAAGCGCGGCCCGCATTGAGTCAGGATTGGCGTTGTACGCGTCGTTGATGACCGTCACGCCGTCGGCGCGTTCGGTGCGTTCCATCCGCCACCGGCTTTGTGCTTCCGACCGCGACAGGGCGTCGGCTATGGCTGAGCCCGGAATGCCGAGCGTCCCGGCGATGGATGCGGCGGCGAGGAGGTTGGTGATTTGGTGCGTCCCGATGAGCCGTGAGGTGACCTGATACTCGGCGGAGCCGTCAGGACCGGGCAGACCCAGGGTAAACGATGGGTGCCCGCCGGGGGTGGTTGCAACGCTGGTTGCCCGAACAACCGGCCCGCCACCGGGGACATGTGAGTTATCGGAAGTGAAGTAGAGCTTGGACGCGATGGTCACGGTCTCCATGGCCAGGACCCGGGCGTCGTCGGCGTTGATGATTGCCGTTCCGGTTTCCGGGAGCGAACGAAGCAGCTCGGACTTGGCCCGGGCGATGTTTTCAACCCCACCGAATTCTCCGGCGTGGGCGCTTCCCACTCCCAGGACGACACCGATGTCGGGCGCGACCATGTCCGCCAGGTAGGTGATGTGCCCAATTTTCGTGGCGCCCATCTCGATGATCAGGTATCTGGTGTCATAGTCGGCGCTGAAGACAGTCAGTGGAACGCCCACCTCGCCGTTGTAGGACCCGATCGGGGCAACAGTGGGGGCATGCTCCCTGAGGATGCCGGCCAGCAGGTCCTTGGTGGTGGTCTTACCAGCCGACCCCGTGATACCGATCACCGTCAGCGGCGAGTGCGCGCGTAACCTTTCCACCACGGCGGAAGCGAGCCGGCCCATGGCCAGCACCACATCGTCGACGACGACGGCCGGGTACTCGCCTGCGCTAGGCAGGTCCTCATTCGTTACCGGGTGTTCCAGCAGCGCCAGAACAGCCCCCTCGCGGAAGGCCTGTGGCACGAACTGGTGACCGTCGGCGTTTGCACCGGGCTTGGCCACAAATAGGCTGCCGGCCTGTACGTCACGGGAGTCCACGGTGACGGAGCTAACGATCTGGGTCTGCCGCGCCGCGGCAGCGGGGGTCAGCTGACCCTTGGTGATTGCCGCGATTTCGGCTGCGCTTAGTTCAATCATGACGGTCTAGGATTCTATCCTGTGGCTGGGATGGACAGAGAATCCGTAGCGTGTCAACGCCCGGGCCAATTCCACCCGGTCATCGAGCGGCAGGTTGACTCCCTTGACCTCTTGCCAGACCTCGTGGCCGCGCCCAGCAATCAGTACGGTATCCGCCGGTCCCGCCAGTGCCACGGCATGGTCAATCGCCTCGGCGCGGGGGTAAATCTCAAGGATTTCACAGGCCAGGTTGTCGGCGTCGCGTGCCTGCTGGGCACCAGTCAGGACGCCCTGCCTGATCTCGGCTTCGTCCTCGTCGTGGGGGTCGTCGTCGGTGACAATGACGATGTCGGCGAGCCGGGCTGCGGTGGCTCCCATGATGGGGCGCTTGGTTTGGTCACGCTGGCCGGTGGCTCCGAACACCACAATCAGCTTCGCCTCCGGGGCGGGAGGTCTGACCGATTCCAGGGTGCGGGCCAAAGCATCAGGGTTGTGGGCGAAATCGACGATCGCCGCGGGACGGTCGCCGATGAGCTGCATGCGTCCTGGTACTGCCGCCGAGAACGGATCTGCGCTGTCCGCGGCGTGCTGCACGTCGTCTACGGCGACCCCTGAGGCGAGCACCATGACCGTCGCCAGGGCGGCGTTGGAGATGTTGAAGGTACCTGGCAGGCCCGAATGCAGCGTGAGTTGTTCCCCCGCTGGTCCGTGCAACGAGAATCGGTGGCCGAGCCCCTGTCTGGCCACATCCCGAACCTGCCAGTCGGCGGCGTGGAGTGGCATCCCGCCGCCCTTCGGCTGGGCGTCGTCATCCTCGGTGACACTCGTGCGGAGGGTAAGGACGTCGGCCCCGGCCGCTTCGGCCATTTTCAGGCCCCACACGTCGTCGGTGATGATGACGGCACGGCTCGTCCGCTCCCGCGTGAAGAGCTCAGCCTTGACCGCAAAGTATTCGTCCATGGTGCCGTGCAGGTCAAGGTGGTCCTGGGTCAGGTTGGTAAACCCAGCCACGTCGAAGTAGACGCCGTCCACCCGACGGTAGTCGATCGCGTGGGAGGACACTTCCATGGCGGCAGTTTCGATCCCCCGTTCTCGCATCAGCCCAAGGATGCCATGCACCTGCGGAGATTCAGGGGTGGTCAGAGCGCTGGCGATTGGTTGGCCGCCGGCATGGATCTCGATGGTTCCCATGAGCCCAGTGGTCCGGCCCAGTCCCGCCAGCAAGGCATTGATGAAGTAGGTGGTGGTGGTTTTGCCGTTGGTACCAGTGACACCAAACAGGGCTGGCCTGCTGGCATGGGCTGGCTGGCTGTTGAAGATAATCGCCGACAGTGGACCCACAAGTTCCCTGAGGTGGGCGGCCCTGAATAGGGGAACAGCGCCGACCCGGTCGATCGTACCCGCGGCAGCCGCCACCCCTGCCTCGTCGGTCAGGACGGCGACGGCGCCAGCGCGCAGGGCCGCGGCGGTGAACGACGCACCGTGCCTGCCGGAACCGGGAAGGGCAATATACAGATCACCGGCCCTGACCATCCTGGAATCAATCGCTATCCCCGTCACCTGGACGTGGGCCGCGTCGTCGTGCCCGGGAACCGGTTCGACGGGCGGCAATCTGGCGGGGAGGTCGCTGAAAACCTGTCCCAGCGGGACCGGAGTCACTACTGCTGGTCGCATCCCTGCGTCGGGCTGCGCGGCGGAATCTTCAATTGTTGGCACGTGTGTTGCTCCGGGTCAGTACTCGATGGGGTATGTCTCGGGCTTACCCGTGGATGGTGAAACGTTCCTGGCGTTGAGCACCTGTTCCATTACCTTTTGGAAGGACTCCCCCGGTATCAGATAATACAGATCGCCCTGCGGCCGCTGCAGCGTCACCACCACGACGTACTCCGGGTCATCCATCGGAGCCATGCCGGCGTAGGTGAGGGTGTACCCGTCGTAGCCGCCGGTAGCGCTAGGCGCTTCGGCCGTCCCCGTCTTGGATCCCACGCGGTATTCGTCCAGCGCACCTGAGGCGCCTGAGCCGTCGACGGTGACGGTCTCGAGCATCTTCTGCAGCTTGGCTGAGGTTTCGGTGGAGACCACTTCGACGCCCTCGTCCTGGGGCACCTTGTGCTCGGTTCCATCGGGGTCAATGTAGGCATCGATCAGTCGTGGTTTCAGCCGGACGCCGTCGTTGGCGATCGTCTGGTAGACCATCGCGGTGTGCAGTGCGGTCTGGGCCAGGCCCTGCCCGAAGAGCACGGTGTACTGCTGGCGGTCGTCCCAGTCTTCCGGCTGGGCAAGGATACCGCTGGTCTCACCGTTCAGGCCGACGTCGAGGGGCTGCCCGATCCCAAATTTGGTCAGCCAGTCGTAGCGCTGTTGCTTGCTGAGTTGCTCACCAACCATCACCGTGCCGGTGTTCATTGACTTGGCGAAGATTCCCGCGGCCGTGCGCCGCTCCTCGCCATGCTCAAAAGCATCCTTGAACGTCTGGTTACCCACCGTGTAGGTATTGGGCAGCAGGAATTCGCTGGTGGGTTCAATGATCCCCTCCTCCAACCCTGCGGCCATGGTGATCAGCTTGGTGGTGGAACCGGGCTCGAAGGATGAGGTGACCGAGAGGGGTTTCCGGAATTCGGGTTCAGTGGCGCCCGGGTTGTTCGGATCCATGGTGGTGGACTCGGCCATTGCGACAATGCCGCCGGTGTCCGCCTCGACGACGACGATGTTGCCCCACTGGGCGTCGTACTCCTCCACCTGGGAAGCGATGGTTTGCTGGGCAAACCATTGGAGATCCTGGTCAATGGTCAGCTTGACCGATTGCCCGTCCTTGGCCGGCACATCCTCGTTGGTGGCGTAGGGAATACGGATGCCATCGCCACCGATCTCAAAGGTGCGGCGACCCGCTTCGCCGGTCAGCCGGTCGTTCTGGGTGAGCTCCAAGCCTTCGTTCTGCTCGCCAACGAACCCGACGATTGACCCGGCGACCGGTCCGGAGGGGTAGGTGCGGAGGCTGACCGGATCGGCGTAGACACCAGGCATTCGCACAGCCAACGCGGCGTTTTTGATCTCTGGGGTGACTTCCTGGGCGACATACCCGAACTTCTTGTCCCCGATGATTGCCGCCTCGAGGGTGGCGGTATCCTGACCGAGGATCGCTGAAAGTTCAGCGAGACCCTCATCCATGGTGAGCTCCTCGCGGTCCCCCTGATCGTTGATCCGGGCGAAGGTGTCACCTTCGGCGAGGGTCTGGTCCACCACGATGTCGAAGCGCTCCACGCTGCGGGCGAGGTAATTTCCCTTGCTGTCGAGAATATCGCCCCGCGTTGGCTGCACCGGGAATGATTCGAGCCGTTTATTCAATCCGGCCTGCGCCATGCCGCCGAGGTCCAGCGCCTGCACCTGAAATAGTCGGACTCCCAGGACCAGCAGGAGGACCAGAACGAAGGCCAAGCCGACGCGTAGCCTTCTCGCGCCGAGAGCCACCCGGAATTTGTCGTGCTCAGCTGCTGTAGCCACTTCAATATCCTTCGGTGTCTTTCGGGTGATCGTCGATCGTCTGCGTTACCCGCCGGTGCCTTGCTGTGGTGCCGGAATAGATCCGCCGTTGAGTTCGATCGCCTGCGGCTGCTCAGCCGGTGGGGCGGGCTCGGCCGCCGGGGTTTCGGCTGCTGGTGCGTTGGCGCCCGCTGCGGCTTCCTCCACTGGAGGTGCCTCGACGGCAACCGCGACGGCAACCGTTGACACCTCGGGTGCGGCGATGAGCGCCAACGGCTCGCCGCCTTCCTTCGCAGCTTCGGGACTACCTGCAATTTTCATCGAATCTACATCAATGGAGCCGAATCCAGGGGAGGCGACCATGCCGAGTTCCCGTGCTTCCGCAGCGAGGTTCTGTGGCGCACTGAGGTCTTCCATTTGCTGGGTGAGCGCCTGGTTCTCCTGGTTCAGGGCGATTTGCTGGTTCCGCAACTCCACCAGTTCGTACTGGCTACTTGAGACCGAGATATTGAGCATCAGAACCGTCAACAGTGCGCCAACCAGGGCCATCATGCTGAACACCGCGAAGGGGATCCGACGTCGGGCCGGCCCGGCGGGCACGAGCGATAGCGGCGTCCTGACCTGCTGGGACGATTCACGTCCGGTTTCGGGGGTTGCCAGCGGCGCGTAGGATTCAGCGAGTTGCTGGCTCATGATGCATTCCTGTCTTTGGTGGTTCGAGTGTTCTTGATTCGTTCTACTGCGCGCAGCTTTGCCGATGCCGCCCGCGGGTTTTCGTCGATCTCTTGCTCGGTCGGCGCTTCGGTGCCCTTGGTCAACGACTTGAGGTAGGGCTTGTGCTCCTCGAGTTCCACCGGAAATCCGACTGGAGCTGAGGAGCGGGTCCCGGCGGTGAAGGCAGCCTTGACGATCTTGTCCTCGAGCGAGTGGTAGGACATGGCCACAGCTCGCCCGCCGAGGATCAGGGAGTCGACGGCGGCGGGAATTGCCCGTTCGAGCACGGTCAGCTCCTCGTTGACTTCGATCCGGAGCGCCTGGAAGGTCCGTTTGGCCGGGTGCCCCCCGGTCCGCGCAGCCCCCGCGGGAACCACTGCCCGAATGACGTCGACCAATTGGCCTGTCGTGGTGAAGAGCGCGTCCCGGCGGGCAGCGACGATGGCCGAAGAGATCCGGCCAGCGAACTTCTCCTCGCCCCAGGCCCGGATGATGCGGAGCAGGTCCGCCTCGGAATACCCGTTGACGACGTCTGCTGCGGTCTGCCCAACGCTGGTGTCCATCCGCATGTCCAGCGGCGCGTCATAGGAGTAGGCAAATCCCCGCTCACGTTCGTCCAGTTGGAGGGAGGAGACTCCAAGGTCGAAGAGCACGCCGTCAACGGCGTCGATGCCCAGATCCTCGAGGACTTCGGGTAGCTCGTCATATACCGCGTGGACCAGATCGGTTCGTCCGGAGAAGGCTGCGAGCCGTTCGCCGGCCAATGCAAGCGCCTGCAGGTCGCGGTCGATGCCGACCAGATGAGCTTGCGGAAAGCGTGCCAGCAGGGATTCGGAGTGCCCACCCATGCCGAGCGTGGCATCGACGACCACCGGCGTGCGCCCGGCAGCTGCCGCGGCGAGGAGAGCTGGTTCCAGGAGCGAGATGCAGCGTTCACGCAGTACCGGTACGTGCCGTTCACCGGTAGGGCGATCGTCGCTCATCCATTCGCTCCTTCCTCGGTGTTGTCTGCTTGGTTGTCTCTACAACGTTGTCTCTACAACACGCTTCTTGAGCCAGATCCCCATCCGACCAGGCGCCGTGCCCGCCTGGCTCCGGGGAAGGTGAGCCAGGTGGAACATGCGCCGGGCGGCTGGAGATCTCGTCCAAGAAGCCGTCCTGCATTTCATGCGGTACTGCGTGGTGATACTGGTGCTAAAAAAGACCCGGGAGGGCGTCCTCGTCGGTTTCGGAGAACGTATTCTCCTGCTCCGCCAGATAGCTGTTCCATGCCGAGGCATCCCAGATCTCGGCCCGGCTACCCGCGCCAATCACTGCAAGCTCCCGGTCCAGTCCCGCGTAGGTCCGAAGCGCCTGAGGAATGGTGATTCGGCCCTGCTTGTCGGGCACCTCATCTGAGGCCCCCGAGAGAAACACCCTGCTGTAATCACGGGATTGCCGTGACGACAGCGGAGCGGTCCGCATCTGTTCGTGAAGCTGTTCGAACTCACGCTGACTAAAAACGTAGATGCACCGCTCTTGCCCCCTGGTCAGCACCAATCCGTTGGACAGCTCCTCCCGAAACTTCGCTGGAAGGATCAACCTGCCCTTTTCATCGAGACGTGGCAGATGAGTTCCGAGGAACATCTGCCACCGCCTATCCTGTCCGGAAAGCACCTTGCGGCACCACTACGCTCTTATAACCACCACTTTACTCCACATCCCTCCCCCGTCAATCCATTTGGAGGGTCCGACGCGATGAATTTCCTGGCAGTTTCCTGTGTTGGCGGGGCTGGAGCGCGGTGGTGGGAAGTGGAGGGATTTAGACCATCACCTCCTAACTGCTCCTTTGAAATCTCCGTCCGGGCGACGGAATTGCCCGTTAAACGCCGATAGACCCGACGATGCGGGTCTATCGGTCAAGCTAATGATGGAGTTTTAAGGCCAGTGGATGGAAGTGGAGGGCGCCGACGGCCTGACGGTTGGCAGGGTCAGGGCTGCTCGCGCTTGCGTTCGTCCCACTTCTCTTCGAGGGTGCTCAGAAAGCCGCCACTACGATTGACAGGTGCCGATTTGTTGTTTCCCTGCGGCATTGGTGCTGATTCGGACCCCTTCCCGCGGCTGGTGGCGTAATACACTCCCGCCCCCATAACAAGGAATCCCGCAACGCCCAACAGAATAATCTGGTTCGCTACGCCCAGCAGCAAGATCAATATGCCTGCCACTGTCATCAGCGCACCGATGACGATCCTGCGCGTTGAGATAGTCCGCTGGGGACTCGACGCCATCGAGCTGGCAAACTTTGGGTCGTCGGCGTGAAGCTGCTGCTCCAGCTGATCAAGCAGCCTCTGTTCGTGTTCCGAGAGTGCCATCACTGCCTCCATACTGATAATAAATCCTGGTCCCTCACCTCAACTAACGAGCACCTGATCAATCCGGTTCCCTGCGACAACGTCGTCGCTGAAAGTGTTACGAATCGACCGATATAGCTTGTTGATATTGGCGTGTGTTCTAAGGATAGAGCGCAATGCCCACAAGGGAAAGTCGCGGCCCTGTCGGGTGAAAATCGGGGCTGCCCGCGTCATCCAGAGAGGAATTCAAGGGGGCGGATCGGTCGGTCTGCCAAACAGCTGGGCTGGCTGAATAGCCGACTTACCGAACCTCCTATTGACCTCATCGAGGGCTGACTCGGCGAGCCGCCAGTTCTCATCCCGGCGGTCGATGGTGAGCTGATGCCCCAGCCCCAACGACGGCTCCAGCTGGTCCGCCCGCACTCCCACCAGCCGGACGCTCATGGGTCGCTCCCCCAGAGCTGCCAGCAGCGAGGTCGCTGCCGCATAAATGGCATTGGCGCTGTCAGTAGGTTCGCTCAGCCTCTTGGTCCGCGTCAGCGTCGAAAAATCCGCGTACCGCAGTTTGATTGCCACTCCGCCACACTGGAGTTGGGCCGATCGAAGCCTCGCCGCCGTCCGATGAGACAACCGAAGCATTTCCGTATGCAAGGTGGGATCGTCACTGACATCGGCAGCGAAAGTCTCTTCGGCACCGATGGTCTTCTCCTGGCGGGTCACCGTAACGGTGCGCGGATCCCGGCCCCACGCGAGATCATGGACATGCTGTCCGGAAACACCCAGCAGCTTGCGCAGGGAGGAAACCGGGGTTTGGGCGAGGTCCTCCACGGTACGGATCCCCAGCCGCGCCAATACTTCCTGCGTTTTGGCGCCTACACCCCAGAGCGCTGACACGGGAAGGGTGTGCAGGTACGGCACAGTCTCCTCCACGGGGATAATCAGCAGACCGTTGGGCTTCGAACGGGTCGACGCAATCTTGGCAACGAATTTGGTGGTCGCAGCCCCCACACTCGCGGTGATACCAAGCTCCCGGCGAATCGTTGTTCGAATCAGCTCACCGATTTCGCGGGGCCCCCCAAGCCGACGCATCGATCCCGCAATGTCCAGGAACGCTTCGTCAACGCTGAGCTGTTCAACAAAGGGAGTGATGGTTCCAAAGATCGACATCACACCGTGCGAGACTGCCGAATACTTTTCGTGATGCGGTTCAAGCACCACCCCCTGCGGACATAACCGCATTGCAGCCGACATTGGCATAGCCGAACGGACACCGAACCGCCGCGCCTCATAGGATGCTGACAAGACCACCGACCGGCCGCTGGGCGAACCGACAATTACCGGTGTACCCACGAGGTCCGGACGATCCAGCAACTCGACGGCCACATAGAAGGCATCCATGTCCACATGGAGGATGGAGCACTCTGCATCTGGGAGGTTAGTCCTGGGCCCGGCTGTCACAGTCCAATCGTAGCCAGTCAGTAGGATGGAATAACCCACAGCACACCCGGCCGGCGGAATGCCCGGCGCACCCCCACGCGGAAACCTATCCGCACATTGAGGAGAGCCAATGACCGACCGGACCCCCTTCGTCGAAGACGCTTCAGTAGCCCAGCTCATCGCTGACGAGCAGAACGCGTACCGCGCCCAGGTGACCCAAGGCCTCGACCTCTTCCTTAAGCGACAGCAGGCAATCCTCGGGGATATTGCCGATGATGCACTGGAGCTGACCGCTGCTATTGGCCGGTTGACGTCAGGTGGCAAGCGGCTGCGCGCTTCCCTCTGCTACTGGGGATTTCGAGGTGCCGGAGGATCCTCCGATGCGCGTGATCCGGTCCTGGCCGGCGTCGCGCTTGAGCTTTTCCAGGCGGCCGCACTGATTCACGACGATGTGATTGACCGCTCCGATACGCGACGCGGCTCCCCCAGCGTGCACCGGCAGTTCGGAACGCTACACGAGCGAAACCGTTGGCACCTGAGTTCGGACCGGTTTGGAGTATCTGCAGCGGTGCTGACCGGCGATATGTGCCTCTCCTTTAGCGAGGAACAGTTCTCGGATATTGGCCCCAGTGCGGCGTCGGGTACGGCTGCCCGGTCAATCTTCAACCGGATGCGCACGGAGGTGATGGCCGGCCAATACCTGGATCTGCTGGAAGAAGCGGTAGGGCCGGACCGGACGCCGGACGACGCCGCCGCACGGGCGCTGCGGATCGTCAGGTATAAATCTGCCAAGTATTCGATCGAACACCCGCTCGGCCTGGGCGGCGCCCTGGGCGGCGCCGACGCCGCACAGTTGGCTGGCTACTCGGCCTTCTCACTTCCGTTGGGTGAAGCGTTCCAGTTGCGGGACGACGTGCTGGGAGTGTTCGGCGACCCAGCAGTCACCGGGAAACCCGCTGGGGACGATCTGAGGGAGGGGAAACGGACCCTGCTCATCGCCAAAGCGCTTCAGAACGGGAGCACGCGGGACCAGGAATTGATCAATAGCACCCTGGGCCAGGCGGATCTCGACGACGAGGGGGTGTCACGGCTGCGGGACGCCATCGCCTCTTCGGGAGCGCTCAACGCCGTCGAGTCGCTGATTGCCGAGCATTCGGAAGCGGCAGCCCTAGCTTTGGGGCGTCTTGAACTGGATGAGGTGTGCCGATCAGCCCTTTCCGGGCTGGCAACCGCTGCGGTGAGCCGGTCAGCTTAGGCGGAAAACCCGGGTAGCCGGATTTACCAGGCGGCGGCCTGGGCCCGTCGGCGAATCTCGGTTTTGCGGCCTTCGCGCAGCGCGTCGATAGGTCGTCCGGGCAGTGACTCGTCGGGCGTGAAAAGCCACCTGACAATGTCCTCGTCGCTGAATCCGGAATCAGCGAGGACGGTGATCGTTCCCTTCAGGCTGTCAACCACTGCGCCCTCAAAGATGAACTCCGCGGGCACGCTCCTCACGTTACGTTCAGTGCTGCGGAGCGCGATTAGCGACTTCTCATCGAGCAGGCCGTGGACCTTGGTGATGGGCACATCCAACTCAAGTGCCACCTCCGGAAGGTTCAGCCAAGCGGGCACGAGTTCTTCGAGTTCATTCACCCCCTAAGCGTGCCAGATGAGAGGGCATCCCTCCACATCGTGATCCGACACGCCAGTGAGCTAGTAACGGGTTTGAACGGAACTCTTGTGCTAGGCGACATTTAGTGTAGATTCTCATGAGTCACACCAGTAACAGTAACAACATCAGACTCTCGCGCACCATCAGATGTTTTTGAAAGAGGCCCCCGACAGGCACGCCCGTCGGGTCTCCCTTCGGCCATCGGCGCGGCCCGTACCGTTGACCATAGATGAGGATCTTGACCATGACTGCCCAGCGCTCATCATCGCCGCTGTTCAAAACCCGGGCCCAGGCCCAAGGCACCCGCCTTCCTAACCGATTCAATGTGGCGGTATCCACCGCGGCCATCCCCGCCGTGCTGCTCTCCGCCGTCGCACTCGCCCAGCCAGCAGCTGCCGCGCCTGCGACGGTGAACGCCCAGCAGGTTCCCCGCCTCGCACCTGCCGTGACAGCCCCCACGGGCCTCACCATCCCAGCGAGCACTGTAGCGACCCGTATTCCGAGCTTCCTGGCTCCAGCCCAGAGCGCCCCGAAGACCTACACCGTGCAGACGGGCGACACCATCAGCGGGATCGCGCTGAAGCTCGGCCTGGACACCAGCGCCGTCCTCAAAGCCAATGATCTGGGTGCAAGCTCGATCATCTACCCGGGTCAGAAGATCAAGCTCGCTGGGGAAACCTCCACCGCGCCCACTGCCAAACCGGCAAGCGACCCGAAGCCCTCCACAGGCTCCTCCTACACCGTGCAGGCCGGCGACACACTGAGTGCCATCGCCGCCAACCATGGAGTCAGCCTGGGGACCGTGCTGGAGGCCAACTCCCTGTCGATGTCATCGATCATTCACCCCGGCCAGAAGCTCAAGCTGGGCGGATCCGCTGAGGTTTCGGTCGCATCAAACGACATTGCGCCCGCAGCGCCTGCGCCCGCCAAGGCTGCAACTACCGGCGGCGATTACACCATCAAGGGTGGCGACACCCTGGGCGCCATCGCTGCCAAGCACGACGTCAGCCTTCGCGACCTGCTCTCAGCCAATGACCTCAGCGCCACCACCATGATCCACCCCGGCGCCAAGCTGACCATCCCGGGCGGATCGGCACCGACCGCCGAAGCAGCACCGGCTGCCGAGACCGACACGCCAGCAGATCTGGTCCCGTCCACCTTCCTGCACTACACCTACCCACAGCATGTGGTGTCGGAGGCGAACCGCAACAAGCACCTGCTCAACTCCCTGCCGGTCCCCAGCAACGAAGCGATGAAGACCATCGTTGCTGACACGGCGCGATCCATGGGCGTCGACCCAACCCTCGCGTTGGCCGTATCCTTCCAGGAGTCAGGCTTCAACCAGCGCGCGGTCTCCCCCGCGAACGCCATTGGCGCCATGCAGGTCATCCCGATGTCCGGTGAATGGGCCTCCGACCTCGTCGGACGCGAACTGAATCTGCTGGACCCCTACGACAACGCGACCGCCGGGGTAGCCATCCTGCAGTCTCTGGTTCGCACCAGCGCCAGCCTTGAGGAAGCCATCGCTTCCTACTACCAGGGCCAGTATTCAGTGACGACCCACGGAATGTTCAGCGACACCAAGAACTACGTTGCCGCCATCAACGCCCACCAGGCGACCTTCCGGTAACAACCTCACGGCACGGCCGTGAATCGGGGTGGAATCGGGTGTCGGTTCCACCCCGTTCCGTGTGTGCACTTAGGATCGAAGGGTGCAGGAACGGCAGAATGACCCACTGGTTGGCTCGGTAGTAGACGGGCGGTATCTCGTTCTGTCGCGCCTTGCCAGGGGCGGCATGTCAACCGTCTACCGGGCCACCGATCAGCGGCTCGATCGCGATGTGGCGCTGAAGATCCTGTATCCACACCTTGCCGAGGACTCAAGCTTCCTCGATCGGTTTGAACGGGAAGCCAAGTCCGCTGCGCGCCTGTCCCACCCGCATGTGGTCGGCGTCCTGGATCAGGGCGTCGAAGACTCAGCCGAGCGCTCCCTCGCCTACCTGGTGATGGAATATGTGCCGGGGAAAACCCTGAGGGACCTGCTGCGGGAGAAGGGCCGGCTCACCCCACGCCTGGCCCTGGCCATGATGGACCCCGTGGTGGAAGGTCTTGGCGCCGCTCACGACGTCGGGCTGGTGCACCGAGACGTCAAACCGGAGAACGTTCTCCTGGCTAGCAACGGCCGGATCAAAATTGCCGACTTTGGGCTGGCGCGGGCGGTTTCCACGACCACCAACACCGGCACATTGATCGGGACGGTGGCCTATCTGTCGCCTGAGTTGGTCACCGGCGGGGGCGCCGACGCCCGGAGCGACATATATTCTGCGGGCATCGTCCTCTTTGAGCTGCTGACTGGGAAGCAGCCGTATACCGGGGATGTTCCGATCCGGGTGGCACTTCAACATGCCAACTCGACCGTGCCCGCGCCGTCAACCCTGGTCCCGGGCCTCGCATCGGACATTGACGAGCTCGTGCAGTGGTGCACGGCTGTGGACCCCGAGGACCGACCAATCGACGGGAACGCCCTCCTGGGTGAACTACGGCATATCCGAACTACTCTCACTGACGAGGAACTGGACTTCGAATTGCCCGGCGGTCCGTCTGGCAGCGCAGCAGATCAGACCGATACCACCCCGCCAGTGCACGGTGCCACTGAAGTCATCGAGACAGGGGCGGGCGGCTCGGCCACTGAAGTCATCCGCTCCCCCCGCGGCCCCCGCCCCACCGAGGTGATCCGCCCCGACCAGTCCCTGACCTCGGTCATCCACCACGACGTTCAGCACACCCGAGCCATCAGGATCCCGGAGAACCGCGCTGAGGCACTGCCCGAGCCGGACCAGAGAACTGATAAGCAGGCGCGACGGGAATTCAAGGTCTATCAGAAGCAGCAGGCCAAGGCCGCGCTGCGGCCGGAGAAGTCCTTGCGCCCCGGCAATCGTGGTCGGCGCAACGTTATCTGGGTGATGCTGCTCCTGCTGCTCGCCGGGCTCGCCGCGGGCCTTGGCTGGTTTTTCGGAGTGGGACCCGGTGCGCTGGCGACAGTGCCCGACGTCGTGAACCGTTCGGTCGACCAGGCCGAGCTGTTGCTGGCGGAGAACGGCTTCGACACCCCGCGTGCGGAAGAAGAGTTCCATGACGAGGTTGCATCGGGTTTGGTGATCCGCAGCGAGCCGGCAGCGCAAACCGAGATCCGTCGATTTCAGTCGGTCGAGCTGTTCGTCTCAAAAGGCCCCGAACTGTTCGAGGTGCCTCGTGTTGTTGACCGGGGTGAGGCTGCCGCCGCAGAACAGCTGGCTGGCAGCGAGCTGACCGTCGGCGAGATCACCCGGGAGTTCAGTGCCGACGTCGAGGACGGACTGGTCATCAGCCAGGAACCTGCTGCAGGGGACCAGACTCCGCGCGGCACCCCCGTAAACCTTGTCGTGTCGCAGGGTCCTGAGCCCATTGATGTTCCGGTGGTGACCGGGCAGTCACGCGCCGACGCCGTTGCCGCTATCGAGGCTGCCGGCCTGGTGGCATCTGTGGCCCCCGACGGCGAGAACAACCGCGACATACCCGAGGGCGCCGTCGTCGGACAGAGTCCCTCCGGCGGACAGCTGACCCGTGGGGAGACGGTAACCCTGACCCTGTCCCTGGGCCCACGGTTGGTCGAAGTACCCAACGTGTTCTCCCAGCGGGAAGAGGCAGCTGTGGCTGAACTTGAAGCGGCAGGATTCGTGGTGGTGGTGGACTACACGTTTGGCGGTTCAGTTCTCGGACTGGTCGCGGGGCAGGATCTGACGGGCGAGCAGCCTGAAGGTTCCACCGTCACCATCACCGTCACGTAGTAGCAAGTCACCTAGGTCTGAACACAACAGAGGCGAAGCGTTTCCGCTTCGCCTCTGTTGTGTTCGAACCTGTTGTGTCCTGCTTGCCTAGCGCTTGGAGAGTGCTCCTGCGACCAGGAAAGCCATTTCCAGGGACTGCATGTGGTTCAGGCGTGGATCGCAGACCGACTCGTAACGTTCCAGGAATGCTTCCTGGTCCACGGGGTCGGCACCGCCCAGGCACTCGGCGACGTCGTCGCCGGTCATCTCGACGTGCAGGCCGCCCGGGAAGGTGCCCAGCGAATTGTGCACCTCGAAGAAACCACGGACCTCGTCCATGACGTCGTCAAAGTTGCGGGTCTTGTAGCCGTTCGGCGAGGTGACGGTGTTTCCGTGCATCGGGTCGGATACCCAAAGGACCTGCGCGCCGGAGTCGGTGACCTTCTGGACCAGCCGGGGCAGCTTCTCGCGGATGTTCCCGGCGCCCATCCGGGTGATGAAGGTCAGACGCCCCGGTTCGCGATTCGGATCCAGTTTGTCGATCAGTGCGAGGGCATCGTCCGGTGAAGTGCCTGGACCGAGCTTGACACCGATCGGGTTGCGGACCCGCGACAGGAAGTCGATGTGGGCGCTATCGATGTCACGGGTGCGCTCCCCGATCCACAGGAAGTGAGCCGAGGTGTCGTACGGGAGTCCGGTACGTGAGTCGGTCCGCGTCAGTGCGCGCTCGTAGTCGAGCAGGAGTGCTTCATGGCTGGCGAAGAACTCGACCCGCTTCAAAGCCTCGAAGTCGGTGCCGCACGCATCCATGAACCGGACCGCGCGGTCAATCTCGCCGGCCAGCGACTCGTAGCGCGAGTGGGCCGGGTTGGCGGTGAACCCCTTGTTCCAATGGTGAACCAGGCGCAGATCAGCGAAGCCACCCTGGGTGAAGGCGCGGATCAGGTTCAGCGTGGAAGCTGAGGTGTGGTAGGCCTTGACCATGCGGGAAGCATCGTGCCCACGCGACTCCGGGGTGAACTCGTAGCCGTTGACCATGTCGCCGCGGTAGGCCGGAAGCGTTACGCCCTCACGGGTCTCATCATTGGATGAACGTGGCTTGGCGAACTGCCCAGCCATCCGCCCCATCTTGATCACCGGCAGGGATGCACCGTATGTCAGGACCACTGCCATCTGCAGGATGGTCCGCACACGGGCGCTGATCCGGTCTGCGGTCGCGCCTTCGAAGGTTTCGGCGCAGTCGCCGCCCTGTAGCAGGAATGCCTTGCCCTGGGCAGCGGCGGCCAGACGGTCGCGCAGCACGTCGACCTCGCCGGCGAAGACGAGTGGAGGGAGGGTGGAGAGTTCTTTGACGGAAGCCGAATACACGCTGGGGTCCTGCCAGGTGGGCTGCTGCGAGATGGGCAACTGGCGCCAGTTGTCAAGCATCGCGCTTGCCTGCGGGCTACTCTGCCCTGCTGGGGGAACGGTGGTTTCGGTGGGTGCGAAGATATCAGTCACCGGTTAAGCCTAATGGGTCTGCATCCCAGCCGCCGCCGGAGCCGTCACGCAGCGGAGCAGCACGTCACATTGTGCCGGACGCCACGCTCCCCGGCCCAGCAGTAGGATTACCGTTTCCGGCTCATCCATTGTGGCAACTTGATTCTTGTGAGCTTGCTGCGCAAGGACTTCTGATTGGTGTCCTTCGCCGCGGCCGTGGCTGTCGGGGCAGTGCTGGCAGCCTTGCCGTGCGCCTTCTTTTCGGAGGTTTTGGCGGCGGCCAGCTTTTCTTTCACGCTGCTCGCGTACACATCTACATACTCCTGACCGGAGAGTCGCATCAGTTCGTACATGATCTCGTCGGTCACGGACCGCTGAACAAAACGATCCTCCGCCAGACCTTTGTACCGTGAAAAATCGAGCGGTTCGCCGACGATGATGCCGATCCTGCGAATGTTGGGGATACGCCGGCCAATGGGCTGCACCTTGTCCGTGCCGATCATCGCCACGGGTATCACGGGCACTCCGGTGGCGAGGACCAGTTTGGCCACACCGGTCTTCCCCCGATACAGCCGGCCGTCGGGGCTGCGCGTTCCTTCGGGATAGATGCCCAGGATCCCACCATTGTTCAGCACCGCTTCGCCCGCGCTCAACGAACTCGACGAAGCTGCACCACCCGATCGGTCCATCGGCAGCTGGTTCGAAAGCCTGAAAAACATGGCGGTGAGCTTGCCCTTGATGCCCTTGCCCGTGAAGTACTCGGACTTGGCCAGGAAGATCACCGGCCGGGGCACCGCGATCGGGAGGAAAATCGAGTCTGAGAAGGAGAGGTGGTTGCTGACCAGTACCGCCGGACCATCCAGTGGAACGTTGTCCATCCCCTTCACCCAGGGCCGGAAGAGGAGACCCAGAATCGGACCCACAATGATCCGCTTCATGAACCAATAAAACACGCTGACAGCCTTCCTCGACCCGAGCGGGATCACGGCGGCATACCCCACAGTCGATCGCGCTTTTCCTTGAGAGACTACTCTAAGGTTCGGATTCGCTGGTAAGGCATTGGTGGCAGGTGGCACGATGGGGCTATGACATCCAGCGCGGGGCCCGTCGCCTTCTCATCCGACGGTTTTGGGGAGGCATCGCGTACCGGGATCCTCATGAGTCACGGTTTCACTGGTTCTCCGGTGAGTCTGCTCGAATGGGCCCAGTATCTGGCCGATCAGGGGTACGCGGTGCGACTCCCACTGCTGGACGGCCATGGCACCACCTGGCAGGAACTTGCCCGCACCCCGTGGCAGCGCTGGTATGCCAGCTATGAGGCGAGCTACCGGGAATTGGCACAGATAACCGATGAGATCGTTGTCGCGGGTCTGTCGATGGGCGGGACCCTTGCACTGCGAGTGGCGGCGCTGCAGCCGGTGGCCGGCGTCGTCGTCGTCAATCCCGGTCTCACCATCGCCGACCCGCGCGCACGGTATGCCGGGGTGCTGAAGTTTGTGATGCGATCGGTGCCGGCTATCGCCAACAACATCAAAAAGGAAGGGCTCGACGAGGGCGCGTACGCGCGGACCCCCGTTGCTGCTGTCGCACAGCTCGGCCTGCTTTTCAGGGAGACGGTCAACCTGCTCCCGTCGGTGACCGCGCCGACGCTGGTTTTTCGCTCATCGGTGGACCCGATCGTGCCGGAAAGCAGTCTGGAGGTGCTGCAACAGCGGATCGGTAGCAAAGTTCTTGAGATTGTGCGTTTGGAGAACAGCTACCATGTTGCGACCATGGACCATGACGCGCAGTTGATTTTTGAACGGTCAACGCAATTTATCCAGCACGTGACGGCAGGTAGCACCGCATGACATCCCGAGGTCAGGAACCCAACGAGTCCACCGACGATGCCGTGTGGCAGGACCTGGTGGCACGGTTGGAGCAGACGCCCACCGCACCGGAGGCTGGAGCCAGTTCGGCGCCGGCACAGAACGTTGATGCGGGATTGTCCGATCAGGACCGGGTGCGGGCCCTGTTCGAGAATCAGCCTCGCCGCTCCCCCAGCGGCCCTCGGGACTATACCCCCGAGGAGCCCGACGAAGACGAGGACGAGGGCTATCATCCGCCAGAGCCGCCGGCGCTGGGTACCGGGGAGCCACTGCTGGTCCTGGCCTGGTTCGGCGCAGTCGGCGGACCGATCACCCTGCTCTTGCTCGCCATGTTCTGGCGAGCCGCCCCGCTCACGATGATGCTGGGGGTGCTGGCCATCTTCCTGGTGTCGGTGGCGTTCCTGATCCTGAGGCTCCCCAAAACCCGCGATCACGGAGACAACGGCGCCGAAGTTTAGGTAGCTGCCCCACTCCGGAGGACCAAGCCGGGGTGTTCGGCCGGGGACGTGCCGTTCTGGTCATGATGTGATCGGTTTGGGACGAATCAGCCGGTCGGCGGTCTGTACGTCGGGGCCAAGTTGCCTGAGGTGGGAAGTAAGCGCATCCGCTGCGAGTTGCAGCGCGTAATCAGTCATCGGCTCAAGGGCGTCCAGGATGAAAAGGGCGGTTTCGGTATTGTCCTTAAGTTGGGTCCGCCGACCTTGCCGCCAGTTCCAGCGCCGACACGTCACTCCTACGTCATCCCTCCAGACCACTTCGCCAGGTTCCGGAAATTCGACTGTTTCCTCGCCCCCGGTCGCGGTGTCGAACGGTTCGATTCCGGTGGCGCGGGTTAGGTGGGGCGCTCCGGTGTAACCGGCAAGATCCTCGCCGCCCAATGGGACCTGGTGGAGGACGGAGATGGCGTTATAGATGTCGGTCAGTCGGTTGACGCGTGGGAGCCCGGTGGGTGCACGCCGCAGGAGGGCCTCCAGGCTGTTGCGCGTTCGTTGCGGTTTTGACCCGAACCCGCGATAGGCGTCCCGCCATGCAGCGACGTGTGGAAGGTGCTCAACCGGGGTAGTTTGGAGAAGCTCACGGGCGAAACCTTCGGCTTGAGTGAGGAGGTCCTCGCTTGTCTGGTCGCTCGGTCCTGGCACCAGACCATCGGCGGCGATCAGCACCGCGCGATAGTCCGGGCGAAGTGTGAATACCTCTGGGTCGACGCCGCTGGATTCCACTACCTGGTGCACGCTATTCAGATCATTCATTGGTTGCTGCCTCTCGGTGGTTTGGCCCTACGCCGGGCTCGAAAACTGCCATGGTGAACGTGGCCGGTTTCCTAGATACGTTCGTGTATGAGTGGGCGACGTCCCCGGGAAACGACACGGCGTCGCCGGTTTGGAGCACTATTGACTGCTCCCCCACCTGCACTGTGATCGAACCTTGCCGCACCTGGAGAAACTCTTTGGTTCCCTTGGAATGTGGCTCGCTCTCGTGACGGTCCCCAGGCACGAATGTCCAGTCCCAGAGTTCGACGACGTCGGGTGACTCGGATCCGGCAACCAGCGTCCCCTTGCCACCGGCTTCGGAAGTCCAGAGGGCGGCACCTTCACCGTTGCGTGTGACGGTCACGGGCTTTGGCGATGGAGACTCAACCAGCGAGGGCAATCCGATGCCGAGTGCATCGCTAAGCCTCAGAAGTGTTCCTACACTCGGGTTGGTGGCACCCTGCTCCACATTGATCAGCATGCGACGACTCACGCCCGCAGCGTCTGCCAGCTGATCAAGAGTCAGGGATCGGGAGTGGCGCTCGTCTTTGATGCGGTGGCCAATTGCTGCCGCAAGCGCAGTGGTATCGCTGGTCATAAGTGCAGCATACTGCACTAATAGTGCAGTGATTGGGGGCACACTCTCAGAAGGGTGGGGGCAGGTCGGGTGGTATTGGGTCGGCGGTGGTGAGGTAGGTTTCACCCAGTGGTGAGATGGCGATGATGGTGCCGGGGTCTGGTTGTTTGAAGTGCCAGTAGCCTTCAGTTTTGAACATGTGGTGGCGTTTACACAGGGACGCCAGGTTTGAATACGATGTCTTCCCGCCGTGGGACCAGGGGATGGTGTGGTCTAGTTCGCAGAAGACCGCCAACCGGTTACATCCCGGATGTCGGCAGGTCCCATCCCTGACCCGGACCGCATCCTTCAGGTCCTGCGGGACCCGGTACGTTCTCGCATCAGCTCTGAGTCTGGCCCCGGTGAAGGGGTGGGTGAGAATCCTGGTGAACGAGGGGGCGTGCCCGGCGAGCTTCCGTGCCGTCTCGGGATCAATCGGACCGTACCCTTCCAATTCACCCGGCACATCCCCGCCGAGGAGAGTCATCACCGGAACCGTGACGAACACCTTCGCCTGCACACCCCAATATGTGCTGGCATCCCCCGACCGATCCGACCCGCTGCACCCGTTCGACCCGTTGCTGCCGCTGCCGCTGCTGCCGGGTTCAGGATGGCCGGTGGGTCCGGCGCTGGTGAGGACATCCACCAGAACATCGGCTCTGAGCTGGGTGAGGGTCCTGTTCTTGTCGGGGCCTTGCAACGCCCGGGCGGCGGTGTCGACGCGGTGGAAGATTCCGGCGGCTTGTTCGGTGGGGAGGAAGGCTTGGAGCCAGGCCATCCCGTCCTGGACCGGGTCCAGATACACGCGTCGGTCCTGGACGGCTTTCTGGTGCCGCAGGGTGATCGATTCGGGGTGTAGGGCTTCGCGTAGCCGTTGGGCTTGGCGGGTGAACTTCGCGACCGTGGTCTTGCACGCCAGGCCGATGAGGTGGGCTTCGAACGCGGCCCTCACGGCCGGGACGGTGTCCGGGATGCTGATGGCTTCCTGCACGACGGCCGTGGCGTGGCGTTGGGAGAGCCTGCCGTCCTCCAGGGCGCGCAGCGTGGCGGGGTACTCACGGGTTAGTAGTTCGCTGGTTTCCAGGAGAAACCCTGCGGTCCGTTCCGGCAGATGCAGGGCCGCACCGATCTCCGATGCGGTCAGGGCATGAATACGGTCCATGTCTTCAACCCAGGGGTGTTCCTCAGCGATCAGGTCATGAAGATGGGTGACCGCTTTGGCTTCCTGCGCGTCAACCCAGGACCGCAACGTTGAGAGCGTCTGGAGCAGGTTCACGGTCTGCCGAGCGTCCAGCGTCACCATCGCCGCGACCGACACCTGGCCAGTCAACGGCACCGGAACACCCGGACCGGTCGAAGCGGCCTTCGGCGCGGTCCAGGTCGCTTCCCTGCCCAGCGGACCGGCCGGACCATACCCACCGGCATTCCCCGAAGCAGTGCTCGCGGGCCCGCTCTCGAAAGCGGAATCCGGACTCGAACCTCGGCTGGATTCCGGGCCGGAACCGGGGCCGGAATCGGGGAAGAATCCCGATCCGGGAGCAGAAGCGTCACTGCCTTTCATACCCTTATTCCATCATCGCCCACTGACAAAATAAGGGCCGATTCAAGGTCACCCGAAAAACTTTTTCAACTATTTTTCAGGAATAGAGAACCAACAGCGGACCGCCTCCGGGACACCCGCTGCACCGAGAAATGCAGCGCATCAAAAGGCACCCTGTCCGCTACAGTCCACCAGCTACAGAAGGGTTACCTCGGCGGAGCAGGGTCCGATGAAGCTGAGCTGGAGGAGGCCGCGACTTGACTGGCGGCCAATGCCTTCTTCTTTAGGTCCTTGTGCCGTACCCAAAGGACACTCCCCATCGTGATCACCATGGCCACGCCGGTAGACCAAAGGTACTCAGCCCCCTGCAGCGTCCCGATGATCGAGATGATCAGGAGTATTCCGGCAAGTACAAAAAGTGCCCATCGTCCGGCGCTCATTGCGGTTCCCCTCAATAGAGTCGATATGCTTTCTCGCCTCAGCCTTCCATAGTTGCGCAACGCAACCAATAGCCTGCCGCTTATCGTTCAGGAGGACAGGGGATGATCCGCTAGATCCGGCCAGCACGCCCGCGGCTCAGCCGCGGACTCAACCTCGACAGATCCGCCGCTCCCACTAACCCCGCAGAAGGTCCCAACGCCGCAGCTTCCACCCGGGCAGCCGGCCGGAATCCCCGCCCGGTCAGGTTGCGGGCAAAAGCACGCCGGGCCGGTTCCAGCAGCACATCTCCGGCAGCGCCAAGCCCGCCGCCCACCACAAAGGTCCCCGGATCCAGCGCTGCAGCCAGGTTGGCCAGCCCCAGCCCAAGCCACTGCCCGACGTCGTCGACAAGTTCCCGGCTTGCCGGGTCCCCCTCGAGCGCCAGCTTGGTGACGACGGCCCCGGTAATACGCTGTGGGTCGCCGTCGACCTCGCGCAGTAGGGCTTGCGCGACCGGCGAGTTGGCTGTGGCAAGTTCCCTTGCTTCCCTGCCCAACGCGTTACCCGAAGCGTATTGCTCCCAGCACCCCCGGTTCCCGCACTCACAGCGATGCCCCTGCGGAACGATGATCTGGTGCCCGAACTCACCGGCTACACCGAACCGCCCCCGCTCCAGCGCCCCATCCATGACCATGGCGCCACCGATACCAGTACCCAGAGTGATGCAGACCAGCCGGGTCTCCCCCTGCCCCGCTCCGAACCGCCACTCGGCCCAGGCTGCGGCATCAGCGTCGTTCACTACGGTGACCCGCCGCCGGAGAATCCGCTCCAGGTTGTGACGGAGCGGTTCATTGCGCCACGCAAGGTGGGGGCTGAACAGCACTGTCCCGTTGGTGAGGTCCATCCAGCCCGCCGCGCCAATGCCCACCGATCGAATCCGGTAGCCCCTCGACAGCTCAGTGACTAGCTCGGCGATGACGGCTTCAACGTGCCGCGGGTCGTGCCCTGGAGTGTCACGCCGGGCCTCAGCCAGGATGTTGCCGTAGACATCGACGACACCGGCTGCCACCTTGGTCCCACCAATGTCGATCCCCATCGCAAGCCCACGACGCAGAAAGGCGGACGAACCTGGGTGGCCAGCGGTGAAGCCAGCGGGCCGACGTCGGGTACTCAGACCCCCGCCACCGGAAGGCCGGGGTTGACCCCGCAGCCGGGGCACTGCAGGGGCGTCCGTCTGCCTGATCATTGGTTGTCCTCCACTGGGTTGCCATAGGCGTTGCCCTACCGTTACCGATTCGTACATTACTGGAGAGTATTAACGTCGGCTGAACCTATAGGCTAATAAAATCCCGCAGGTTTTGGAGATATCAAAGGAGATAGTCGTGCGTGAATACAGCGTCCCCGTCATGGTGGACACGCCCCGTGACAGCAATATCACGGAGTTGGTTGTCAAACAGGCTGCGAAGCCATCCAACCCTGCGTTGTTCTCCAAGAAGGACAGTGCCGGCGAGTGGCAGAACATCCGGGCGACTGAATTCCTCGCTGACGTCCAGCTCCTCGCGAAAGGCCTGATGGCCAGCGGTGTCCAGGCCGGCGACCGGGTGGCGATCATGGCTCGCACCCGATACGAGTGGTCGCTGGTGGACTTCGCGATCTGGTTTGCCGGAGCTATCTCAGTGCCCGTCTACGAAACCTCCTCACCCTCACAGGTGGGCTGGATCCTTGAGGACTCGGGCGCGGTCGCTGCCTTCGTCGAATCGGCTCGTCATGAGAACGTGGTGCGCCAGGCGGCAGCCGCAGCGAACATCCCCGGCGTTCAGCACGTGTGGCAGCTGGACAACGACGGACTGGATCCGTTGCGCGGCGCCGGTACCAACATCGAGGATCAGGCTCTGGAGGACCGTCGGCTGACCGCCGGGCTCGACGATGTCGCCACCATCATCTATACGTCCGGCACCACCGGCAAGCCCAAGGGCTGCGAGCTGACACACGGGAACTTCGTCGAGCTGTCGGTCAACGCCGGAGCGGCCCTCCCCGAGGTGGCGCACGAGGGTGCCCAGACCATCATGTTCCTCCCCCTCGCGCACGTGTTTGCCCGGTTCATCTCCGTGCTGTGTGTGGCTGTCGGCGCGACGGTAGCCCACACCCCCGATGTCAAGAACCTGCTCCCTGATCTGCAGAGCTACAAGCCATCCTTCATCCTTGCGGTCCCCCGGGTATTCGAGAAGGTCTACAACAACTCGATGCTCAAAGCCGAGGACGGCGGCAAGGGCAAGATCTTCCATGCTGGCGCCAAGGTGGCCATCGAGTGGTCCAAGGCTGACCAAGCGGGCAAGGTCCCACTCATGCTCAAAGTGAAACACGCAGTGTTCGACCGGATTCTGTTCAGCAAGATCCGCGAAGCGATGGGCGGCAGGGTGGAGCACGCCGTTTCCGGCGGCGCACCGTTGGGCGACCGGCTGGGTCACTTCTTCCACGGCATCGGCCTGATGGTCCTCGAGGGCTACGGCCTCACCGAGACCACTGCGCCGATCACCGTCAGCACACCAAAGAAGATCAAGATTGGCACCGTCGGGGCTCCGCTTCCCGGCAACGCGGTAAAGATTGCCGACGACGGCGAAATCCTTACCAAGGGCGTCTGCGTGATGCGCGGCTACTACAAGCGCGATGACCTCACTGAAGAAGCCTTCGCCGACGGCTGGTTCCGCACCGGCGATATCGGCGAGCTCGATGCCGAGGGTTTCCTGAAAATCACCGGTCGCAAGAAGGAAATCATCGTCACCGCGGGGGGCAAGAACGTCATTCCGGCACAGCTGGAGGACACCATCCGGTCCAACGCCCTGGTATCGCAGTGTGTTGTTGTCGGCGATCACCGGGCCTTCATCTCGGCCTTGATCACCCTTGACGAAGAAGCTCTGCCGGGCTGGCTTGAACGCCACCAGCTACCCAAGAGCACCACCGTGGCTCAGGCCGCCGAGCACCCGCTCGTCACCGCCGAGGTGCAGCAGCTGGTCGATCAGGCCAACGCGAATGTTTCACAGGCCGAGGCAATCAAGGCGTTCCGGATTGTCGCCACCGACTTCACCGAGACCAGCGGGCACCTGACGCCATCGCTGAAGATCAAGCGGGCCCAGGTCCTGAAGGATTACTCCTCGGTAGTCGAGGGCATTTACTCGGCCCCTCGCCCCTAGCGACGCCGGTAGTCCGCAGCTGGTTTACCCGGTCTTCAGAGACAGTAGAGCGTTCTCGACTACTTCTGTGAGGGCCGGGTGAATCCAGTACTGTCCGCTGGCCATGGTCTGCGCGTCGAGCCCGAAAGACATCGCCTGGATGACCGGCTGGATGATCATCGACGCCTCATGGCCCATGATGTGGGCACCGAGAATCATGCCGGTGCGCTGGTGGGCGATCAGCTTCACGAAGCCGGTGGTGTCCTCCATCGCCCAGCCGAACGCCGTCGACCCGTATTGCTGGACGGCCACCGTGATTTCAAAGCCTTCAGCCTCGGCCTTCGCCAATGCTTCAGCTTCGGTCAGGCCCACTACCGCGACCTGAGGATGCGTGAACACCGCCGCCGGGACGAACCGGTGGTCGCTTGTGCGCAGGCTGTCAGGATGCGTCAGGTTGTGCGCGACGATCCGCGCCTCATGATTGGCGACGTGTTTGAGCTGGAACCGGTTGCTCACATCACCCAGCGCCCAGAGCCCATCGATAGGCGAACCATCGCGGAGGACCCGCTGGTGCCCGTCCACGACCAGGCGACCCTCAGGATCGAGATCGAGCCCGACGTCGGCGGCTCCCAACCGGTCGGTGTTCGGCACCCTGCCGGCGGCCACCAGCACGACGTCGACGTCCAGTTCCTGACCTTCGGTGCCGTCGAGAACCGCGTGTACGGATCCGTCGTCGTTGGCGGTCAGTGAGGCGACCGTGTGGTTGAGGACGACATCCCACTGGCGAACCGCCTCCGCGGTGAACGCTTCCGAGACGGTCTCGTCGAGAGTGCGCAGCAGGCTGCCTGAGCGGTTGACCACGGTGACAGCTGAGCCAAACGCGCCGAAGATATGAGCGAACTCGGCGGCAATGTAGCCTCCGCCGATGATCAGGATCCGTGCCGGCAACTCCTCCAACCTCATGATGGTGTCCGACGTGTGCACCTGGGGAAGGGTAATTCCCGGAATGTCCGGTAGCACCGCCCGCGATCCCGCGGCGATGACGACCTGGTCCGCGTGGATCTCCTCGCCTGACGCGGTGACGAGGGTCTTCTCCCCCGTGAACCGCACGTATTCCTCGTACAGCGTGACGTTGTCCAGCTCGTCCGCCCGGTATCGCCTGCCGTCCCGGGAGATCGCATCGATGCGGGAGAAAATGCGGTCCCTGATGGCCCGCCACCTGACGTCGCGAAGCTCGAGGTCAACACCGAGTGACTGGGCCTCTTGCGCCCCGGTGGCCAATTCGGCCGGGAAGACGAACATTTTGGTCGGTATGCAGCCGACATTCAGGCAGGTTCCGCCGAACACGCCGCCATCGATCAACGCCACTTTTCGGCCATCCCAGTCGGCGTTGATCAGGCTGTTCCCGGATCCGGAGCCGACTATCGCCAGGTCGTAGTGAGTCACTGCAGTTCGTCGACGACCAGCGCCGCGAGTTCGACGACAGCAGCCCGCGTGGCCGGTTTCAGACGGGCCAGATCCACCCGTGAACCCTCTGCCAGATGACGGTCGTAGGGAATACGGACAACGGTGCTGACGCGGGACCGGAAGTGCTCTTCGATTTCCGTCACGTTCACCTGGGTTCCGTTGCCGGAGGACAGGTTGATCACAACAATGGCACTAGCCACCAGGTCATGGCGTCCGTGTGCCTCGAGCCAGGACAGGGTTTCGGAAGCCAGCCGGGCCTCGTCCACACTTCCCCCGGATACCAGCACGACGGCGTCGGCCTTCTCAAGGGTTCCCTTCATCACCGAGTGCACCATGCCGGTGCCCGAATCGGTAAGCACAATCGAGTAGTACCGGCTCAGAATATCGGTGACGGCGCGGTAGTCAGCGTCGTCGAACGCCTGGGCCACAGCCGGGTCCGTATCGGAGGCCAGCACATGCAGTCGGGACCCCTCGCGGGCCACATAGCTGGAAAGCTGGGCGAAGGAGTCCACCATGAACCGGTTCTGGACCAGTTGGCGGGCAGTGAAGTCGGCCTTACCGGGTGAACGGTCGGAGAGAGTTCCCCGGTCCGGGTTGGCGTCCATCGCAATGATGCGGTCCTCCCGGACCTGGGCCAGTGTCATGCCAAGCAGCGTGGTGACAGTGGTCTTCCCTACGCCTCCCTTCCGCGACAGCACCGGAACGTAGCGGGTACGCTCCCCCAACCGGACCGAAATCCGGTGCTCCAGTGCACGGCGGATCCGGACAGCGTCAGAATCCCCGAGGTTCAGATAGCCAAAGCTCAACGTGTGGAGGAGCTTGCGCCAGCCGTCAACAGGTGGACGCTTCGTCACCTCAAGGAGCCGCTCAGATGTCAGCGAGGAGGCGGTTTCAGGACCGGTTTCCTTCTGCCGACGGGCGCTGCGCGCTTCAGCAGTCTCAGCGGCTGGCTGCTCGACCTGGGGCGCGGCAACAGCCGAGGGGAACCAGCCTGCAAGGTCCGAAGCCTGATCGGCCGCCGCAGGAGACGCCGGCGCCGCATGAGGTGAAGGCGTCGTCGAAGCCTCCGGCGCCTTGGCGGTAGGAGCTGCCGGCACCGATGGCGGGACGGCCGGCGGGGCTGAGATGTCGGCGTCGGCGTCGGCGTCCCCGAGGGGCAATGACGAGGTGTAATCGACTGGCGCGCCGGTCAGCGCTCCATGATCCGCCGCCACCTCGTGGTCATCCGACCCTCGGACCTCGGGATCGCGAGGCACGGAGACGGAAGCATCCGCGTGATCTTCTTCACGAGGAGAATCAGTCTCCGGCAGGTCGGACTGAGAGTCATCGGATGGGTCACGGTCCGGGCGGGTACCGGACGGGTCTTGCGGGGCCATAGTTCCTCACATGTTCGAAGATGGCGCGCCAAATGCGCCGTGGTCTCCAGCCAAACACTAGCGCACCGGACCCCGCGCGGCCGTAACGGGCTAGGCGGTCTCGATCACCATCAGGAGGTCTCCGCCCTGGACCTGGGAGACGGCGTCGACGGCGATCCGCTTGACCGTGCCGGCCACTGGTGAGGTGATTCCGGCTTCCATCTTCATCGCTTCGATCGTGGCGATCGTCGCACCCTGCTCGATGGTGTCGCCCTCGGCAACGGTGACGGTGACAGCACCGGCGAACGGCGCAGCGATCTGGCCCGGCGTCGATTTGTCGGCCTTCTCCGCCGCCTTGACGTCGCTGTGGATGCTGCGGTCACGCACAACGACGGGCCGCATCTGCCCGTTCAGCGTGCACATCACCGTGCGCATGCCCTTCTCATCCGGATCGGACACCGCGCTGAGGGTAGCGATGAGGCGGACACCCTTTTCGAGCGGGATGACGTGCTCACTGCCCTGCTGCAGCCCATACAGGTAGTCGCGGGTGTCCAGGACGGAGACGTCACCATAGGTTTCCCGGGTGGCCAGGAAATCCTTCGTGGGGCCCGCGAACAGCAGCCGGTTCAAGGTGGCGCGCCGCAGCTTCGAATCCCCGGCCAGCCCTTCCTGATCCTCGGCACTGAGTTCGGTGTCCCGAACCTTGACCTCGCGACCCTGCAGCGCCTTGGTCCGGAAGGGCTCCGGCCACCCGCCGGGAGGATCCCCGAGCTCCCCACTCAAAAAACCGATGACGGAATCGGGAATGTCGTAGTTTTGCGGGTTCTGCTCAAAGTCGGCGGGGTCAACGTTGGTCCCCACCAACTGCAGTGCCAGGTCCCCCACCACCTTCGACGACGGCGTGACCTTCACCAGCCGCCCGAGCATCCGGTCAGCCGCGGTGTACATGTCCTCGATAGCTTCAAACCGTTCCCCCAAGCCCAGGGCGATGGCCTGCTGGCGAAGATTGGAGAGTTGACCCCCCGGAATCTCATGCCGGTAGACCCGCCCGGTAGGACCGGGCAACCCCGACTCGAACGGGGCATACACGCGGCGGACCGCTTCCCAGTAAGGTTCCAGCGAGCAGACATCCGCCAGGGAAATCCCGGTATCCCGTTCGGTGTTGGCCAACGCCGCGACGAGGGCCGACGCCGAGGGCTGGCTGGTGGTCCCTGCCAGGGAGGCGCTGGCCACGTCGACGGCGTCCACTCCCGCGTCGACGGCGGCGAGCAGGGTGGCTAGCTGGCCGCCGGCGGTGTCGTGGGTGTGGAGGTGAACGGGCAGGTCGAAACGCTCACGCAGGGCAGTGACCAGCTGGGCCGCCGCTGCGGGGCGCAGCAGGCCCGCCATGTCCTTGATCGCCAGGATATGCGCGCCAGCATCGACCATCCGCTGCGCCAACTCAAGGTAATACTCCAGCGTGTAGAGCTTCTCCTCGGGGTCAAGCATGTTCGAGGTGTAGCACAGGCCAACCTCGGCCACCGCGGTGCCGGTGGCCCGGACCGCGCGGATCGCCGGTTCCATCTGGGAGACATCGTTCAGTGCGTCGAAAATCCTGAAAATATCAATCCCGGTCTCGGCTGCCTCCTTCACGAAAGCTTCAGTGACTTCCTCGGGGTACGGGGTGTAACCGACCGTGTTACGGCCCCGCAGCAACATCTGCAGACAGATGTTGGGCAGCTCCTTACGCAGCGCTGCGAGACGCTCCCAGGGTTCCTCGCCAAGGAACCGCAGCGCGACGTCGTAGGTGGCCCCACCCCACGCCTCGACCGATAGTAACTGGGGTGTCCTACGGGACACGGCGTCGCCCGCCGCTACGAGGTCGCGGGTACGGACCCGGGTAGCGAGCAGCGACTGGTGCGCGTCGCGGAACGTGGTGTCCGTGACAGCCACCGCTCTCTGGGCACGAAGCTCAGCGGCGAACTTCTCAGGTCCGAGTTCCTGCAGCCGCTGCCGCGACCCCGGCCCGGGAGCTGCCTCCCCCTCACCGGCAACGGGAAGCTTCTCAGCGGGGTCAATCTCCACCAGCCGCTCACCATGGGGCTTATTCACTGTCACATCCGCCAGCCACGTCAGCAACTTCGTCCCCCGGTCCGCGGAGACCCTGGCGGTGAGCAGCTCGGGGCGTTCGTCGATGAAGTTCGTCGCGACGTCCCCGGCGATGAAGTCCGGATCGTCCAGGACGGCCTGCAGGAAGGAAATGTTGGTCGACACGCCCCGGACCCGGAATTCGGCCAAGGCACGCCGGGCCCGAGTCACCGCCGACTTATGATCCCGGCCACGACAGGTCAGTTTCACCAACATCGAATCGAAATGAGGGCTAATCTCAGCGCCAGCGTAAACGGTACCGCCATCGAGGCGCACCCCCGCGCCGCCAGCGGACCGGTACGCGGTGATCTGTCCGACGTCGGGCCGGAAACCATTAGCCGGATCCTCGGTGGTGATGCGGCTCTGCAGGGCAGCACCCCGGACGTGGACGCTGTCCTGGCTCAAGCCCAGGTCAGCGAGGGACTCACCAGCCGCGATGCGCAGCTGCGCCTGCACCAGGTCAACATCAGTAATTTCCTCGGTGACCGTGTGCTCCACCTGGATCCGGGGGTTCATTTCGATGAAGACGTGCTGGCCGGCCCGCTCACCCACTGTGTCGACGAGGAACTCGACCGTGCCCGCATTAACGTACCCCAGGGCCGTGGCAAACGCGACGGCGTCGCGGTGCAACGCCTGCCGGATACCCTCATCAAGGTTCGGCGCCGGAGCAATCTCAATAACCTTCTGGTGCCGGCGCTGGATCGAGCAGTCACGCTCAAACAGGTGCATCACATTGCCCTGGGCATCAGCGAGGATCTGCACCTCGATGTGGCGCGGCCGGAGCACCGCCTGTTCCAGGAACATGGTCGGATCGCCGAACGCGGAATCGGCTTCCCGCATGGCCGCCTCGAGCGCCTCCGGCAACGCCTCCCGCTTGTCCACCCGGCGCATCCCGCGCCCACCGCCACCAGCAACCGCCTTGGCGAAGATGGGGAACCCGATCTCGTCGGCCGCGGCAATCAGCTCATCCAGGTCCGCGCTCGGCTGGGACGACTTCAGAACCGGGATGCCAGCCTTGCGGGCAGCTTCCAGCGCGTGGACCTTGTTACCCGCCAGCTCCAGCACATCCGCAGGCGGTCCGACAAAAGTGATACCAGCCTCTTCGGCGGCCCGGGCAAGTCCCGGGTTTTCCGAGAGGAAACCGTACCCGGGGTAGATGGCGTCACACCCGGACTCCTTGGCGACACGCACAATCTCCTCGACGTCCAGGTAAGCGCGGACCGGATGGCCCTCCTCACCAATGAGATAAGCCTCGTCGGCCTTCTGCCGGTGAATCGAATTGCGGTCCTCGTAGGGAAACACAGCAACCGTCTTCGCCCCGACCTCGAAACCAGCCCTAAAGGCACGGATGGCAATCTCGCCACGGTTAGCTACCAGAATCTTCGAAAACATTGCTCTCCTGCGTCCGTGCATCTCACCAATGGATACGTGTGGCCGTGTCCTGCATCTCGGCAATCTTCACCCTACCGCGCTGTGACGTCGACCTCTTAACGTTTCTCAACATCTGGCCGGCGCCCCCGGTACTGCGGACTTCGGAACCCCTACCGCTCACCTATGATGGAACGGTAGGTCGACCGCCTCTAATGCGGACCTGACCAAATCCAGACGAAACAGGGGCCGCCGGCTCAGACTGCGGCCCAGGGTTCCCGCTGGCGCGGCGTCCGGCAGCCGCGCACACGAGATGTTAGGTATTGGTTCAACAAGTGCAAGTAGTAAGCATCAGCAGCCTCAAGGGCGGTGTCGGCAAGACGTCCGTGACTCTCGGATTGGCCTCGGCAGCGCTTGCCGCTGGAATTCCGACTCTGGTCGTTGACCTGGACCCGCATGCTGACGCCACCACCGGTCTGGGTGTCAGATCAGCCGATCAACTCGACATCGGCCGCCTGCTGAAGATTGCACGTCGCGGCGATCTTGGAGCCAACGTGGTGCCCAGCGGTTGGGTGGCATCGGCCATCCGGCACAACCCGCCGTTGTCGGGGAAGCCACCCGTTCTCGACGTCGCGGTGGGCTCCGCCTACTCGGGTATCTACGACCGACCAGACCTGGGACGGCGGGATCTGCGACGACTCGCCACCCTGTTGTCGCGTCTGGAGGGCTATGGATTGGTCCTCATTGACTGCCCGCCCTCGCTCAACGGGCTGACCCGGATGGCGTGGACCGCCAGCAATCGGGTGCTGCTGGTTGCCGAACCTGGCCTGTTCTCGGTGGCAGGCACAGAGCGCACCATGCGCGCTATCGAGCTGTTTAGACGTGAATTCGCGCCGAATCTGTCCACGGCAGGAATTGTTGCCAACCGGGTACGTCCCGGTTCGAACGAGCACACGTTCCGGCTTGCGGAAATGCGCCAGATGTTTGGTGACCTCCTGTTGAGTCCCACCATTACTGAGCAGGCGAATTGGCAGCAGATTCAGGGCGCCGCCCACTCGGTGCATCATTGGCCAGGCGAGTCGGCGCGCAATGCCGCCGGCTACTTTGATGAGTTGCTGAAGAATCTGGTGGATTCCGGCCGGCTGAGGAGCCGGGTGGCCCGACGCGCCTAAGGGTTCGAGGGGGCCTCGCCCACTTCATGGGGGCCTCGCCTGGTTGATGGGCCTAACTTAGCCCTAGCTGATCTTGCGGGTGGCGCGGCGCTTGCTGAGTTCATCGTCGGGGAAGTCCTGATCGGCGGCGTGTTCGCTGGGGAGGGCCGCGAGGCTGCCTTCCACCTCACGCCAGACCTTGCCGACGGCGATGCCAAACACGCCTTGGCCGCCCTGGACCAGGTCGATGACTTCTTCAGCCGAGGTGCATTCGTACACACTGGCGCCGTCGCTCATCAGCGTGATCTGGGCGAGATCCTCGACCCCGCGTTCGCGAAGGTGCTCGATGGCGGCGCGGATCTGCTGGAGGGAGACACCCGTGTCGAGTAGTCGTTTGACGACCTTCAGCACCAGAATGTCCCGGAAACCGTACAGTCGCTGGGTGCCGGAGCCGGAAGCGCCTCGGACTGCTGGTTCTACCAGACCGGTCCGGGCCCAGTAGTCGAGCTGGCGGTAGGTGATGCCGGCCGCTTTGCAGGCGGTAGGCCCGCGGTAGCCAGCGTCTTCATCAAGGACGGGGAGGTCTTCGGTGAACAGTAGGCCTTGCGCACTGGCCGGGATTCCGGATCCGGACGCAACAGCGTTGGAACCCGTACCGGCGTCGCCCTTGGGACTCACGTGCTGCCTCCTCGTTCTATAACCGTGGGAATACCTGGACGGTCGGCACTAGGCGCACACCGGATTCTCAGGGTTTACTCTCAAGTCTGCCTTGAGTTCATGGGTTGTGCAATGAAACCGTATGCTTCGACGTTAGATCCCCGGGCACCCCAGGTCAAAGATGCAGGGCATAAAGACTTTGGCGTGTCGGAACCCTAGCGTTCAAAATCCTCGGGTTCAACGTCGGCGAGGAACTCGCGGAACTGGCGCAATTCCCGTTCAGCGTTAACTGGGGGCTCCGCCGGGGCGTCGTCGTCGTCAGCTGCCTCGGTGATCTCCACTCCCGCCTCGTCCATGACTGAGGCGGCGCAGAAGATGGGGCAGGGCACGCGGAGGGCGACCGCGATGGCGTCGGAGGCGCGCGAGCTCACTGCCGTGCCGTCGTCGAACACCAACTCTGCGTGAAAAACGGTGTCTTCGACTGAGATCAGCCGGACCTGGCTGATCTCACGGCCGAGTGCTTTGACCACGCTCACGAGGAGGTCGTGCGTCATGGGCCGGGGCGGCACGATGCCCTGCTGAACGAAGGCGATGGCGCTGGCCTCCGGGGCGCCAATCCAGATCGGGATGTGGCGTTCCCCAGTGGTTTCTTTGAGCAGCACCAGAGGCTGGTTTGAAGGCAGCTCGATTCGGACTCCGACGACTTCTACTTCAAGCATTGCGGCCCCTAGCTATCCATGCGGGAAATGTGGCCCTGTACCAACGCTGTGTGTAGGTTCAGGCAGAGCTCGCTGATTTCGCGGGCCATTTCGGCGGCACGTGCCTTGGAGGCCACATCCCGCCGGGAAGCAACGGGTGTCACAACCCGCTCAACGAGGCCCAGTTCGCGATCAGCTGCGGCGCGGAAGGGGCGAAGGTGCCGGGGTTCGATCCCATGGCCCTCCAGTAAGACGCAGGCCCGGGTAACACGGAGGGCATGCTCGTCGAAGCGGCCGTCGACCGGGGCGATCAGGCCGAAGCCCACCAGATCGAGCACCAGGGCATGCCTGGCTCCGGCCTCGGCCGTCAGGGTTTCGAGGGTCAGGGATCGAGTGTGGGAGTGCAGGTCGCGGGACATCTGGTCTGAGACCATCCGCGGGGACAGGGTCATCCCGCCAGGCAGCGATTCCGGCTTCTCGCCTCGGTCGATCGCGTCCACATAGTCCTTGATGACCTTCAGCGGCAGGTACTGATCCCGCTGCAACGCCAGGACAAAGCGGAGTCGCTCCACATCATGTGGCGCGTACTTCCGGTAACCAGCCCTGGTTCGCTGTGGGGAAATCAGCCCCTTTTCCTCAAGGAACCTGATTTTTGACGCAGTGATCTGCGGGAAGTCCCCGGACAGTTCGGTAAGGACCTCGCCGATATTGAGCACATTGCCGTGGACTCGTTCTGGAGCGAGTCCTACGGTGCGCCGGGCTGGCTGGGGTGAGGGCATGCAGCGGGACCTAGTCCTGTCCGAGAGGCTGGACTGGGGCCTGCTGAGGCGTTGCTGTCTGAGCGCTGTAGAAGGTCAGGCGGAATTTGCCGATCTGGATTTCGTTGCCGCTGCGCAACGCAACCTTGTCCACCCGGTCGTTGTTGACGTAGGTGCCGTTCAGGCTACGGGTATCCATCACCGTAAAACCGGTGTCAGTCCGCTCAAACTGGGCGTGCTTGCGGGACACTGTCACGTCGTCAAGGAAAATATCGGCGTTGGGGTGGCGTCCGGCCGTGGTCACGTCCTGGTCCAGGAGGAAGCGGGCACCAGAATTGGGGCCGGTATGAGCCACGAGCAAAGCCGAAGTGCTGGGCAGAGCGGTGACGGCCGCCTGCTCCTCGGGGGATAGCTTTGGATCCACGGCTGTAGGTGCCAGCGCTGGTATTCCAATAGTGGTGGTCTCCGGCGACGGTGCCTGGTTCTCTGTACCGCCATACGTGGCTGCGTTCTCGTTGCCAACCATGGTGTTCCTCCCCAAAATATGTGGCCAACCAGTCAAACGACCGATTGGCCACCGTGTCCTTGCAACGGTGATCTTGCCTAGCTGTGCCGGACGAACCGGTCCCCCTAGCCTACCTGCTGTGAGTAATCCGATGAACTCAGAAGGTCATCCACAACTGATGGATCGGCGACCTTGATTTCAAGCAGCCACCCCTCACCGTAGGGATCGGAGTTGATGAGCGCGGGATTGTCCTCCAGCGCCTCGTTTCGGGCCACCACCTCACCGGTCACCGGCGCGTAAATGTCACTGACGCTCTTGGTGGATTCCACCTCGCCGACGACGTCGGCCGCGGTGACCGGCGAGCCGGCCTCCGGCATCTGCACGTAAACGACGTCGCCCAGGGCGTCCTGCGCGAAGTCGGTGATGCCGACGCGGACCACCCCGTCGTTGCTTGGAGGGGTCACCCATTCGTGCTCAGGCGTGTAATGAAGGTTATCTGGAACGTTGCTCATGGGCAGCCTTTCGTCGTACTCCGGTGTGACTGGCGCGACGTCCACTGGATGCCACTGATCGAGTATAGGCATAGTGCTTGGACGATGGGCAGGGGGACTATCCTCAGCTCCCCGACTGAGGAAAGATCAACTCATGACCGATCTCCCCTTCCCCGTTCAGCCCATGCTAGCCAAAGCCGTCAGCGCTGTGCCCGAGCCCGACAGCGTGGCCGGCGGCCTGCTCTACGAACCGAAGTGGGACGGGTTCCGAGCCATCATTCACCGGGATGGCGACGCCCTTGACATCGGTAGCCGCGGTTCGAAGCTGCTCACCCGGTACTTTCCGGAACTGGTCGAGGCGCTGAAGATTTCCCTTCCGGAGCGCTGCGTGGTCGACGGCGAGATCGTGGTCCGCACCGGTTCCCCCGGTCATGAGCGGCTGGATTGGGAGGCACTGTCGCAGCGCATCCACCCCGCGGAGAGCCGGGTCAGACTGCTGGCGGAGGAAACACCCGCCTCGTTCGTCGCCTTCGACCTGCTCGCAGCCGGGTCGCATGATCTGATGAGCTCCCCTTTCGCCGAACGTCGGGCCGCCCTGGAGGGCATCGCTGATGCGTTCGCTGCGCCAATTCACCTCTCGCAAACCACCGACGACGTCGAACTCGCCCGCCGCTGGCTGGTCGAGTTCGAGGGAGCCGGGCTCGACGGAGTGGTCGCCAAGCCGCTGGACGCCGGATATGAGCCAGGCAAGCGCCGCATGCTCAAGATCAAGCACCACCGCTCGGCCGACGTCGTCGTTCTCGGCTATCGGGTGCACACCAGTGGGGCCGGGGTCGGGTCTTTACTGCTGGGACTGTATGACGACGGGGAGCTACGCAATGTGGGCGGGGCCTCAGCATTCACCAATCAGCGGCGGCTGGAGCTGGTGGATGAGCTGGCCTCCGACGTTGTGCGTGATGCTTCTGGTGAGCCGATCCGTGGGGAAACCGATCGGAGCCGGTTCGCTTCCGGCAAGGATGTGTCCTTTGTGCGACTGCACCCGCGGCGGGTGATGGAGGTGCGGTATGACCAGATGGAGGGATCGCGCTTCCGTCACACGGCCCAGTTTTCCCGGTGGCGGCCGGATCGCGACCCCGAGTCTTGCACCTTCGACCAGCTGGAAGTCCCGGTGGCCTACGACCTGAGCCAGGTCCTCGCCTAGAGAATACGGCCCGAGAACCTACTTGTCCTTCTTGGCCCGGCTGGGCTGGACGCGGGACGGCTCCCCCGGCATCTTCGGGTAGTCCGGCGGGAAGGGCAGCTCGCCGAGACCGGAGTCAAGGTCGCGCTGCCACCAGCCAAGGAGCTCGTCAATGGTGCCGGGCTTTTCATGGAAGCTCGCCCACGGATCGCCGATGGTTGCCAGCCGCTCGGGCACCGTGAGGACGGTGAAGTTCTTCGGGTCGGCATTCTCCAGCTCATCCCACTCAATCGGGCAGGAGACCGGCGCATGGGCCAGGGCCCGCGGACTGTAGGCACCGGCGATGGTGCGATCCCGGTTGGCTTGATTGAAGTCGACAAACACTTTTTCTCCGCGCTCTTCTTTCCACCAGGCGGTGGTGACGGCGTCGGGCATGCGGCGTTCCAGTTCCCGGGCCGCGGCGATCACCGCATGACGGACGTCGAGGAACTCCCGGACCGGCTCGATCGGGGCAAAGACGTGGAGTCCGCGGTTACCGGAGGTCTTGATGAAGGCGGTGAGTCCGGCCTCCTCAAGCACAGCGCGGAGCTCGACCGCGGCGGGGATGGCGTCGTCGAAATCAGTGCCCGGCTGCGGATCCAGGTCGATCCGCAACTGGTCAGGGTTGTCGGAGTTCTCGGCCCGGGACGGCCAGGGGTGAAAGACGATGGTGTTCATTTGGGCTGCCCAGACAGCGGCGGCAGGTTCATCGATGACCAGTTGGGGGTGGGACCGGGCGCTCGGATAGATCACAGGCACCGAGCGGATGTACTCGGGCGCACCCTTGGGCGGATTCTTGGAGAAGAACTGTTCACCGTCGATTCCGTCCTTGAACCGCTGCAGGGCCAGGGGCCGGTCGCCGTTGGCAGCGACGAAAGCCTCCCCCACCGCGACCAGGTACTTGGCCAGGTCAAGCTTGGTGATGCCCAGATCGGGCCATAGCACGCGGCTGGGACTGGAGATCCGCACCTCGCGGGTGCCGTGGGGTCCATCGACGGACAGGACTGTTGCCTCGGATGCCATGGGTCCAACATACTCCCGGGCCCGCCGGTTGTCTGGGACGAGCCGGTAGCGGGATTTCCCGCTGGCCTCAAGCAGGTCATTCTGTCGTCGCCCGAACGTATCCTAGGGCGCATGGCTCACAAGTTCCACGGCTACGGTTGGGGTGCTCTCGCGCCTGGCAACGGCGGTGGACCCCTCCACTCGAGATCACGGCGCCTGATCCGCAAGCCATTCACGCCCCCGAAAAGGCAATTCCATTATGGGCCGAGCTCACCTACCCAGACGGTCACCGTAAGGCCGCCAAAGCGTTCACCAAGGCGTGGAGCAGGTCCGCCGTGAGAATCCAGTGGGTTGAGCACAGCCTGGCACGGTATAACTGGCTGGCTCTGGGGCAGGTTGGCCGTCGTCGTCTGTCCACTAGGTGATCCGGGCACAAAGGGCCCGCCAATACCTGCTAGAGCGCTGGTTGACGGGCTTCCGTCTGTTGGGATGACAGGATTTGAACCTGCGACCCCTTGCCCCCCAAGCGTCCAAAAAGCCTGGCTTTCGCCGAAAAACCGCGTAATTCCGAGGCTCAGATCATGCAGAACACGTCACGCTATGAATGGTTCGCATTATTCTGGTGCCCTTCTGGTCCCCGATCGCCCACTGGCTCGTTTGACGCCGTCTATTGTGAGGACCGCCGCACATACCGTTTCCCTCCGCCCATAGAGACTGACAGGCGGATGAATGTCTCGGCATCGATTGAGGCGGTGACCGGTGCCAGTGCAATTAGATGCCAGCGACGAGTCCGCGGGCAACACCCCTCAGCCATCGCCAGCGCATCTCGCCTCCGCTCGACAAAGTTTGTGAGAGGTCGCTCGTCTGAAATGAGAACTGGCCCGGGTGGCCCTCTCGCGGCCTCACCTCGATGACCGGCGGGCCGGCGGCATCCGAAGGAATCGCTGCGCGGCTCACTGGCTAGTTAGTTCGTAAATCAGCGCAGTGCCCTCGGCCTGCTCGTCCTTTTCAGGGGCAACTACCTCGAAGTCAACCGGACTGCTTCGGCCACTCCACGACCACCAAGTGACTTGGTCGTGCGGAAACGAAATACCGACTCGAGCGGCGGCCGACGACAACGCGTTCGAGTCATGTGGTTCGGACAATCGCCCGAGCCCGTCTATTTTCCGCCGAGCGGCCACCAGCCCCAATATTCGAAGATCGGCACAAGCATTGAACCGAGAGCGATCGTTAGAGTAGCGGTGGCGAGCAACACGTTGGTCCGAAATTGATCGCGCTGAGTTGCCGCGTTGTCTTCGAGTTCACGCTTTTGGAGTTCTGTGAGTTCGAGTTGACTGACCACAAGTTCCCGCTCTCGGGAAAGCGCATCAAGCTCTCGCTTCTCGTCGACCGAAGGGGAATCTGACTGGTCTAGCTCCGTGATACGTGCAGTGAGCTTGTCCACTGAGGCAGCTTGCTGAACCGCCATCCGGTCATACGCAGCGATGGTTTCGGTCGCAGCACCCTTCAAGGTTTTCTCATGAACACGGTTTATCCGTTCAGCGTTACCTCCCGAGCGGACCGCTTCGTTCCAGCTCCGGTAAGCGCCTCGGACGGCGGGCGCCGAAGGACGCGGACGACCAGCCCGGTTTTCGGAGGCTAGCCATTGTTCGAATGCCGCGTAGGTGGTGCCCCGACCGCTGACCCCAGTCTCCTTTAAGAAGTCGGTTACGGTCTGCTCATAATCCTCTGCTGTGTATTTGGCTTGTCCCATCCCCTTCGGCGTCGCCGACGTGTCCAGCCCGAGTGAACGCAAAGCATCAGACCACCCGCCCTCTCCCAAACGCTTCGCCACGGTCTGACTCGTAGGCGGCCACGGAACTCGACCCTTTCCGCGCTCTATACCGTGGTCGGCTAGGAATTTGGATCGCAACCGGTCGTATCGATCATGGGAAATAGAAATTGTCGAGTCGCTGGCAATCGCATCCCTAGCCGCAGCAATCAACTGCAGTACTTCGGTCGTGTGACCGACGCCGTCCTGGGTGTTTGCGAATACTTCGGCAACTCCCTCAACCACAAGCTGATCGAGCTCCAGAAGGGACGAGACGCCGCTCTGGGCGATACCTCGATCCAGTGCGATCAGGTATAGAACTCCGGCCTCTATCATTTCTTGTTCAAGGAGCGGGTCACTTTTCGACTTGTCAAATGTCTGACCGGCACGCTCGACGAGGAGTGAGATCGCGGCGCCGTCTACAGACGGAAACATCACAGCAAGTCGTCGCTCCACCTGCTCGCGCGTCAATCCACGGGAGGCGAGTGCGCTCAAGCCATCTCCCAGTTCAGCAGCCATCGCCGCCACATTCTCCTCAACGAGAGCAGTTTTCGCTATAGCGCGGGCTTCTCGCGCTTCTTCAGCAGAAGCTCCGCCCACTTTGTTCACGATTTGCCGTACTCGCTCACGGGTTATGCCCAGCGGCGCAGCTATTGCTTCGAGCGTCGCTCCCGCCTTGTACTGCTCGACGATTCCATGGTCGCGCTCGGACGCCATTCTTGCACTCCTAAAAGAAAATCGATGTTACCGGAAAATTTGTCAGCTTCGCGATCGGGGCAGGTCCTCAACGGTGCCGGCATTACAACCGAGGGTCACATACGAAGCAGCCCTCGCCTAACAAGGTCGTTGTAGATTTGTTCGACCTAGAGGAATACGTGGGGCGACCGTGTTTTGCCGATCGCTGGCAGCTTGCTGGAGTCGAAGGGCGGGCGCGTTACGGAGCCGGTGGTGATGTGGCTGAGTACTAAACCGAAGACTAGCCTCGATTTTTCATCGGAGGTCTTGGCCGGGTGTTTGAGGGCGGTGGGCAGGGGCCGCGGGTGCTGGTTTGGTTTTGG
>NZ_BAAAIJ010000018.1:0-2995 GCF_039526005.1 Arthrobacter flavus | reverse complement strand
GTGATTCGCTGATGCCTAGCCACAATCACGCGCCCGTCGAACACTACGATCTCAGAGGCCCGTAGTGAGACACGGACCTTCCGGCCGATGAAGCGGGCCGGCACGGAGTACTTCACCATCCGCACGGTAATCATTGAGGACCGGTCCACCCTCGGCGTCAGCACCAACCCCGGATCGAACGTCTCCGTCGGTAGAGCTGCGAGGAGTGGTTGTTCAGTGTCGAAGTCCTGACCGACGGTACGGATCTTATCGTTGATCCGCCGGCCGTCGTCCTCTGACTCCCAGCCCCGGATGCGATCGTTGAGCTCGTCCAAGGTCGCGACGACGGGCATCGGGGAGAGCCTGTTGCGGCGGAACCTGCCTACCTCACCTTCGACCCCGCCTTTTTCGTAGGCACCGGTGATGCCGGGCTGGCAGTAGAACGCGTCGAAGCCGTAGTGGGAGCGGAACAGCACCCACCGGTCATTCTCGACCCGCTGCCGTCCCTGCCCGAACACCACCGACGTAACCGCACTGGTCAGGTTGTCGTACCGGATGTGTTTCGTCGGGACGCCGCCCAGGGCGGTGAAAGCGTCGATGTGTCCCTCGAGGAAGGCTTCTTGCGCCTGGGTCGGGTAAACCCGGTGGACCGCTTTTCCTGAGTAGGAAAGTCGGTAGACGAACATATGACACTTCGTTTTCACCCCGTCCAGGACGACCCACACCTCACCAAAGTCCACCTCGGCCTCCGCGCCCGTCGCGTGCTCCTGAGGAACGAATACCTCAACTCTGCGGCCGGCCTCAATGTCGATCTCCGCACGGCGGACGCGGACATAGTCCCGAACCGTGGAATACGAAAGCTGCTGAGCTCCGTGCTCCTCGATCAGCCGGGCAAGGATCCTTCGTGCGGTGTGACGTTGTTTCCGAGGTGCCGTCGTGTCCTCAACGAGCATCGCGTCGATCGCAGGCTTAAACGCCTCCAACTTCGTAGACAATCGAACTGGCGTTTTCCGCTCCGGCGGTTTTGCCGACTCCAAAGCTGCTCGTACCGTGCGGCGGTGGACTCCATGACGAACCGCTAGCGCACGGACGGAGAGGCCCTCCAGTCGGGCGTCCCTTCGGATTGCTGCGAATACCTCCACGCGTGCTCTCATTCCTGACCTCCACCACTGGAAACGAATCGATGATTCCAACGCTGGGGTGGGGCCGCTTCAAACCGTCACAAGAAGCCCCGCGAGTCGCTAGGTGGGTCCGGTTCAAACCGTCACAGTGGGGCCACTTGAACCTGTCACAGCCAGCGGAGGTGATCTTGCAGCAGAGTGAAGTCATGGCGGCCGAGTGGGTGCCACTTGGGGAGGTACTCCGACGGCTGAACGCGGGAGTGATGGCCGATCCTTGGATCGCTCGGCTGGACTCACTTTGGCCATCGACCACGCTGGCGCTCAGTATCGTCCCTGAAGTACTGGCTTAAGGGGAATCAAGGATATGGCGCGGAGCCCTCATTGACATGTTGGACATCAGAGTGTCGTGTCCGGCACAGGAACTGCGGCAATCACCGTTATCGGGCGAGGCCGAATTTACTCCACTTCGCTTCTTGCTTATCCGTGTACCTCATTGTTTTCGAAATGCGGAACCGAGACGCCGTCTCCCCCGCGTGTGAGGCTGCGACGGTGCAGGGCTACTGACGTTTCAAGGTGAGGGCTCGGTAAGTCAAAAACCCATAACCAATTGCCACGCCGCTGCCAAGAAGGACTCGCCCCGACCATGCGATCTGGGGGTTCGAAGTCCACAAAGTCATTACCCAGAATGCGGCGGCCGCCGACGCAGTGGTCCAACCCAATACTCGACGTCTACCCCCTGCGGACGGGTTACTCCTGGTGTCAGTCCTCAGGCGCACGAAGGCGAGGACAATACCGCCAACAATCCCCACCATCAACCCTGGCACGACACCCGAGCTCAGCATGGTGCCTTCGGGCAAGAGGACTTGACCCATCATGCCGGCGATCACGCCCAAAAGCACTGACTCGATCATGGGCCTGACGAAGAACCAAAGCATGCGTCTCGGCGTCTCCTGCATCACAATGCCTTCCCACCTAAAGCTTTCGCAGCGCGGTCCCTGATTGCACCCTAGCCGCCGATCACCACTAACAAAACACCGCCAACTAGCCATCACATCCACACGTCGTGTCTCACCCGCCGGTGTCTCTGTATCCATCGTTCGCGGACGACCTGCGCGGTGCCTGATTAGATGGTTTCCATGAAGGAGATCTTCGTCGTCACTCATCCAGAGGCCACTCACCATATAGAGAACCGGGTAGGTGGCTGGTTTGACTCGCGGCTTACCGAACGCGGGCGAGATCAAGCGGAGCAGATCGCACAAGCCCTTTCAAACCTGGTGGACACCGGAGTTGCGCTTTACACGTCAGATCTTCGCCGCGCTCGGGAAACCGCTGCCATTGTCGGATCCGTACTTGGTCTTGCTCCTCAGGAGCTGACCGCTCTGCGCGAAAAATCCTATGGCGAGGGTGAGGGCATGCCTGACGCTCTATTCCGGGAACGATTCATTCCACCCCCATTGAACGGGGAAAGGATGGACCACGATGAAGGTCTGGCAGGTGCTGAGACCAAAGCCCATTGGGCAAGTCGAGTCTTCTCCGGAATGGACACCATAATGAGAGACCCTGCACCCCAGAAGGTCATCGTTACCCATGGAGGTTCCGCAACCTTAGCGATTGCTCATTGGATTGGTATGCCTCTGGACTCACTCGACACTGTGAGCTTCCGCCTCGACTCAGGCAGTATCACCCACCTTCGGGAAGACGATTATTTCCACAACCACGCCGTGGTCACACTGAACGAAACCAGTCACCTTTCGGCATGACCGGATGAAGACTCCCCAGGTCGTGGTCCTCACGAAATGGTTGCACTGACCTTGGGTCTGCCCAGGGTTTGGTTGTCACCTGACCTGTGAGGATTTGTTCTCACTGGAAGGATGTCAATTATGGCAAAGGCATAT
>NZ_BAAAIJ010000017.1:0-1717 GCF_039526005.1 Arthrobacter flavus | reverse complement strand
AACCGCTACTGGGAAAACTGGACGCAAGAAAACCAATCAGCTATCGCATAGACGCTGGACTGCTAACGGGGGCCCAACCAGGTTGGCTCTTGAAGGAGGGGTGACTCTCGTCGTCCATTCAAACGACCACCCTCCGCCCCATGTCCACGTTCAAATCAAAGGAGAGCCAAAGCTGGAGTTCAAGGTCAATCTGGAGACGGCCGAAGTAATAGGCACAGTTCGAGGCATCAAATCCAATAAGCTTGCGGGCATGGTGGCCGCTGTCATTGAGAACCGCGATACGCTGGCTGGCTGGTGGGAAAAGTATCAAGGCACTTCGGTTTCCATTCCGGTAGATCCTGACTAGTTAGTTGTAAGTAGATTGAGCGAGCCCCATAAGGAAAGGGGAATGATTCGCATCGACCGAATCTATCGCTCAGCTATCCCAGCCAGCAGTCAGGGTGATTTCCTCCTCTATAATCGTCATCCGGAGAATTGGCCTGTGACCACAGCCTCGGCAGCTTGTATGACTTCGTCGGCACGGTCCTCCCGTATCGCGTCGATGGGTGAGTCGTCATTGAGCCAAAGGTTTGAGCCTATGAACCACAACCGTGCTATGTGCTCCCCCTCGGCATCGGAAATAATCCGCCATACCTGGTGTGCTAGTCGGAGACGCTGTTGAGCTTCCGGACCGGGCTCTGCGCCGTTGACCTTCTGCCACTCCCTACTGATGTCACGGACGGTGCTTCCGGCTAGTCCGGCGACCAGAGTGGCTCCGAGCCCGACGTTCAGTCGGCGTACGATCTCTCGAATTCCTATGACCGTGGTTCGAGCCCTCCAGATTTCGATGGTTGTTATCGGTGTGGTGCACCGGAATGTCTCGACCCCGTCGTCGCGAATTTGCAGCCAGAAGTTTCCATTCTTCCCCACCTCAAGGTCAGAGAAATTCAGGACGGGTATTGGATCTCCATCGCGACGTAGGTCTGAAACAGACTCGTCTTCATAGTCTTCGGTCGCTGACTCAATCTGTGTGAACCGGGTGAGCGTTTTGGAGTCGTCCTTCAGAACGAGCCGGTACACGCTGCCGCTGGAGGTTATAAATTTGTAATCGCCTCGGTCTCGCCGAGTTACCCGTTCGATCATTCCTGCTCTCCTTCGGTCTGTACCTAGCTACTTCCTCCTGGGTCGCCTGTCCACTCACCGCGTCGTAACCCTCAGCGGTTCTACCCTCAGCGGCATTGTTTCGTCGGGCCACACCAGTACAGCGTTGCCGTTGTTGGCCAGCTCGTTTGCCAGGACATCGACTCGCGTAACTGAGCCGTCCTCATGTTTGAGTTCGTGGATTCGCCGTTGGTGCCAATGACCAGCGAACAGGTGTGGGGGCCGCAATTTGCGCACCACCTCGTCGAGAAGGATTCTGGTTCGCGCTGCCTCAGAGATTACATCGGCCGTTAGTTTCAGGTCGCTCTTCATAGGGACGGATACGGGAACGTCGTGGGTGATCAGGATGTCCACCGGTCCGTTCGCCAAAAGCTGTTCGGCTTGTTCCGGCGTTGGCTCCTCATTAGGCCACCAGTCTTTTCCTTCGGTCCGGTACTTTTGATCGATGCTGAAGGCGCCGCCGAGACCTCCGACTGTGAGGCCTTCAATGACGGTCCTGGTTGGGCCCCCGTTAGCAGTCCAGCGTCTATGCGATAGCTGATTGGTTTTCTTGCGTCCAGTTTTCCCAGTAGCGGTT
>NZ_BAAAIJ010000016.1:0-14274 GCF_039526005.1 Arthrobacter flavus | reverse complement strand
TATGCCTTTGCCATAATTGACATCCTTCCAGTGAGAACAAATCCTCACAGGTCAGGTGACAACCAAACCCTGGGCAGACCCGTGTTGTCACAATGATGGCTAGCTTGGCTCAGAGATATGCCTGAGCCACAACCCTAATCGGGTTGTAACGGGCGCAACGGTGGGCGCTGATCCTCCGGAAGCACTCCTCATCAAGAGGAGTACTTGCATGACCGTGACCACCCCTGTCAGCACCGCGCTGTTTGACAACCTCATCGCTCCCAGAAGCTTGTCGGAGCGCCTTATCAATGGTTGTGCCTGCACGCCGCTCGGCACGACCGCCATTAGCACTCCGCTTCTGGACTCACTCGTCGCCCCCGTCACTCTGGCCAAGCGCCTTGGCACGACCGAGCGCAGCCTGAGCGAGTGGCGCATCACCGGCCGTGGCCCCAAATTCATTCGCGTGGGACGAAGTGTTCGCTACCGCCCGGAGGCCGTCGATACCTGGCTGCTCAGCCAAGAGTACGCGAGCACCTCTGAGGAGGTGTGCTAATGGTCGCCATCACTCTAAAGATTTACGAAACCTTCAATTCGCTTAACGGGTGCGGCAAGGGCTTGTCGATTGCCGCATCCTGCAACGAAATGCCTGGTTTATCAGGCATTTCGTTCTTGGTGCACCGCATGAATTCGCGGGGTCCTTTGGGGTCTCATTTGGGGTTCAATAAGGGGTCATTTAGCGGCGCCTTTCCTTTTCACGGCAAGGTCACACAGGCTCTGTGTGGTGGTAGCCGTGGCTAGGGAGGAGAACAACCCCACCAGTATCGCCATTACGCAGTACCTCGATCCGGTGTACTGGTCCTGGGCGGTAAACGACGCAAACGGTACCGCGCTGCTGCGCCAGGGCGCGGGGCCGATTATTGCTTACGTCATCCGGAGGCTCGAAGCAGACGGCCGCGAGGTCGCTGAAGCCTGCGGAATTATCCACGACAAGGACGAGCGCGAAGTCTGGAGTGACGCGCAGAAGGCGCTCGTGGTCGAACTGAAGCCTGAGCACATCCACATGGTGATCAAGTTCGTCAGCCGCGCTGCTAGCGCACCGATACCCCAGCTTGCCGGTCTGATTGGCATCGAATCGCAGTACGTCGAGAAGCCCGGCCGCGGGCGGTACGCCTACGACAACATGCTCTCTTACCTGACGCACGCGAAGTACCCCGACAAGCACCAGTACTCGCCCACGGAGGTCGTGACGGTGTGCGGACCCGATTACCTGGGCGTCGACGCCCAGCGCCGTGAAACGTGGCTGAAGGGCCGCGCCCACGTGAAGAAGAAGCGCGTGGCCGAGAACTTTGAGGACATGCGTGAGCGGGTGCTCCAGGGCGAGATCACCCGTGATCAGATCATGCTTACCGATGATCTGTTCGATATCTACTCTTGGCACACACGGGAGATCGACGATGCGCTGTCGGCCTATGGCCAGCGCCGCGCATACCGTGCGGCGGCGAAGCTACGCGCGGGTGAATTCTCCACCCAGGTTGTGTTCATTTACGGAGTGGCAGGAGTGGGCAAGACCCTGTTCGCTAAAGAGTTCATCTCAGCAGCAATCGACGCTGCCGAAGCGCATGGGGAGAGGTGGCAGGTCTATCGCGCTGCGACCTCGAATCCCTTGGACGATTGGCGCGGTGAAGAGGTGTTGCTGCTGGACGATTTGCGCGCCTCTGCGATGGACGCGAACGACTGGTTGCTCCTTCTCGATCCGTACAACGCGTCCCCGGCGAGGGCGCGGTACAAGAACAAGGGAGAAGTTGCCCCGAGGCTGATCGTGATCACCGCGACTATCGAGCCAGTGGAGTTCTTCTTCTATGCCCGCCAGAAGGGCAGTGTTGATGAGGCCTTGGACCAGTTCATCCGTCGGCTGGCCTCGGTCGTCAAGGTGTTCCGCGAGGACGACATCCTGCGCTATCGCGTGCATCACATCGGGAAGATCGAGCCCTACGATTGGCATAGCTGCACGCTGGAGGCCGACCAACATACAGAAGGCGTCCAGGGGAACATTTATCACCGGACTGCCCCGTCCGCGGCGCTGACATACGGACCGGCATACTCTGCGGAACACGCCGCAGAGGGTGCCGTCGATGCGCTGCTGGGCGGGCTTGCTGAACATAGCCGGGACGTGCCGCTGGCACTGGTCGCAGGGGCCGCGGCATGAGCGCCCTCGATGACCGAAACACACCAATCCGACGGGGCTCCGGTGGAGCGCTGACGGGTTGGTTGGTCGAGGCGCCTGGCGCTGAGGAGGCACCGCGCAGCGGCCCCCGGAGGGCCCTGGGAACCTTGGAGCGAAGCGTAAAGGTGTATGGGGCAACACTTCCTGTTCTGAAGTCCGGTGCAGAGGCTCCGTTTATGGGTGCAGGGTCCCATGAACGGAGGAGCAGCGGACTTCAGAACAGGATTCCCCGCGGGAGCGCCACCGGAGGTTTCACCGGAGCTTTGCGGAGGTGGTCGTCGTGAGTTGGACGGTGACTTACGATGCTTCTCCGGAGGCGAAGGTCAAGGCTAGCGGTTCGCATGCGGTGAATCGTGATCGTCACCTTGGAAGGGCTCCGGACGTCGCGGCGGGGTTCGATTTCGGGCACCGGAATCCGAACATTGATCCGGTCCGCTTGGCGATGAATGAATCCTTCGTCAACGACGGCAACGGTGGATTTCGGCTGCCTGTGATGACGAAGGACTCGAAGGGAAAGGATCGGCCGCCGAGCGCCGAGTTCGCGGACTACCGGTCAACCCGGCTTGCACAGGTGAAGAAGCCGCTGCGTAAGGACGCTGTTGTCATGCGTGGAGTCATGCTTCAGCTCGATCCGAAGTGGTTCGAAGAACATTGTCCCGACTGGCGAACCGACGGGCTCAACGACGAGGCACGCCAATTCGTGCAGACCCAGCTCGACTGGGCCTGCCAAGAATTCGGGCAGCAGAACATCGTCGGCGGATCCCTTGACCTGGACGAAACCAGCCCGCACCTGCAGCTGTCCATCGTCCCGGTCACCCGCGACGGCAGGCTCTCCCAGAAAGACTTCTTCAAGGGACCAGGGCATTTCATCAAGCAGCGCAAAGAGCTGTGTGACGCACTTGAGGCAGTCGGGTACGAGCCTCAGCGCACAGCCACAGACAGGTCAACCGAACGGACCTCCAGTGCAGAGTACGCCCAGACGGCTGACAAGACGAGAGCCACTCTTGCCGTCGCTAAGCGCGACACTGAGAAACTGTGGGAAGAACGACGCGAAGTCCGAGCCCGACGGAAGGAACTCGATGCAGAGCTTGAAGACTTGCCCCGTCTTCGGCGCAAGACGAAACAGGATGCGATCATCCAGGCGCGTGCAGAAGCTCAACAAGAAGTCGCCGATGAGCGCACCGCTGCACAGGCTGCGAAACGACAAGCCCAGTCGGCTGAACAGGCTCACCGTGATCGTGAGAGAGCCATGATGGTCCTCCACGAGCAGATCCAGCAGCAGCTCGATGTCACCCCACCTCCTGTCCCACCGGTCTATGACGACTTCCGCCGGGACATCATGGAAGCCCAGCCGCGCTTGCTTGGAGCATTTTTCAGGAGCGTGAAGTTCAAGGACGGGTCCACCCTGATGGAAAAGTTTGATGACTTTCAGCGTCGTTCGTTTGCCACTCACCAACGCCGTGACAGCGACGCCCTTGGCCGCTACAGCGGCCCCGGCTATGAGCAGTGGAAGGACCGGAGCCTGGAGATGCAAAGGAAGATCGACGCTGCGAGACTCTCCAACCAGGTAGCCGACATGGATCGCCAACACGGCAATCCAGACCACGAGAGGTGACAACTTCTTTGGCACCCAGGATCATCTGCAGCACCCCATTGTGATTGGAAAACGATAGGGTGACCCGGATGTCACAGCGGTGAGCCAGGCCCTTGCACAAGCGTGTGCGCAACATCGCGAGCGGGGGTTCTGGAACCAGCCAGAACATGGCGGACCAACAGGCCTCGGGACCGTCTAGCTAATGTGTCGCCATATGTCTGAGAACCCTATTTGACGAAATGTGTTTGTTTACGAGCAAAAAGATTCAGCTCTTAAGTAGCGCTGCTCTCGGGGTGCGTAGGCGAGGCTGCCGTTGACCAGGGAAAAGTGTTTACTGGCCGCATGACAGGACACGAAAGCCCCGATGATGGCCACTCCACACCCGAGGCACAGCACCAAAAAACTACCGTGAGCATCAATATGGAACGGGCCGTCAAGCTGGCGCAGATTCTTGGGACTCTTAGCGGTAACGGCGCCGACTATCTCGCGCACCTTATCGAAGCTCAGGTTGACTCCATCGACCTAGACAATTTCCGCAGCGGGTCGCGAGAGCTTCAGACGGCCGTGGATGCGAATCGCACGATTGCAACATCCCACTCGGCTGGCCGCAAGAACGGCATCCGAGTACAGGAGCCAATCCGGCGAGATCAAATCCTTGCGCACAAGATCAATCTGCTTCTCGCCACCAGACTGGACGAATCGGGGCGACCCTACAATTTCCACGCGGTCGCGGACGGCACCAGGGCGGCCGGCTACATGCTCACGCAAGTCAAATGGTTGAGACTGAGGAAGGGTCAGACCAAGGTTGTTCCCGATGCCTGCTTGCAGGGCATCGCCGCCGTGTTCGACGTGGACCCGGAGTACCTGCTCCGGGAGGACGCACCGCTTCCCCCGGAAGTGGAAGTGATGCTTCCACAGGCGCGGATCAACAGACTCGCCGAGATTCGTGATTTCGCCACCAGAGCACTGGCCGGATTGGATCCGGAAGTACTCCGAGAAATAACCGAGGTCATTGACGACGCCACCCGGTCATGACAAGCGGAACGGACACGAAGGCGGTAACACAATGAACAATCGAATGGCGGACCATACCCTGCTAAATGCAGTCGCCCAGCAAGGCCCGGCCTCAGCAGATTCTGAACCGTGGGTTCCATGGATAGCTGTCAGCATTTGGGCGGTACTTCTAGCGGTTGCTGCAATCCTCATCACTGGCTGGATTTCTCGCAGGCATTGCAAAGAGTCCGTGGCGGGATCAATGACAGAAGTGAGCCCCATACCGGAGCGAAAGAGGGATCTTGCCGCCAGCTCTGAATGGTGGACCCGTACTCAGTGGGCGCTGGAGGCCACAGTCTCTGAAAACGAGATGAAGAACATCTACGGCCTCATACTCCTTAGCGCTTTGGCGAAGAGTAAGGAAGCAGATTTCAGGGAAAAGTCTATGTTGGATGCGGTCTGGAAGGGAGCATGTACCGGCATGCAGGATGACGCCATCGACCAACTCATTGGCGAGGCCCGTCGGCTAAATATCCTCTCAGAGGCGCCGAAGCCATCACCGCTCAACGGAAACGCAAAAGACAAGCCCGAATCGACCCCTGAATCGGCAGAGACTCCTCTCAATAGTTCCGACGCGGAGAGGCGGGGGCAAGTGCTGTCGGCCCTGCGATACGACATTCTCGCAGCCCGACTGAAAATGGACCTCGATCAAGAGCTTGGGCGCGCGACCTCGCTGAGGGTGAAGCTACTCTCTGAATTGGAGTTTTCTCCTTTGGGTCAGTGACTAGCAGTGATCCGCAGGGTCTGGCCAACTACTTGGTACATTCATCGCTGGCTGAGTCCCTCCGGATGTTCTTATCCGTCGAAACCGAGTTCACGCCGAACGTCAATACTGGTCACGGTGTCGCGATGGCCTGCGCGAACGTCTGTGGCCTTTTGCGCCACCCGATATTCCGACTCGAGCCGGTCCAAGTTCGCCTCAACCAGTTCACGTAGGAGTTGGGCCTTCGTGCGTCCTGTGCTTGCGGCGAGTTGGCCCAGCCGCGCTTCAACTTCCGGTGTCAGCCGAATTGAAGATTGCATGAGATAGGGGCCTCTCGAGAATTCGTCCTGAGACAATCTTAGGGGCTGGCATCACTAGGTTCCGATAGAGCGCGGGCGGCCCCGCTGATCCTCGCGGTATTGGTTCCGCTTCCACTGAATCGGCTGTTGCTCTGCACGGATCCACGGGAGCTGGTGTCATACACGTCCCAACGCTTTCAACTTGACTTACAACGAACCGATCTCGACGACCGTTCGATCCCCATCAAATTAGACGGTGTATAGGTCGTGCACCGTCGGAGCCCAACAAGTTCAGCTCGATCTTCGCTCGAGCAGCCAATCCGATAGCGTCAATCCCCCCGTTGGCGAAGTGAGCCCGAATGATTCGATCTACTCCTGCGGCAGTCAAGATAGGCAGCGTACGGACAGTAGACGAGAGCGACACAGAATCAAAGCGACCGGCGTGCATCACCAAGTTACGCTGGTAGTAGAGCCTACGGAAGGCGTCCGTGTAGTAACCACGAATCCGCCCCATTACTTCCTTCGGTTCGTGCGCAAGAGCGTGTGCACGAATGAAACTTGCATCATCATCTGCTTCCGCGTATTCGATTCGGCGGCCTGATTTGATCAGGGCTAACAAGGCATCGGACCGCACTGCACTCGTCGCTTTCTCATTTCGTAAGTCCTGCAGGTCTGAGCCAGTCTCGTGGTCTGCGAGCTTAGCCTGCGCCAGGTGGGAGAACTCGGCACTTGGGAATGCGCAAGTGACTATGTCGGCAAGGCGATCTGCCGCCTCAACGTTCTTACCCCCCGGCTGTCCCAGTAGTGACTCAACGGCAGCCCACGTCGTTGCAATTGAGGCACCCGCGCTGGATTGTTCTAGAGAGGCTAGAAGTTCGAGTGCGTCGTCAATTTTCGCGGTGCTTTGAGACGTGTTGGTGATATCCGGGATGAGAATCGAGTTCCGTTGAAGGGACGGTACGCGAACCTCAGGCATCTCTGGACGCAATCTCCGCAGCTTGTGCCCGGTCTCGTCATAGCAGTAGTCCCCTGTGCGTAGATCGGTGATTTCTAGTCCGACCGAAATGCGGGCTTTCAATCTTTGTGCCCAAGAGTGCGCCATTCGCGATGCAGCGTGGGGATCTTTGGCTTGAACCTGAACACGGGCAGCGCCAGCTGGCTTACGGATACTCTTTACGAGTCGTTGTGGCACCTGGCTTGCTAACGTCACGTAGTTTTCTGGCGTGACGTAGTGGTCTCCGAGAGCATCAGAGACTTTTTGGGACATTTTCTCGAACGGGATGAGGAAGTCAAAGGTTTTGACGCCCTGATCCTCCATGGTGCGTGCATCGCTCACCAACGCAAGTAGGTCCGCTCCGCTGACGGTTCGGCTTTTTAGCCATCCGTGGAGGTGGGAACGGTCAAAGCCGGCGTCGAGCATGTGACTCAGAAGAGCCCTGGCAACCAGTTCGTAGCTTTGCTCTGGGATGTTTCCTAGGCTGATGTAAGCGTGCCAGTTGTCGAGGTAATCTTCCTCGATGCGACCGCAGTATTGTCGGAGCAAATCCGTTTTCTGAATATAGTCGCTGGTCGTGGCATAGGTTTTCAGATCGGCCAATAGTTCCAGAACTGCATCTCGTACTGCTTTTGTGCCTACGCCCTCATCTCGAGCGACCTGTCGGATCATCGACGGGGCAACGTACGCCACGATGTCCTTGGTCATCTGCTTGTTCGAGACGCCCTCGATGCACTCAAGTACCTCTTTCAGACCGACAATTGTTCCCAATTGCCAGAGTGACCTGTTCCAGCTGGTACGTTCATCCGCTAGCTCAAGTAGACGCGCTGAGATAACACTGGAAGATGATCTTTGACTTGTCGCCGACATGCGCTACGCTCGTTTTTAGGACGTTGCAGTCCTGATAGCCAACAGATGGGAGCCGCCTTCGGGCCGCTCCCATCTTCATTTCTATCTCACAAGTCGCCAGGTAGCAGGTAAATTGCGGTTTGGATCAAACGCGTCTTTACGTACACCTGATTTGAAGCCCGACAAAGCTGCCGCCCTGAGTGAGCGCAAGGCATAACGCGATTGATCGCCGCCGCCTATAAGGTCCATCCATCTAACGATCGATTGCTGGGACATTCTGAGCCGGTAGTGAATGATCTTAGATCCGAACCGAATCCTGTCTCACCTTGTATGTCTCGTATTGATGACGATCGAGATGTCTCACCAACCAGCGGTTGCCCTGAGTTTATGAGAATGAGGTGTTGTGCGATAGGGGTACCCGAGGGTGAGCACAAGGCTTACGAGACTAGAAGCCAGCTTGCCGGACTGTCCGCCGCGGAAATGACCGTTGCTGCCCTGGTGTGCACGATTAGCTTTCTGTCGAGCTGAGGCCGAAGAACCGTTCGAAGAAGGCACCGAGTTTGGTGATGACGTTCTGTTTTTTCTCGGAGTGTCCGCCGGCGGCGGAGAAACGTGAAACTGGCGGCAGAACCTTGGTGATCCCCGTGCCGGTGATTGATATCTGGCCGTCACGGAAGGCTGTCTCCACGAAGGCACGGGTCTCTTCCGGTCGCAGGTTCTCATCCTCGATGATGGTATCCAGCTCGGCTTCCCGCTTGGCGGTGATGAAGGCCCGCCATTCCTGATCGACCTCTCCGTCGACAGAGAGTGAGTCAACGAAGTCTTCGATGAGGTCTTTCTTATTCCGCAGCGTCGGGCTGGCATCCACGGCGCGGCTGATCTCCGCCCGGATTTCCTTGTCGTCACCGTCGCCGCGTTCGGCCCGGTACTTCTGGACAAGCATGAGGATGTAGTCGACATTGATTTCGACCTGTTTGATCAGCTCGATCTCAAAAACAATGTCGTCGTTGATCTGTTCCTTGTCGGCCTTCTTTTCTTTGCGGAAATCCGCGTACAGGTCCAGATACACGCTGCGGTAGTCCTGCCCCTGCCGCTCCGTAAGGATCTCGTTACCGGTGAAGTCATCAAAGGATGTCAGGATGTTCTGGAGGCGCAGCACAGCACCAAACAGACCAATGAACTCTTTCTGGGCTGACTCCCCGATAATGGGCGTTCCCAACGGATAGCCAGCCAGTAGCTCGGTGACCTTCTCGGCATAGTCCTTGTAGTACTCGCCGTAGGGCTTGAGCAGCACCACGCCACGGGCGTCCTTGTTGCCGAAAAGGGCGATGGCATCGTTCGTCTGCTCTTCCAGATCACGGAAGGAGACGATATTGCCATAGGTCTTCACGGAGTTCAGGATGCGGTTGGTCCGCGAATAGGCCTGGATCAGTCCGTGTGCACGCAGGTTCTTGTCCACGAAAAGGGTGTTCAAGGTCGTCGCATCAAAGCCGGTGAGGAACATGTTGACCACGATGACCAGGTCGATCTCACGCTGCTTGAGCTTCAGGGACAGGTCTTTGTAGTAGTTCTGGAATTTGTCAGCCGTCGTGTCGTAGCTGGTGCCGAACGTCGTGTTGTAGTCCTGGATGGCGGCTTCCAGGAAAGACCGGGCGTCCGCGCTCAGCGCATCGGTGTCGAAGCCTTCTTCGTCCAGGGCGCCGTCTTCCACGGCGTCGTTGGCACCGTAGGAGTAGATCAGTCCGATCTTGAGCCGTTTGTCGGATACCAGATTTTTCTGCTGGGTCTGGAACTCCTGGTAGTACCTCCGCGCGGCCGGTATCGAAGCAGTGGCGAACAGGGCGTTGAACCCGCGCACTCGTTTCTCACCAAGCGTGTAGCCCTCTGCGCGTTTGGTCTTCTGGTCGAAGTGTTCCCGCGTGTAGGCGACGATCTTGCTGACGCGTTCCGGTGCCAGGAGCGCCGTCTCGGTGTCTATCGACGAGACCTGCTTGTCCACCACCGTCCCGACCTTGACCGTGTTCACGTAGTCAATCCGGAACGGGAGGACGTTCCTATCCGTGATCGCATCCACTATCGTGTACGTGTGCAGCTTCTCGCCGAACGCCTGCTCTGTCGTCTTCAACTGCGGGTTCCCACCGCTGCCTGAATTGGCCGCAAAGATCGGTGTCCCGGTGAAACCAAACAAGTTGTACCGCTTGAAGGCCTTGGTGATCGCGGTGTGCATGTCCCCGAATTGGGAGCGGTGGCACTCATCAAAAATCAGCACCACATGACCGTCATAGATCGAATGGCCCTTATTGGCACTGATGAACGTGGACAGTTTCTGGATCGTGGTGATGATGATCCGCGCGCCCGGATTCTCCAGCTGCTTCTTCAGCACCGCGGTGGATGTGTTGGAGTTCGCGGCGCCCTTTTCGAACCGGTCGTATTCGCGCATGGTCTGGTAGTCCAGGTCTTTGCGGTCCACCACGAATAGCACTTTGTCCACCGAGGGTAGCTTCGAGGCCAGTTGGGCTGCCTTGAAGCTGGTCAGTGTCTTACCGGAGCCGGTGGTGTGCCATACGTACCCGCCGGCACCGATGGTGCCAAGCTGCTTGTAATTGGTGGAGATCTCGATCTTTTGCAGGATCCGCTCGGTGCCAACGATCTGGTATGGGCGCATGACGAGCAGCATCTTGTCCGCAGTCAGCACACAGTACCTGGTCAAGATGTTCAGCAGTGCGTGCTTGGCGAAGAACGTCTTCGCGAAGGCTGCCAGGTCGGTGATCGGCTTGTTCTGTGCATCCGCCCACCAGGAGGTGAACTCAAAGGAGTTTGAGGTCTTGCGGACCCGTTTGGATCCGGTAGCTTCGCTGATGTGCTGGCGGCGTGTGGTGTTGGAGTAGTACTTCGTCAAGGTCCCGTTGGAGATCACGAACAACTGCACGTACTCAAAGAGGCCGGACCCTGCCCAGAAGCTATCGCGCTGGTAGCGGTCGATCTGGTTGAACGCCTCGCGGATATCCACGCCCCGGCGCTTGAGCTCAATGTGCACCATCGGTAGCCCGTTGACCAGGACCGTCACATCGTACCGGTTCGCGTAATTCCCCCCACCGTTACCCGTGGGAGTTTCGTACTGGTTGATGACCTGGAGCTGATTGTTGTGGATGTTCTGCTTGTCCAGCAACAGGATGTTCTTGACCGAGCCGTCATCACGCTTGAGCAGCTGAACATGGTCTTCTTGGATGCGCACCGTCTTCTCGATGATGCCGTCATTCGTGCCAGCCACACGCTCAGTGAAGAACTGCTGCCATTCCGCGTCGGAGAACGTGATGGTGTTCAGCGACTCCAACCGGGCGCGCAGGTTCGCCATCAGCTGGGCCTCAGACGTGACCGGCAGGTACTCATACGCCTGGGACTGGAGAAGCCGGATCAGCTCACGCTCGAGATCAGCCTCGGACTGATACGCTGCTTCAGCAGCCTGGTCCGCCACATACTCGGCAACAACAGTGCTCTCATTCGAGACCGCGATCGGGTCATACATCCGCGGAGTTGCTTCGATCACGCGTCAACCTCCTCGAACGACAACAACCGGTCACGGTAGAACTCGTACTGCTTTCGACGAGCTGCAATCTCAGCAGGAAGCCCGATATTTAGGTCGTTTACGAGAGCATCAAAGCGGTCGAGCAACTCAACGATCCTGCGTTGCTCATCAAGGGCAGGAATTGGGATCGGAAAGTCTTTTATCAGCTTGGCGTTCAGATCGGCGCGCGCTCCGCGACCGAAAGCCTTGAGCTCCTCGTACATTGAACTCACCCAGAAGAATACGTACCTGTAGTCCGCGCGTGACTCATCAATCTGCAGGTTGCAGCAGTGCTGATTAGTGGTCAGGGGAATCTTATTTATCGCTGATCGCCCGGCCGTAGCTCCTGAAATCGCGACGATGACACAGTTCTCTTTGATCCATGATGCGCCGGTCTCTTTTAGTGCTCGATCCGTGATCTTCATCTTCGTGTCCCAGATTTCACCGAACGTCACTTCACCGGTTCGCAGCCAGGGAATCGTGCCACCGTCGTAGTATTCCGCTGCACCTGCCTTAGGAGTTGCCCCTGAAGACACCCGCGAGGAGATCTTTCCTAGGGTCGACCACTCCACCTCCGCCGATTCCGTCTCATGGAAGAAAGCCGATCGGTAGTGTTCATATTGGCGGCGACGGGCTTCCAGCTCCGCTTCCAGCTCCGCTTCCAACTGGGTGAATTGGTCCAGGATCCGCACAATCTCCCGCTGCACCTGAATAGGCGGGACCGGAACCCTGACCTTTGCCAGCTGCCTCGCAGACACGTCAATAACCTTCGTGCCCGTGGCCAACACCTTTTTCTGGGCAAAGAATGATGGGGTCCTGAACCAGTATGAAAGGAACTTAGGATCCATGGCCGACTTGATGACAGTGGCGTGGCCACCTGTGACGATTGGATTCTCTCCCAACCACGCAACTGCCTTGCCGACGTCTTCAAGATTTTCGCTTGTGTTGGTAATGATCACGTCGCCAGGGTCGGCGCGCGTCAGCTTTGAAGCTGTTTCAGGCGCTACGAACGAAAACGTAGAATCAGTCGAAACGCCATAACGTGTGTAGATCTGTCCGTAGTGGATCGCCCCAATGCCCCCATCCGTGAGTACCGTCTTTGGCATGCCATTGCCACGCACCAGCTGCGCGACGTCGCCGAGTAGCTTCGTGTCTACCCCAAGGGGGCAATGCTTCGCGATCAGTTCATCGACACGGCTCACAGCAATTCCTCCCCGCCCATGGCGAGCAGGTCATCCACAGTCAGCTGTTGCTCGGGATCTGCGCGACCGTCGGTGATGCGGACGCCTTCGGTGCGGAGTATTTCCACCGGGTTCCGCGTGTCGTCCTGGTCGTGCCAGTGAAAATCCTCGGACACCCGACCATCCCAGGTCAGTACTCGGTAGGCGTTCTCGCATTCGGGGCACCGCGCTAGGTGGTTGGCGATTGCCTGCGCCCCGGTCCCGACAGCCTCGGCGAGATTGTAGTAACTCGTCCAGCGACCCGCAGGAATGGCGCCGAGGATTGCGTGGGTTTGAGACCAGTCAAAGCGCTTCGCGTCAACCAGTTTCTCGCGGTACTCCGACAAGTCGGAGTCCTTGACCTCTGGACGCGCCCAGATCTCCAAAGCCTGCCGTGCGAGCAAGTTTGCTCGATTCGCGATCTCCACCGCTGTCCATTGATCGAGTTGCCCAAGACCCTTGTTTACGCGCAAGGGGCTATCCTTGAAACCGCCCTCCATGTCGCGCTTCGCGCTGAACGGACGATCGGAGTATTCCGGGTTGTATCCGGTGAGCGTCAGGTTGCCCAGAGTGTGGAGGTAGCGGTCGTGATCGGCCTCCCAGTCATCGCCAAGTGCGGCCTGCCACGCAAGATTCGCGTTTTGCGGCATGATGTGTTCGATCGTATATTCTGCCGTCGAGACCTCTTCTTTGCGTCCGATATTCTCCATCTTCCTGAAGAAGTACCCACGTCGCTTTATGCGATACATATCCGTGGTCTTGAGCGCTTCTTCGAACTCTTCGTCTGTCGGAAAGCGACGGTAATCCGGGAGCGTGAGCAAACGGCCACAGACACTTTCGACGTAGCGACTCGGTTCGATTGCCGCTGCCAGCGATGCGAACGTCTTGTTGAGGCTGTTGGTAGGGATACGGCACACCGCACGCCGGAACAAGTAGGAAATTACGGCATCCAGAATCGCAACAAAGTCGGTGACCGACAGGACGCCGGAAACGTAGTCGGCGTAAAGACGCAGCTGGAAGGGATACGCGACTGTTGCCAGCAGATCGATTTCGGTGAAGCGCTTGGCGAGCTGCTGGACTCGCTCCGCACCGAGGGCCATAGCGGCAAACCAGGACGCATGACGGCTGAGGTCAACAACGAGATCGTCTCGCGTCATCCCTTGTGCATCCTGCGCAGACGCGTAGGCCTTAAACGCGTCATAGATCTCGTCCAGCCTCGGGATTAGGCTGGTCTTCACAGTCAGATAGTGACGTACGAACTCGTCGAAACGCGGCTCGTTGGCGCCTTGGAACTTTTGTTCCATTGGGAACCAGTAGTCCTCGTAGATACGGTCCTGGCGCGCAGGCACCAGATCCATGAGCACAAAGTTTCGGATGAGATCCGCCTGCGACAGCTTCTTGCCGGTCGCGTTCATTGACTCGAAGACGAGTTGCGGATCATCCGCGCCTCGTGTGAGCTTCACGTCGACGACGACTAGCTTGTCCAGGCCTCGGCACACGTCGACTAGATTGACACTTGCGTCGCCCAGTCGCTGTACGAAGTAGTTGAAGTTGGGCACCACGCGGGAGTCCGTCTCAGGCAGCGGTGCGTTGCGGACGACTGCCTTGAGTGCATCTTTGTCACGCTGCGACAATGTTAGTTTGAAAAACGCGTCGCCGGACTCATAGATATTTGTAAGATATTGGCCCCGAATTTTCTGTGGTGCGAATCCGGCTGGTTGGGTCCCCGTGTAGAAGTCCAGTGTTTGTGTGAGTTTCGTGTCCGAGAATGGACACAGGAGGAAATTCACGAAT
>NZ_BAAAIJ010000015.1:0-17617 GCF_039526005.1 Arthrobacter flavus | reverse complement strand
GAGTTTGAGACAATCAACAACATGGTGCTAGCCGCCTAAGAAACTATCAACCCCACGAGTCAACCAAACCGTGGGCAGTCCCTAATGACCGTGGACAAGCGACAACGTGCTTGTGAGGGACGTGAACTGACCTCGTATTACCGGCCAACTGCATTCTTCAATTCGTCGAACTCTTCTCTACTCAGCATTTCCTGCGCGAAGGCTACGACGATCTGGTCCCAAGTGCCGGGCAGCCGGCCCTCATACGGGCTCGGGGCATTCTTCCCGAAATCATAGGGGTACGCCTTCAGCTGGTTAAGTAATGCACCGCGAGGACTGTCGTAGGCGAAAGCCCGCATAATGAGCTCGGCAGGATCAGGGATGAGATCACCGCCCCGCCGCTCGACGGCCTTCAGGAGGCGGTGGACTATGTCTTGGCTGGTGACGAGCAGGTCAGCAATCTCTCGCTGTGCGAGCCCATGGCCTCTTGCAATCTTCACTGCGCGCATGTCATCGAACAGATCGACTCGCTGCCGTGCCCGACGCTGTAATGCGCCACGGTGGAGTGACCGGAGCTCGGCGTTCATGCTTTTCCCTTCAGATGGTGAATTCGGCCCATAGCGGGTAGTGGTCGGAGATCCGCCACGAGACCTCATTGCGGGTCAGATCGGGATAGAGATGGGGGAGAAAGTCAAAATGGCCGGCCCGCCCGGTGTAAGTCATTGACTCCAGCAGTGAGGTGCCATCTGGTTCGGAGAACCAGGCGATCTGGTCGTAGAAATGGTTTGCACCGCTGGCGTCGAAGATAGTTCGCGGTACGTTGTTGAGCTCGGTCGGGGGCCAGAGCCCGGTCGAGATGAACGCTTCAAAGAGCGGATTACCGATCCGGTCGAGGTTGAAGTCGCCGAGGACGAACAGATTCTGGTTCCAGTCGTTTGGCCGGTCGGCCCAGTCGCGCATCCATTGGGCGAAGCCGGTAATTTCGGGGAGCCGCTGCGCTGGGCTTGCTCCCCATAGGACGTGCACGGTGGTCAGAAGGAAATCGACTTCCCCTCGGGTGAACCCCGCGGCGTACGGGGTACGGGCAAACTGTTCGACGGGGCCATCTGCTGCTGGGGGGAGAACGATTTCTCCGACAAGGCCCGATACTTGGACCCGGTCGGTGTCATAGATAAACGTCAGTCTTTCGCTGTTGCCGGCAGAACCTTCGGTGACGTCGGAGGTCATGAACTTCCAAGTCGGACCGAGCATAGTCATGAGGGTTCGCAGAGCGGTGACGTCTCGGCGGACCTCTTGGACGGCGATCACGTCGAATCTGGAGGAAACGGCGGCGATACAGGCGACCGCGTGCCAGTTCCGTTTAGGGGAGTCTCCACGAGTGGATTCCCAGGAGCGGGTCAACCCGCCGAAAGCCCGCAGGTTCCACGTCCCGATCAGCAGATTAGTGGCGGTTTTGGAAGGGATATTTTTGTCCAGGGCGACCCCAAAGTGAGCCAGTTCTTTCTGCACTCCATTGAGAGGAGGAACCACAGGTAAATCTAGCGGCGTAATAGGCACAGAACCATTAAGCGCGCGAAGGCCTTCCCGGGCAAGGCCCCTATTGTTGGCCCCCACCTGTGCAATCAACCCGCCCACTGGGACATCGAGACGAGAACAGGCGCCTGTACAAGCGGTGGCTTTCATACTCAGGTCAGGCGAGGTCGACTAGGTAGGCTCGGCTAAGGAAGCCCATCACAGGGTGCCGACGTAGATCCTTGATCCCCGAGACCGACCCTACGACCAGCAACCCGACGGGTATACTCCGTGTAATGAGGTGCTGGTGTGCGGCAACAAGGGCAGGTACCGCTTCCGGCACGGGCCGCCGCACATCCTTGAGAATGAGGAAACCCTCTTCCCTCAATGGTCCGGCCGCTACCTGACCGGCAACCAGTTCGTACAGCGGCCAACCTGACTTACCAACCAACCGCTGTGCAATCTGGATAATCTTCCGGCTGGCGGCAGGACTTCCGCAACTTGCCAGCGTCAGCAGAGACGGAGTTCCCGGGCCATTGGCCAGGTCATACGCCAAATCAAACTCCCACTCGTCTAGGCCCATTCCCGATCAAACCTTCCCTTCATCTCGTTGTTATCCTCATAGGTTCAACCCTCAGTGGCATCTGTTCGGACGGCCACACCAGTACGCCATTGCCGTTGGTAGCGAACTCATTCGCGAGCACGTCAACCCGTGTAACCGTGCCGGCTTCATGAACAAGGTCATATGTCCGTCGTTGGTGCCAGTGACCTGCAAATAGATGCGGAGGCCGCAATCGCCGCACCACCGTATCGAGGAGAGTTCTGGTTCTCTCTGCCCGGGCAACGACGTTTGCCGGAAGCTTAAGATCCCCTTTCATGGGGACGGAAGCTGGCACATCGTGGGTGATAAAAATGTCCACTGGGCCGCCTGCCACAAGCAGGTCAGCTTCTTCCTGAGTGGGCTCCTCATTGGCCCACCAGTCTTTTCCCTCGGTCCGATGTTTCCGATCGATGCTGTAGGCGCCGCCGAGACCGCCGATGGTGAGGCCCTCGATGAGGGTACGGCCGCCGCGGGGAAGGGTCCTGATGTTGGACCGAAAGGAGGATAGACCGTCGTCCCACACCTCGAGTTTCGTTGCCGTGTCGTGGTTGTCATGGTTGCCCAAAGACAAGACAAGAGTCATCTCGCGTTCGACTAGGATCCGATTGAGCTTCTTCTCGAACCTGCCTCGGTTCCGTCCCGGAAAGTCCAGACCAAAATCACCGACATGGATAAGGGTCCTCGCGCCGGCTATCCCTGCTGCATCGAGGCTGCCAAGCGCCCAGCCAAGGAGCCCATGCCAGTCGCCAAAGATAGCAATTGGTCGAGGTTCGGTAGTCATTTGCCTCACCCTAGTTTGAAGGTGTGACAAATTAAGGTGACACGGGCCCACGTCCGTTCCCATTCCTCAGATGTAGAAACCATCAACGAAAGCTTGCGCCGCCTCCTGGGACTTCTGCTGCTGTCCCTCTCTCAAAGCACCCAGCGGCCGCTCCCCGTTCAGGAGCCGATTCTCGGCGTGCAGCCACTTTAACAAGGACTTTGACGCAACGGCCAACTCTTTGTGCCGGTCTTCACGGATTCTCGTGAGTGGTGCGTCCCCGTCCAAGAACGGGTTTCAACTGACGCTAAAATCGTGGGATTAGCGCGAAAGGGACGCATGTGCCAACCAGGATAGATCCCAACAATGTAGACCGCCCCCGGTCGACCGAGATGAAAGATGTGGTCGACGAACTGAGCCAATTGATGACCCCTCGGATCGTTGCCAGCTTGGCGGGACACCAAGACCCAGGCAAAGTGCGCGAATGGGGTGATGGAACCTCAGTTCCTCAGGAGCCCGCCGCCACGCGACTTCGTTTCGCTCATGAAGTCCTCACAAATATCCAACGGGCGCGGGATACGAACATCGCGCAGTCGTGGGCAGTCACTGTGAACCCTCGGCTTGGATACACAACGCCAGTGAAAGCAATTCGGGAAGACCGCTTCGTCGCCACGGCTGCTGCAGCGAAGGCGCTTCTTGAGGAAGCATACGACGGCTAACAACAATTACCGATGGTGGCTCAGTCGGGGGAAGAGGACCGGTCCCGCGCTAATCTTGTACCACCAAGTTCCCGCCTAAATCTGCGCGTCTACGCATGGTCTAGTTCATGAACACTGATCCGAGCATGCGCTTGGCCATCGTGGAGCGGGCCGGAACTGGACGAGACGTCCTCAGCCGGCACCTCCGCGCCCTTGGCGTGGACATTGTCCACCTCGACCCAGCGAAATTCACTGTCTTGCCCGACCGGGATCTGGGGTACCGGTCCCTCCAGCTGCCGGACATCGACGCGGCCCTCTGGCGGCTGCCGTCGGAGACCTACCCAGCCATGGAAGGCATCGCCCGGCACCTCGAAGTGAGCGGCGTCCTGGTCGCCAATCCGCTATCCACTCTGGAGACGGCTGCCGACCGGCGGGACACCATGATGCGCCTGTACGTTGCCGGACTGAAGACCCAGCCGTCCTTCGGGATTTACCCGGGCTGCACTGTGCCCGCAGGTATGACCGCCCGACCCGCCCTGGGGCCAGGAGGCCCGGTTACCGGGGTACGGCTAGCCCCAGCGGTCAGCGTCCCGGAAGACTCGTGCGCCCCGTGGACCATGGCTGCGGCCGTGGATCCGTTCGATGTCATCCACCAGCTGGTCGTTGATGGGCGGGTCGTCTGCACCTATCTGATGAACCCCCGGCGCAGCTACTTCCAGCCTTCCGAAACCCAGACACAGGCTGCCCTGACTGCCGCCGAAGCGTGCGGCGCACTGATCTCCTGTGTGAGCTCCACGTCAGCCGGGGAAATCATCGGCTTCGACCCGTCACCGTCGGTCCCCGAGGAGTTCGCTGAAGCGGTTGCCGCGGACCTGCTCACCGGTCTGACCCGGCTGCTGCATGAGCGCGATGAAGGAGCTGCCCAGGTGCGGCCCCCAGCGCTGCGACTCGTGCGTTGACGCATTGTTCCCGAATTTGAGGCTTCCAAATGTAACTGGTTGGTGACATAATTGTCGTGTGAATGCATCCTTGACAGACTCAGCGGCCCTTGGCCGGCGCATCCGGGAGCGGCGGCGCGCGCTCGGTGCGACCCAGCAGTCTGTTGCGGACAGCTGCGGTGTGTCGAGGAAGTTCATCAACGAACTCGAAGCAGGCAAGAACAATTCCTCCCTCGGGCTCGCGCTCAAAGTAATGGGTGTCCTCGGGCTTGGCATCACTGCGGCTCAGCCTCAATCTCAGAATGCCAAGGACTATGGCCGGGAATTCGCTGCCACCCTGGCTGCCAAGGACTATCGCTTCGCGCTTCGTCTCATCGGGGATTACGCCGCCTCCTCGGTGGCTGACGGGCGACCCAGCCTCACTTCGGTCCCACGAATCGATGACGCCGACTACCTGGTTGCTCTGGCCGCCATCACCCGGTGGATCGCCACCACCACTGGGTCGCCAGCACCGGGATGGTCTCTGCGCACCAAGCGGTCCGAAGCGCCGATCTTCCCTGCAGAGAAAATACACCCGGTAGGGTCCCGGATGAAAGAGCTGATCCGCCAGGGGACACCCCCTGATCTTGCGGCGATGAACGTCTGGATCCGCGAACGGGACCTCGCCACGGTATGAGTCGGCCGGGGCTCGAATCAGCCGACGTACTGAGGCTGCTTGCCGACCTGGAAGATCGGCTGAGCAAGCGCGGGGTTGCTCTCGACATACAGATTGTTGGAGGAGCGGCCCTGCTCCTTCACAGGATAATTGATCGCGCGACCGACGACATTGACGCCCAGTATGCCAGCGCCATCATCGTTGATGAAGTCGTCGAAGAGATGGCAGCCGTGTTCGGCTTGCCAAGCAAGTGGCTCAATTCAAACGCCGCGGCTCACCTGCCCGAAGAAACGGCGTGGATCGCTGGCCCCGCAGGGACCTCGAAGGCAGTACGGATTGCTGACCTGCAGACCCTCGCCGCCATGAAGCTTGCGGCGGAGCGCCAGAAGGACATAGAGGATCTTGGTCTGATCGCTTTAGCTCTCGGTATCGAGGACCCCGAAACGCTAGTTCGGATCGCCTATCTTAAGTACGGGAACCACTCGCTGTCGCTCAATGCCACCCGCGAAAACTACCTTCTTGTAGCCGAAGAGTCGATCAACGCAGGAAAGTTCAGAGGGGACGGCGGAGGCACTTAGCTGGCTTTGACGACCGGCAGTTCAGCCCATTCGGTCGTGTACCGCGGCGAGGAATGCTTCCGGCTCATCGTCCAGTCTGGCGGGGCTAACATCCCGGCTCGGCCGAGGCCAATACTGGCGGTCCCGTACTTGCCTTTGACCTTGCCGAGCAGATCACCAATGTTGCGGTGCTCGTGCACGGAGACGAACTCATCGAACTGGGGTTGGTAGCCGGCGGGGGAGAGGTCGGTGAGTATCACCCCGGCCCGCGCGTACGGGACACCCTCCATGAGGACCCCGTCCAGGGCTCCGACGGCCGCCTTCGTCAGGATGACCGGATCCGCGGTCGGGGCTGGCAGCTTCACCGTCACCGACGGGAACGAGGAGGCACTCTGATGGAAGTGCGAGGTGCCGGCGAAGACGTTCATCACCTTCGCGAGCTGCTCACCTTTGGCTAGCCGGGCGGCCGCCGATTGAGCGTAAATGCTCAACACCTGGTGCATCTCGGCGATGGTCGTGACCGGAGTGGAGAAGGATCGGGAGAAGATCATCTGCTTCTTGTCTTCGCGTTCCAGCTCGATCTCAATGCACGGGATCCCGTTCAACTCCAGGATGGTCCGCTGCATCAACACGGAGAACTTCTTGCGCATCACCACCGGGTCGGAGGCTTTCAGGTCAGCGATCGTGAAGATGCCCATGGAGTTCAGGCGTTTCCCGAGCCGGCCGGCGATACCCCAGATGCCGGTCACCGGCACCCGCGACATAATGTGGTCGACGTGGGCCGGTGGCATGGTGTCCAGGTTGCAGACACCATTCATGGCCGGGTTCTGCTTTGCGATCCGGTTCGCGAACTTCGCCAGGGTTTTCGTCGGCGCGATCCCCACACAGACCGGCAATCCGGTGTTCCGCAGTACAGTACGACGGATCTGCTGACCCTCGGTGACCAGCTCCTCCGGCTCACCGTTCAATCCCAAAAATGCTTCATCAACCGAGTACACCTCCAAGGCGTTCGTGTGCCGACCCAGGAGCTCCATGAAGCGGGCACTCAGGTCACCGTAGAGCTCGTAATTGCTGGATCTCTGGACCAGGCCCCACTCTTTGGCGCGGGCGGCGAGCTTGAACCAGGGCTCACCCATGGGGATGCCCAAGGCCTTGGCTTCATTGCTCCTGGCGACCACGCAGCCATCGTTGTTGGACAGCACGACCGTCGGCACCCCGGCCAGGGATGGGTCGAAAACGCGTTCACAGCTGACGTAGAAACTGTTCGCGTCCACCAAGGCAATCCGGGAGGGCTTCCGCCGGCTGGTGTCGGCCGCCGACGGGTGGCGCACGGGATGATCGGGACTCACCGGCTCGGGCGGAAGAGGCTGCAGGGGTGCGGCGGCCTGAGCAGGCCACAACTCAGATTCAGCTTTCACGATGCACCTCGGCTAAGTGTAAGAATCCGACCGCGATGTTTACAGATAGGGCACGACTCGGGCGGTGCGCATCAGACGTAGTGCAGGCAGCGGGTGACGACGCCCCACACGGAAAGGTCTGAGAGTTCGGCGACGGTGATGTCCGGGTAGTCCCGGTTCTCCGCCTTCAGGACGACCCCGTTCGGACCCAGCTTCAGCCGCTTGATCGTCAGTTCCCCATCCAGGATGGCGACCACCACGCATCCGTCGGTGGGTTCCAGCGACCGGTCCACAATGAGTTCATCCCCGTCGCTGATGCCGGCGTCGGACATGGAGTCTCCGGAGACCCGGACGATGAAGGTACAGGTCGTATCGGCGATGAGATGCTTGTTGAGGTCGATCCCACCGTCGTAATAGTCCTGGGCGGGGGAGGGGAAACCCGCCGGAACCGAGATTGGACTAATTTCTGTCAGTTGCACGGGCTGCACCGGGTGCAGCCGTACTACCCCTATTACTATCGTCACGAAATACCTCAAATAGAACAGATGTTCGAAAAAATCAGCTTAGCACCAGAGAATCGAACACGTCACGGCTATTATCTACGGTCCTAAGATGGCGCAGCCGGGGCTTCAGACAGAGTCGCAAGTGGCCCCGGGAGTGCCTAGGTCCGTCGAGGCAGTGGCTCACTGTCCGCGTACTGTGAACGCCCCCGGCCTATGGCGACCACCCCGTCAGTGGGAGGCTGCTCCGTTCCGTATTCCTTCAGATAGCGGTACAGGGTCGACCGGGACCAACCGACGGCCCCGGCCGCTCTCTCCGCGGTCTTGCCTTCGGCCAGCTCTCGACGGGCGAGCCGCAGCTTGTCTTCAACCTTGGACTGGTCAACGGGTTTCTGTCCGAACCGGACTCCGCGAGCCTTGGCCGCCGCAATACCATCGCGGACCCGTTCGTTGATCAGTTCGCGCTCGTACTCGGCCAAGGTAGCGAACAGGGCCAACTGGAGTCGTCCCTGAGCTGTGGAGGGATCAATCTTGTCGACCAGGGAACGCAGGCGGATGCCGCGCTCCTGCATAAGGGCAACGGTATTCAGAATGTCGAGCAGTGATCTCCCGAGTCGGTCGATCCGGTAGACCAGGATTTCGTCCTCTTCGCGGGCGTATTCCAACAACTTGATCATTGCTGGACGTTCCTTCGAAGCCTTGGATCCTGAGAGCTGGTCGAACCAGATTCGTTTCTCCGGCACACCGGCTTCGATGAGAGCATCGAACTGCATCCGGCCGTGCTGATCAGTGGTGGAGGTCCTGACGTAACCGAGTAGAAGTCCCATGCTCACAAACGGTAGCCCTTGGGTGTGTCATTATTCGTCGAGGACTCGTGAGATGGATCAAGTGGGACGGGGTTGATAGGACAGCCAGAGACAAAATCTTTGGAAAAATGGATCGCTTTTGATGTGTTCTACCGAGCTGGTGTTTGTAAGACGATGAATCGCGAAGGCTGAAGGAACATCACATGTGTAGGGCCAGCATCCAGCAGCGAGGTCAGCTCCACGATCCGGGACATCACCGGATCGGTGAACACCTCATGACCGACAGCATCGAAACCCAGCGAGATGAACACTGACTTCAGCGACTCGAAGAGCAATCGGCTCTCGGTCCCCACCACTTGGGCAGGACCATCGCGAACGGGCACCTGGTGCGCAGGACGGTGGAACAACGCCGGTGGGTTAAGGGGCGGGGTCAGGTATTTGGGTGGAGCCCTGCGTGTCCTAGCTCGATTAGCGCCTACTAGTTCCTACAATCGGGTGCGCGAGGTACTGCTGGAGGAAAGACCCAAGGACACCTTGTGGTCGAAAAGTTAACCTGTAGGCGCGGTCGTGTTTCCCGAGCTCGCATCGAACATCAAGAAATACGGTCGCAGCGGGGCTCGAGCTTCGACCTGTGACCCATGGAAGGACATCGTGACGAAAAAGATGGAATACCTTGCAGATTCTCTACTTGAGCGTCTGGGAGTGACGGCATCGCCCGGACGTAAGGCTCGCGTTAGAAGACCAGGGACGAAGCGTGAACAGGCAATTCCGTCGAGCATCGTAGCGTTGAGGAAAGAAGTTGGTCGTTTCTGCCAGAACGGTGTCGGGAACGCTACAACCCGTCGAAAGTTGATCAAGGCTATCAACGATGAGATCGTCCGTTGCCCGAAAGGAAACGACGGAGACAGAGTGGTCAACATCCTGCAAGCCATGAGGAATCGGCTTGAGGAACACATGCCCGTCATGGAACGGCGTTGGGATAACTCTGTTTCCGTACGCACCGTATCGGGCGGATTGCCGGGCTTAGGAAAGAGACGCTGATAGTAGGAGCTTGAAGTGTTCCAGCGCCTAAGCTGCTTGAGTCCCTCGAAGTAACGGCGCGACTGGATAACATCCGTGCATCGCTCCGGGAAGCCCAGGTCACAGCGATAGCGGCTTGGCGAACCACCCAAACCTTGGACGCCTTGATGCGGATCGCCCTGACAAGACCCACTTTTCTCCTTCAACGTGTCAACGGTCATCCCATCAGGCCGGCCAGTTCCACGACAAAGCGATAGACGTAGCGAACGGTGCTACCTGACACATCTTCTCCACTCTGCACGCAAAACGAGTTAGATCCCTATCAGGGCTGCTTCAGCTTGTGACTCGGGCGAATGGGAGGGGCTGGGGTGACGGTACGGGCCTGTCGATCCCAGGCCGTGTCCCCCTCGGCGGCCTCCACTAATCGGGACACGACCTCAGCGGCGGCGTCTGAGTGCGCATCTTCCCCCATACAATTCAGGGGAGCACGAGCGCGAACAATGAACGCTGTGGCGACGACATTTTTCGGACCGACCAATATCGGCACACTCATCGCAGGCACCAAGGGAAGTGGGAGTTTTGGCCAGCAACAACAACGCCAATTTGGTGTGGAGCATCGCGAACATACTAAGGGGCACCTACAAACCGGCACAGTATGGCTCGGTCATACTGCCGTTCACCATTCTTCGCCGTCTGGACTGCGTCTTGGACGCCACTAAAGATGCCGTCCTTGCGGAGCAGAAGGCGAAGGAAAATCTCAACATCCCCCTAGACACTTTCCTGCAGAAAGCCTCCGGCCACAGCTTCTTTAATACCTCCAAATTCAGCTTCGCCAAACTCCTTGATGACCCCACAAACATCAAGGCAAACATTCTCAACTACGTCCAGGGCTTCTCCGAGAACACTAGGGACATTTTCGAGCGCTTCGAGTTCTACAAGACACTCGAGAAGCTGGACAGCTCGGATCTGCTGTACCACGTCACCAAGGATTTTGCGGCTATCAATCTCCACCCGGAGACCATCAGCAACATCGAGATGGGCCATATGTTCGAGGAGCTCATCCGCCGCTTCGCCGAGACATCCAACGAGACGGCCGGAGAGCACTTCACCCCGCGCGAGGTCATCCAACTCATGGTTCAGCTCTTGTTGAACTACGATGACGACGTCCTCACCAAAGAGGGCGTCGTCCGATCAATCTACGACCCCACCGCTGGAACCGGCGGCATGCTCACCGTGGCACAGGAGCACCTGCACGCTCTCAACCCGAGCGCCTCCCTCGTCGCGTACGGGCAGGAAATCAACGACGAGTCCTACGCCATCTGCAAATCTGACCTGCTGATCAAGGGCCAGGACATCTCCAAAATTTCCGTTGGTGACACGCTCGCGAACGACCAGAACATCGGTCAGCAGTTCGACTTCATGCTCTCTAACCCGCCGTTCGGTGTGGAGTGGAAGAAGATTCAGTCGCAGATCCAGAAGGAACACGAACTTCACGGGTTCGAAGGCCGCTTCGGCCCGGGTCTCCCGCGTGTGAGCGACGGCTCGCTGCTGTTCCTGCTGCATCTGGTCCGCAAGATGCGCCCGGCGCAGGAGGGCGGGTCCCGCATCGGGATCGTTCTGAACGGTTCGCCGCTGTTTACGGGTGGAGCCGGTTCGGGCGAATCCGAAATCCGCAAGTACTTGATCGAGAACGATTTCGTGGAAGCCATCATTGCGCTGCCGACGGACATGTTCTACAACACCGGCATAGCCACCTACATCTGGATCCTCTCCAATAGCAAGAAACAGAAGCACCCGGAGCGCGTCGGCAAGATCCAACTCATCAACGGTGTCGACTTCTTCCAGAAAATGCGCAAGAGCCTCGGTTCCAAGCGCAAGGAACTCGGTCCGCAGGACATAGCGAGCATCGTCCAGCTCTACGGTGCGTTCGAGGACACCGGTGAGACCTCCAAAATCTTCAACAACCAGGACTTCGGCTACTCCACCATCGCCGTCGAGCGCCCGCTCAAGCTTAACTTCGCCTGCACGCCAGAGCGCATTGACGCCGTATTGACGCAGAAGCCGGTGGAGAAGCTGTCCGAGAACGACCGGCAGCTTCTGGAGAAGACACTCCGGTCGCTAGTGGCAGAGCCGAGCGAGATCGACAAGAACCGGGAAGATTTCCTCCGCGCGTTGAAGCCGGCCCTCACTCAGGTGGGCCTGAAACTCGCGGCACCAGTCCTGAAGTCCGTCATCATGGGTCTCTCCGAGCGCGATGAGACTGCCGACGTCTGCGCGGGAGCCAAAGGGATTCCCGAAGCCGATACCGACCTGAGGGGCACCGAAAATGTGCCCCTTGGCGAGGACATTCAGGAGTACTTCGGACGCGAAGTCCTCCCCCACGTTCCCGATGCTTGGATCGACGGGTCCAAGACCAGGATTGGCTACGAGATCCCGTTCACGCGGCACTTCTACAAGTATGTCGCGCCCCGGTCGCTGGACGAGATTGATGCCGATCTGAACAATCTCATCGGAGAGATCACCTGGCTGCTGGCCGAGGTCGAGCAGTGACCAAACTCGAGCCTTATGCGGCGTACAAAAGTTCCGGGATCCCTTGGATCGGTGAAGTACCAAGCCAGTGGGACCTCCTCCCGAGCAAACGAGTATTGCGGTTCGCAAAAGAGATCGTCGGCGATCGCCACGGCCAGTTTTCCCGCCTCTCACTAACCATGGCAGGGGTCCTTCCCCGATCGAAAGAATCTGCCGACGGTTTATCTCCGGAGTCATTCAGCACGTACCAGATCCTCAGACCCGACGAACTCGTCTTCAAGATGATCGATCTGGAAAATCGGAAAACGAGCCGAGTAGGGATTTCAGGTGATATTGGGCTCGTTAGTTCGGCTTACATTGTCGCCCGCACAACTTCGCGCTTCCTACCGAAGTTTGCCTACTATTTCTTTACATCGCTCTATAACGAGGGCGTATACAATCAGCTGGGTAGTGGGGTGCGCAGCACCCTCAATGCGGATGATCTTGGGCGCATACCGGTTCCAATTCCTTCGCACATCGAGCAGTCGTCCATCGTCAGTTTCCTCGACCGCGAAACGGCCCAGATTGATGACCTGATCGGCAAACAGGAACAGCTCATCGAACTGCTCGCCGAGAAGCGCCAAGCCATCATCACCCATGCCGTCTCCCGTGGCCTTGACCCCACTGCCCCCACCAAACCCTCGGGGGTTCCCTGGCAGGGTTCCGTTCCCGAACACTGGTCTGTTCAGCCACTGAAGAATCTGATGCGGATGCAGACAGGAGTGACGCTCGGCAAGGATTTCGTCGAAGATGTAACGGAGACGTATGCCTACCTGCGGGTAGCCAACGTTCAGGTTGGCTACGTTGACCTAAACGATGTCAAAGAAATCGACTTGCCACCCGAAGTCGCAGCCGCGTCTATGTTGCAGCCCGGCGATGTGCTTATGACCGAGGGCGGCGACCGAGATAAGCTCGCCCGCGGGTGCATTTGGGATGGATCAATCAGCCCATGCGTCCACCAGAACCACATTTTCGCGGTTCGTACAGGTCCTCAGCTGCTGAGCAGTTTCCTAGTCCTACTCTTGGACGCGGACCCCGCACGTACGTATTTCTACCTGACGGCTAAACAGTCAACCAACCTTGCATCCACTAACTCGACCACCGTTAAGCGCTTCAGGTTCGGTCTTCCTCCCATCTCCGAGCAGAGGCATATCGTTGAGCATTTGAGTGTCAAGATCCACCAAATCGATGCCCTTGTAAAAAAGACCCGCGGAGTGACCACCGTTCTCAGCGAGCGTCGCTCAGCGCTCATCTCTGCTGCGGTAACAGGCAAGATCAAGATTCAGGAAGGGGATGCCTAACTGTGGCTTTACCTCAGTGGCATGGATTCGTTGACCCGGTCCTCAGGAGCATGTCAGACGGGCAGATTCGGCGAAATTCCGAAATTCGTTACGCCGTGGCAGACCGGACTCACCTTTCGGAAGGGGACAAGGGTGAGATCATGTCTTCCGGTGAGGCCCGTTGGGCCAACAGAATCAATTGGGCGATATTCGATTCAATGAAGGCAGGCTTGCTGGTTCGCCAAGCTCGTGGACAATACATGATCAGCGAGGAAGGCCTCCGCCGCGCTTCGGGCCAGCCGTTGATAACGTATCAGACGCTGTTGGAGTACGAGTCCTACCGTCAGTATCAAGCGAGGTCCAGCCAGCCGAAGGCCGCACCACCCGTTTGCATAAATGTGGAACACCCCAATTTGACTGCGGGTGCCGAATCGGATCCCTCGGAGGCACTGGAACTATCAGCGAGTCAGCTGAACCAAGTGGTCATCGACGAGATCTACCGAAACCTCATGGAACTGTCTCCCGATGCCTTCGAAGGTCTCATCCCCTTTGTCGTGAAGGCGCTCGGTTATGGCACTGACAGAGAAGACAACCTTAAACCCACCCAGCGATCCGGAGACAAGGGCATCGACGGGATTGTCTGGCAGGACGCGCTCGGATTTGATCGTGTCTACCTCCAGGCGAAGCGCTACTCCGAGGGCAACAATGTTGGAGCGCCTGAAGTCCAGGCATTCAGCGGGGCGTTAGGACAATTCCGGGCCACAAAGGGCATCTTTATCACCACCTCGATGTTCACAACCGGGGCTCATGCCGTGGCAAGGGATACCGCCCACTACACGCTCATTCTCATTGATGGTCAGCGACTAGCGTCACTCATGTTCGAGTACGGGGTGGGCGTTCAAGTGGATCGAACAGTAGTCGTAAAGAAGTTGGATCAGGACTTCTTCGACAGTTTCTAGGGGGAACGGTATGGCGCAGCACAATGAAGTGGCTTTCGAGGACGAGATCTGCCAGGCACTCGCGGCTCAGGGGTGGATCTATGAGCCGCACAGGAAGGCAAGTGACCTATACGACGCCACCAGGGCGCTGATCCCCGAGGACGTCTTCGCGTGGTTGACGGACACGCAATCAGAGCAGCTAGCCAAAGTCCTGAAACCGACGGACTCTCCCGCCGAGCACGGCATTGCGAAGAACCTCTTGCTGGACCGACTATGCAAGGTCCTGGACAAGCCGGCGGCCAAGGAAGCCGGGATGCTCTCCGTGCTGCGGACGGGCTTCAAGGACGTGGCCGCCAAGTTCGACATGTGCCAGTTCAAGCCGGCCATGGGCCTGAACCCCGAAACGTTGGAGCGCTATGGCAAAGTGCGGCTTCGAGTGATCCGGCAGGTCCACTACTCCACGGTCGACACCAAGAAAAGCATCGACCTGGTTCTGTTCGTGAACGGACTGCCGGTCGCAACCATTGAACTTAAAACCGATTTCACACAGAACATCAATGACGCCGTCGCCCAGTACAGAAACGACCGCTTGCCGCGCAACGGCAAGAACAAGGACGAGCCTCTCTTGTCCTTCGGTCGGCGAGCCTTGGTGCACTTCGCGGTCAGCAACGACGAGATCCAGATGACCACGGAGTTGAAGGGCAAGGACACCTATTTTCTACCTTTCAACCTAGGCGACGGCGGCCATTCCGGTAACCCGGTCAACCCGAAGGGATCGGCCACCAGCTACCTGTGGGAACAGGTGTTGCAGCGCGATTCGTGGTTGAACATCATCGGCAAGTTTCTGCACTTGCAGGTGAGCGACAAGACTAATCCGGTCACCGGCGAACGCGAGGTCCGCAAGTCTTTACTCTTCCCTCGTTACCACCAGTGGGACGTGGTGAATCAGCTCGTTGAGAGCGCCCGGTCTGAGGGGCCCGGACACCGCTACCTGGTCCAGCACTCTGCCGGTTCCGGCAAAACCAACTCCATTGCTTGGACAGCGCATCAGCTCAGCTCTCTACACGGGGCCTCCAACGAGAAACTCTTCGACTCTGTCATCGTGGTAACGGACCGCACCGTGCTGGACTCCCAGCTACAGGACGCGATCTACCAGATCGAGCACAAGTCGGGCGTCGTGGTTCCTATCCGCGGCAACGCAGGGTCCAAGTCCGCCGAACTCACTGCAGCGCTAGTGGCCCGGACCCCGATCATCATCGTCACCATCCAGACGTTCCCCTTCGCGCTGAAAGCCATCGCAGAATCCCAGGCCCTGAAGGGCCGGAACTTCGCGATCATCGCCGACGAGGCGCACTCCTCGCAGACCGGTTCCACGGCGAACAAACTGAAGAAGGTTCTGTCCGCGGAGGAGCTGGCGGACGTCAACGATGGCGGCGAGTTCGACGTCGAAGCGTTCCTTGCTGCCGAAATGGTCGACCGCGCCGACGCGAAGAACATTAGCTACTTTGCGTTTACCGCCACCCCCAAGGCCAAAACCCTTGAGCTGTTCGGCAGGAAGGGGCCGGACGGGTTGCCGCAGCCGTTCCACCTGTATTCCATGCAGCAGGCCATCGAGGAGCGCTTCATCCTGGACGTGCTGCAGAACTACACGAGCTACAAGGTCGCCTATCGGCTCACCCATGAGGGGCGGGACTACGACTCTGACGACTCCAGGGTGGAGAAGTCAGAGGCGATCAAATCCTTGATGGGGTGGGTGAAGTTACACCCCTACAACATCAGCCAAAAGGTCCAGGTGATAGTCGAGCACTTCCGCACCAATGTCGTCTGGCGCCTGGACGGCAAGGCCAAGGCTATGGTGGTCACCGGCTCCCGCAAGGAAGCAGTGCGGTACAAAATCGCCATCGACAAATACATCAAGGATGCGGGCTACATCGGGCTGGGGACCCTCGTCGCCTTCTCCGGCGAAGTGGCCGACGACGAATCCGGCCCAGAACAATTCACAGAAATCAACATGAACCCGGGGCTGAAAGGCAGGACGCTGCCCGAGGCGTTCTCCACCGAGGAATACAAAATCATGTTGGTGGCAAACAAGTTCCAGACCGGCTTCGACCAGCCACTACTGGTGGCAATGTATGTGGACAAGAAGCTCTCCGGGGTCTCCGCCGTCCAAACGCTCTCCCGGCTGAACCGCACCGCCGTGGGCAAGGACCAGACATTCGTTTTGGACTTCGTCAACAATCCCGACGAAATTCTGGCTTCCTTCCAGCCATATTTCCGTGAGGCTGCATTGGAGGGCGTCTCGAACCCAAACGTGGTCCACGACCTTCAGGGCAAGCTCGACGCCGCCCAAATCTACCTCGAATCCGAGGTGGACGGGATGGTGAAGGCCTATGTGCTGGAGGAGGGCAACAACTCCCTGTCCGGCTGGGTAGCACCGGCGAAGTCCCGCTTCAACACCCGGTACAACGCCGCCGTGGCTGCAGGGGACAAAACAGGGCAAGACGAACTCGACCTTTTCCGCAAAGACCTGGGGTCCTTCGTCCGTGCCTACGATTTTCTGTCCCAGATCTTCGACTTTGCCGATACAGACCTAGAGAAACGCTCGATCTATTACAAACACCTGTTGCCGGTTCTCAGGGTAAATGATTCCAAGTTGGCATTGGATCTTTCCGGTGTGGCGCTGGCTAAGTACGCGCTCAAGGACAAGGGCTTAGCGCAGCTGCAGCTCACAGGAGAGGACGGCACGTTGAAGCCACCAACGGAAGTGGGCACCGGGCAAACGAAGGATCCGGTCCTGTCGACCTGGGAAGAAGTCATCCAGCAGGCAAACTTGCCGTTCGAGGGCGAGGAAATGGATGCCGTGGCGCACTTCGTCGAAGGAGTGCGTCGGGAACTGGTGAAGAACGAAACGCTGCAGAAACAAGCGCAGAACAACTCACGCAACCACTTCGGAAGTAGCCCCGACCTGGCTATGGCAATCACCGATGCCGTGTCGAATTCGATGGACAGCCACTACAACCTGAGTTTGCAGGCACTGGGGGATAAAACAAAAATGGGTGCCCTACTCCAAATGCTCAGCGGACTCATATATGAGGAGCTCCAGAAATAAAAGCGATGACTGAGATGTGGTGCAGAACCCAAGCGGAGCCTGGGCGCTGAATGGGAACAGATGCTCAGGAACGAATGGCCCTCTCAACCTTTCGATCGACACCGTCAGCTTGATAGGAGAACTGCACCGAGGGGGAAGCGAGTGGCTATCGCATAGCAAACCGGACTGCGATCGGAGCCCCAAGCGGTCCCAGCAACACGGTCCTCGTAGGTTGGGCTTGGTTGGGCCCCCGTTAGCAGTCCAGCGTCTATGCGATAGCTGATTGGTTTTCTTGCGTCCAGTTTTCCCAGTAGCGGTTG
>NZ_BAAAIJ010000014.1:6309-12493 GCF_039526005.1 Arthrobacter flavus | reverse complement strand
GTATCCTATTGAGAAGCGCCGCTAGAACAGCCGCCTGAACATCTCCTCAGCAGCGGAAATCACCACGAACCGCGAAGAGCCATGTAACTTCGCCTCCCCGTTGGCATGCCGCTTCTCAATGACAAGCGCTTCTCCCAGGTCAACAGTTTTCTCATTTGAACTCACTATCAGAGACTACTGCTTGAGAATGCGACACATGCACTACTTGCTCTATTTGTCGGTCAGTGTGGCCCCGAGGATCCGGACTGCATCCTCCTGAGCACGCGCCTCAACTGGCCCGACGACGGACCCCTCCAGATGTATCGACGGGCGAATTAGTCGCCGCAGCTCGGCGGGCGAGTACGGCTCAGGCGTCCGCATGTGCGCCATTGCATGACAGTTGGCGCACAGCGGAACCAGATCGGTCAGTGGATCCAGCGCGTAGTCGGGGGTCAGTTCCGGGCCGGGCACGATGTGGTGGACCTCGATGAAGCCAGCACCAAGGCTGCCGTAGGTCTCCTCGAAGTTGAAGCGACAGACGGCGCAGCTACTGCCATGATGGGCGATGCTCTGACGGTGAGCTTCGGGATCACGCTCGTAGCGGTTAACCCGGCTTCGCAGCAGGGCGCTGGCGGGAAGTGTGCCAGCGGTCGGGTCGACAGGATGAGACTGCGACGACGGCGCATAGTCCGCCCACACGGCCCGCAGGAGCTGCGCCTGGTCGACGGTGAGAACGGTCGCGCCATCGTCGAGAAGGAAGCCCGGCACACGGCCGGACAGCATTGCCTCGGGGATGTGTTCGCCGCGGGGGAGGAGGAGGTCGACGTCGACGGCGAGGGGCCCGCCGTCGTCGGCCGGACCAAGGCAGTCGGAGACCACGATCCCGTGACCGAGCAGCCCTCGTTCGTTGGCGCCCTGCAGGACCAGCCAGACATCAGTGCCAGGGGGAACGGGTGGGACGGTGACCGGCCACCGAACCGAGGCGAATCCGGCGTTGTGGACGGCATCCTGCACCGCAGAGTAGACGAACTGCCACCCTTCCCGCAGATCGGGATTCCAGCCGAGCATGATTGCCGTCATGGCACTCATTGTGTCACCAGCGATTGTGCCACCAGCCTTAACGCCAGAGGCCGTGCACCTGAACTCCGGTGCACGGCCTCGACGAGCTATTGCTTACGCTGGGTCGGTTGATCCCTCAGCGACTGGAGTCTTTTCCGGCTCCGACGTGGCATCGCCTGCCAGGGTCTTCCGGCGGCGGTAAAGCTGGATACCGATCGCCACGGGGATCGCGGCCAGCGCGGTGGCCCGCATCCAGGGCCGGTCGAGGACGTGGCCGGTCACCGAGTCCAGGGACACAGCGCCGGCGCCCGCGATGGCGAACGATGTGGCGGCGAGTCCCAGCACGGCCGGGTATTCGAAGCCTCCGTCGGTCGCGAAGAAACCGTTTGGCGTGTGGACGCTTGCAGCGACGCCCATGGTCGTAGCGGCAGCAGCACCGGCGGCCGGGGTGCCGAGCCCGACGGCGAGGGCCAGCCCCGCTCCAGCCTCACCCAATCCGGCAAGGACAGCACTGGTCTTGGCCGGGCGAAAACCCATGGCGTCCATGCCCTTGCTGGTGCCGTCGATGCCCCCGCCGCCGAACCAGCCGAACAGTTTCTGTGAACCGTGGGCGACGAGAACGCCGCCCAGGGCTACCCGGAAGATGGTCTGCGCGGCGGTGGCCGCGACAGGCGTATTTGTTTGGTGCGTCATGGAATTCCTTAAGTGTGGGGGTGTGGTGCTGCGGACAGCTCCCCTTCTATAAGGCATCCCAGGGCCAGTTTCTTCCCCGGAAGCCGAAACCGGTCAGGACTTCCGGCGTGCGCTGAGCACCGCGTCGTGGATGGTGAGGTCCTCGCCGTCGTGAGTCTGCACCCGTTCCCTTGACTCGGTCACGATCTCCCACTGCTCCGGATCCAGGAGCAGACCAATCTCCTCGGCGGTGTAGAAGAGGTCGGAGCGGGGAGGCCGGTGCGCGCCGGACTCCATGTCGGACGGGTGGTGGCCCACAATCAACAGGGTGCCGCCGGGTGCGACGGCGGCCGCCAGCCGGGTAAACAACGGTTCACGCTCTTCCTGGGGTAGGTGCATGAACTGGGCAGAGATGAGGTCGAAAGTGGACTCCGGGGGAGCCCACTCCAGAAGGTTCTGGCGGGTCCAGGTAATCCGGGCGGCCGAGGCCTGATCGGTTGCAGCCTTCTCAGCACCCCGGGTGAGGGCCACCTGGGAGATGTCGACGGCGGTCACCGTCCACCCCTGGCGGGCGAGCCAGATGGCGTCTGCGCCTTCTCCGCTGCCGATGTCGAGCGCAGTTCCCGGCGTCAGATCAGCCGCCTCGGCGACCAGCTGCGGGTTGGGCTGTCCGCTCCAGACGGAGGACCGTTCGTTGTAGAACGCGTCCCAGTAGGCCTGGTCGTATTCGGTGAGCGTCTGCTCGTGGCTGTGGTGGTCGTGGGAGGTCATGATGCGGTCACCTTCGTCTGGTTGGCGGGAGTGGAGCTGCGGTGTGCCGCGAGGTCGCGCTGCAGCTCGTCTTCCATGAGACTCATGTTAATCATCGCGCCGGTCCACGAGCCATCGGCCGCTGACGCGAGCACCTGCGCCATCAGATTCGCCGCGTTGCCCACCGCCCACACGCCGGGAACGTTCGTGGCACCGGCCTCACCCGTGGCGATGAAGCTCCCCAGGCCCGACTCGTGAGCGACCGTCGCCACGCCCAGGCCGGCAAACACCTCGGCACGGGCGTTGAAGGTCGGCGCGACGACGACGGCGTCCAGCGGGATGGTCTGGCCGTCCCCGAGCACGACGCCGCGCAGCGAGTCCTCCTCGACCTGGAGTTCCTGCACGGTCCCCTCGACCACGCGGATACCCCGAGCGGCGAGCTTTTCGAGCTCCTCGGCGGCGGGCAAGGGGTTGGTGTGAAGGAAGAGGGTGATGTCAGCGCTCCACTGCCGGAACAGCAGCGCCTGGTGCACAGCCATCGGTCCGGTGGCGAGGATGCCGATCGCCTGGTCGCGGACCTCCCAGCCGTGGCAGAACGGGCAGTGCAGGACGTCGCGACCCCACCGTTCGCTGATGCCGGGCACCGCGGGCAGCCCATCGACCAGGCCGGTTGCGATCAGGAGCCGTCGGCCGGCGATGACCTGGCCGCTATGGAGTGTGACGGTGAAATCCTCGCCGTCGCGGCCGGTGGCGACTACCTGCCCGTCGATGACGGTGCCGCCGTAGGATTCGACCTCGCCGCGGCCGATGGTCAGCAGCTCGGAGGGTTTCATGCCCTCCCGGGTCAGAAAGCCATGGACGCCCTCTGCGGGGGCATTGCGCGGCTCGCCGCCGTCGATGATCGCCACCGAGCGGCGGCAGCGGCCGAGCATCAGCCCGGCGCTCAAGCCCGCGGCGCCACCGCCGACAATGACGACGTCGTAGCTGTCTGTAGATGTGAAGGGAGTGATAGATGTGCTCATGTTCTTCATCCTCACCCCGTGAATCAAGGAGTGCAAACATCTTTGCTGGTCTGGCAAACTAAGCTCATGGATAAGGAAATAGATGACGCGCTGGCCGCCGTCGGGCCCCGCCTGAAAGCCCTGCGGATCCGCCGGGACATCACCCTGACCGCGCTCGCCAGGGCCACCGGCATCTCGGTCAGCACCCTGTCGCGGATGGAATCCGGCCAACGGAAGGCCACGCTCGAGCTGCTGCTACCGCTGGCGAAGGTGCATCAGGTGCCCCTCGATGAGCTGGTGGGCGCTCCGACCACCGGCGATCCGCGGGTGCACCTACGCCCGATCACGACCAGCTGGGGGACGCTCATACCGTTGACCCGCAAGCCCGGGGGAATCCAGGCGTACAAGCAGATCCTGCCCGGCGGCACCCGGCAGGAGGCGCCGACGCAGCAGGTCCACGAGGGGTACGAGTGGCTGTATGTGCTGAACGGCAACCTGCGGCTGGTGCTGGGCGATCGGGATCTTGTGCTGCCGGCAGGGGAAGCGGCGGAGTTCGACACCCGTACCCCGCACTGGTTCGGCCGGGCCGATGACAACCCGGTGGAGTTCATGAGCCTCTTCGGCCGGCAGGGTGAACGGATGCATTTGCGAGAGGTGTCCGACGGCGATTAGCTGGACGACCGCTCGTCTCACCACGCCCGCAGATGAGCCCAATCTGCGCGCCACCCATTGACTGTTCCTGTGGTCAGACCTAAGGTCTAACTCGTTGGTAGAAAACTTATTCCACAATGTGGAAGTGCTTTGTCGTGGGAAATACGCGGTGGGTGGCGCTCCAGGTCGTGGAAATATTCGGTAGCCACAGTCAAAGGGGACTGGTTTATGGATAATCTTGCGGTGCTTAGTTTGTTGGCGTTGGCGCCGATCCTGGTCGTGGGCGTATTGCTGGCGGGGTTCCGCTGGCCAGCGAAATACGCCATGCCGGTCGGCTACGTTTTGGTGGTGCTCGTGGCGCTGCTTGTTTGGAAGATGGATTTCACGGGTATCCTCGCGGCGTCGCTCGAAGGGTTGATCGTCGCCGGGACGCTGCTCTATATCGTCTTCGGGGCGCTGTTATTGCTCTCGACGCTCACCATCGGTGGCGCCATGGCGAGCATCAGGGCGGGCTTCAACAACATCTCGGCCGACCGCCGGGTCCAGGCCATCATCATCGGCTGGCTGTTCGGTAGCTTCATCGAGGGTGCGTCTGGCTTCGGTACGCCCGCCGCCGTCGTCGCCCCGCTGCTGTTGGCCATGGGATTCCCGGCGATGGCAGCCGTCATGGTGGGTCTGATCATCCAGAGCACGCCGGTGAGCTTCGGCGCCGTCGGTACGCCCATCCTGGTGGGTGTGACCAACGGGTTGGGTGGAGACCCGGCAGTGGATGAGCGTATCGCCGTCCTCGGGCTGACCCTGCCGGAGTACGTCTCAAACATCGGGTTCCAGGTGGCGGCCATCCATGCGATTGTCGGTATCCTGATCCCGCTGATCCTGGTCTGCATGCTCACCGGGTTCTTTGGCCCGGAGCGGCGTTTCCGTGACGGCCTGGCCGTTTGGCCGTTCGCCATCTACGCGTCGCTTGCGATGACCATCCCGTATGTGACCGTTGCGCGTTTCCTCGGACCGGAATTCCCGTCCTTGTTCGGCGGGCTGATCGGGCTGATGCTGGTCATGTTCACCTCCAGCAAGGGTTTCCTGATGCCGAAGGATACCTTCGACTTCGGGCCGCGCTCCTCCTGGTCCGACCGCTGGATGGGCACCATTGAGCCGTCCGAGGCAACCGATGTCCGGACGCACATGAGCATCATCAGCGCCTGGTCGCCCTACGTGCTGATGGCGGTCCTGCTGGTGGGTACCCGGGTGATCGCTCCGCTGAAGGAGTTCCTGACCGGAATTCAGATTCCGTTCGAGAACATTTTTGGCACCAATATCACCACCAATGTGCAGCCGTTCTACTCGCCGGCGTTCCTGATGATCCTCGCCGCCATCTTCGGGTACCTGATTCACCGGATGAGCAGAAATCAAATTGCCCAGACGCTGAAGGTGTCGGGAAAGCAGTTGGCGGGCACCGCCGTCGCCCTGCTGTTCGCTGTCCCGCTGGTGCGGGTGCTGATCCAGTCAGGTCCGGAGCTCAACGCCTCGGGCCTCTCCAGCATGCCGGTCACCCTGGCCGAGGGCGCTGCAGCCATCTCCGGTGTCTCGTGGCCGGTCATCGCACCGTTCATCGGCGCGCTGGGGGCGTTTGTTGCCGGGTCGAACACCGTGTCGAACCTGACCTTCGCCCAGTTCCAGTTCTCCACCGGTGCGGCCATCGGTGTTCCACCTGAGCAGGTTGTCGCCGCACAGGCGGTGGGCGGTGCCGGTGGTAACCCGATTGCGATCCACAACATCGTTGCGGCCTCCGCGACCGTGGGCCTGCTGGGCCGGGAGGGTGACCTGCTCCGCAAGACCATCCTCGTGACCCTGTACTACTGTGTGGCGGCAGGAGCTGTGGTGTCGCTGTTCATCTTCGGCCTGGGCCTGAACCTCGGCACCTTTGTGCTGGCGGCCCTGCTGATCGCGTTGGTCTTCCTGGCCCGCTGGATGATGCGCTTCCAGGGCAAGGATGCGCTTTCGCGGGTTGGCGGCGGTGGCTCTCAAGCCGACGACGACGTCGACACCAGAGACCGGGCCTAGCGGACCGGCGC
>NZ_BAAAIJ010000014.1:0-6231 GCF_039526005.1 Arthrobacter flavus | reverse complement strand
TGCCTCCGGTGCAGGTTCGTGGTGGGGTAACCACTTAGCTGCACCGGAGGCACTTTTCTGCGCCCGGCCGGGGTGAGGCGTCACCCGCTCCCGGCCGGCGCGGGCGGGACCTAGATGGCTTTGCCGGGGTTGAGGAGTCCGTGCGGGTCGATGGCGTCCTTGATCGAGCGCATCACGTCGAGGGAGACCTCGCCCAGCTCGGGCAGCAGCCAGTCACGCTTGAGCAACCCGATACCGTGTTCCCCGGTCAGTGTGCCGCCGAGGCTCTTCGCCAGGTAGAACATCTCCCCGAGCGCGACCTTCGCTGGCCCCTCGGTGACAGAATCCTCAGGGTTCAGGACCAGCATGGGGTGCAGGTTGCCGTCCGACGCGTGGACCACTGAGTAGATCCGTACCCCGGTGCGCTCGGAAATGTCGTTCAGGCCCACCGCCACCTCTGCGAGCCTGCCGCGCGGCACACCGATATCACCGATGGACACCCGGCCCAGTTTCTCCAGGCAGGGAATGGCTTCCCTGCGGGCGGTGACCAGTTCGGCGGCGTGTTCGTCGTCGTTGGCCTTCTCAATGGAGGTGGCGAGCGGCCTGATGGCCTCGATCAGTACGTCCTGTTCCAGGTGGGCGCCGTATCCGTCAGTCTGTGCCAGGAGGAACGCGCCGCCCTGGGACCGGTAGGTGGTGCCCATCGCCATGTCGATCGCCTCGAGCGTCTGGCCGTCGATCAGCTCCAGCATGGATGGCTGGATCCGTGACGCAATGACGGCGGATGCCGCCTGCGCCGCGGTGGCGAAGTCGGGAAAGAACGCGGCGACGGTCGCCGTCGCCACCGGGAGGGGGCGGAGCCGCAGGGTCGCCTCGGTGACGACGCCGAGCGTCCCCTCCGACCCGACGATCAGTGCATTGAGGTCATACCCGGAAACGCCCTTCATGGTTTCGCGGCCGGTTCGGAGTTGACGGCCGTCAGCGAGGACCACATTCAGTGACAGCACGGCGTCCCGGGTGACACCGTATTTCGCGCACCGCATGCCACCGGCGTTGGTGGCGACGTTGCCGCCGATCGAGCAGATGGAGGTGCTGGCCGGATCCGGCGCGTAAAACAGCCCGTATTCTCCGACGGCGGCGTTCAGGTCGGCGTTCAGGGCTCCGGGTTCGACGACGGCGAGCTGCTCTACCGGGTCGATGCGCAGGATCTTGTTCATCCGGGACACGTCAAGCACCACTTCGCCGGATCGTGCCGACGCACCGGCTGCGAGACCGGTGCCAGCACCACGGGTGACGATCGGGGTGCGGTGGGCGGTGGCCAGCCGGAGGGTGGAAACGACGTCGTCGGTCGTCTCGGCGAAGACCACCCCGTCCGGCAAGGACTGCGAAACGTAGCCGGAGCGGTCGGTACTCGCATCGAGCCGGTCTGTTTCGGACAGGGAAGCTGACCGTGCTCCAGCCAGGACGGCTGATGTGGAGCTGGTGTGCAGTGACATTGGCGTAAAACCCCTTTGTTATACGGATCAGCTATGGCCAGCCACAGTGCTTGAATATTCGCATCGTGGAAGTACACTTCTGCTGATTGGATAAAATCCTAGGGGGTCTCACGGGGCGGGTCAACGTAGCTGCCGCCTACGCTGCGACCGGGGCCAGACTATTCATCGGGCTGTACTCGGCCCGGACCAGGATGGGGAGGTGGTCTGAAGCGCCGCGCGGCAGAGTCTCAACGCTCTGGATGTCCAGCCCGCGGGAGGTCGCAAAATCGAAGTGCCCCCGGAAGACTCGGTACCGGGTATAGGTCCTCAGATCGCTGAGCGACAGGTCGTACCCGGAGTCCTTCATATGCCTGGTGAGACGCTGAGTGAAGAACGGGTAGTTGAAATCGCCCAGCATGAGGGTCGCCACTCCGGTGCCCATCCCGAGCAGCTCGGCGTGCGAGGCATGGATCTGTTTGCGGCGCAACGAATTCGACGCCGTCAGCGGAGCAGCGTGGAAAGATCCCACCACGAGGCCGTGATTGGTCTGGTTCTCGATGAGCTGGAGCCCGATCAGTCGCTCATGTGCGGGAGCGAGCACGCGGTCGTGAAGCGACTTTTTCAGCATCATCGCTCTGGTATGAATCGCGGTGAAGCGCTCTTCCCGATAGTAGAGGGCAAGCCCGAGCCGGTTTTCCCGTGTGGCAATCGCCAGCTGCAGATCGCCCACAGTTGCCGGCAGATCGGAGGCATCGCACTCCTGAAGGCACAGCAGATCGACGGCGTACCGCTGGACCAGGTCCTCAAGCTCATCGCTGGCCTTGTGTTCGCGCAGGTTGTAACTGATGGCCCGTATCAGGTGAACACTCCTTCATCTGGCTGATGACAGCAGGAATATTGTAAGCACCTCACGATAGATCGGGTAAGAGGTCTATTGGGTTGGCCGCGGACGGCAGATCAACGACTGAGCTTGCCTCTGCAGCCGACGCCATCAGAATAGGACCAAGGTTGTAGCCGATAATGACTTGGCGGCACTGTTAATGCCGCAAATCCAGCCGTCGTGCGTAGTGCTCTTTAGAGACTTCGAGGTGGGTCCACGTTTCAATAGCAAGCACGCCCTGCATTCCTTTGAGCCGCTCGATCATGGCAAATGCCTCGCTGGCAGATCCAGCGGCTGTGGTGCCGACCAGGTCGAAGCGTCCCAAAGTTCTGGCGCAAAACTCCATGCCGGGCAGGGCCGCTACAGCGTCAGACACCTCGCTGGCCGATTCAACAATGTTCAGTCCCATGCCCATCGCTGTTGAGACGCTCCCGCCACGTCGTTTCACCACTGCCCCGATGCGCAGTATCGAGTTGGCTATCAGCTGATTGGTTCTGGTGCGCACCGCGCTCGGCGACAGGCCTGTTAGTTCTCCGAGCTTGAGAAACGACATTCGTCCGTCCCGCTCCAACAACTCGATGATCTTCACATCGGTTGAATCAAGTCGAATTTCAGACTGGAGCGCTTCCTTTGGCATGAAGATGCCCCGCAATACCTCTGCATACACCAACGTACTCACGGCACGGACACCGGGTAGGCGCCGTATCCAGGCGACCTCTTCGAAAAGGCTCCGGTGGTCGGAAACCCGCAGCTCGGTGATAACACTGAACTGCCCGCTGACAACTGAGACATACACCGCAGCATCAGAGTCTCGAAGCGCGGCAGCCACCGGCTGCGTGGGACCCGACACCTCGATGGACACATGTGCCAGAGCCTTAACCCCGAGTAGTTCCGGGTGGGTCACGGCGACGATCTCCACCACTCCGGAACCGAGCAGCTTTTGAACGTGATTGGACACGATCGCCCGAGGCACTCCACAGATCTCCGCCAGGGCGGTGTAACTCATACGACCATCGATCTGCAGCGCTTCAATCAGCCTGGAGTCCAGCGTAGCCACGGTTTTCCCTTCACATGAGTCAAGATTTCGAAAGATTTTTTCGGAGGAATGACCTGCACTTCGATTGATAAAATACCTAGGAAGTTCCAATTCGAGGGCATTGCGTCGGAATGTTGAACAAATGCGTTGCCGAGAAGAGTCGCGGCAATTTACTTGTATTGCATGGAGGCGCAGTGGGGTCTAGCGTAGCCGACTGAACCCCCTAGTGATATGCACCACAAAGGAAATTATGCGCAAGCTACATCACCTCGAAGTGTCCGAACTGGACTCCACCTCCACGATCTTCCATGGAGGGACCCTGCACACGATTGATCCTGAATCGGAAGGAGCTGAAGCGTTCCTGGTCTACGGAACGCGTTTCGGCGCTGTCGGAAGCCTTGACAATTGTCGAACAGCAGCGGCCGAGCTCTCCTCCCGTCCACCGCGGGAAGTCGATCTGACTGGCTTGACCGTGGTGCCCGGATTCATCGACGCCCACGCACACCCGTTGATGTATGGCCAGATGATGAGCTGGGTGGATTGCGGGCCCGACAAAGCCCGGACTATTCCGCACATCATCGCGCTCCTGAAGGATGCGGCCGCGACGCTTCCCGAGCATCTGCCCATCAGGGGCTACGGGTATGAGCACCGGAACCTCTCCGAGGGGCGCCACCCACTCAAGGAAGAGCTGGATCAGGTCAGCACAACCCGCGAAGTCTACTTAATGAACGCGAGTGGCCACGGCGGCGTCGTCAATTCCTTCACCTTCGACAAGTACGGGATCACACGGGATACGCCTAACCCCACCGGCGGAGAATTCTTCAAGAATGCCAACGGCGATCTCACGGGGGAGATATCCGATGCTGCGTGCAACATCCTCACCGGCATCACCGGGGTCAAGGTGGGACACCACGGACCCAACTTCCATCTGGAAGACGAGCCTGAAGAGCACCTACGGCAACTCCGTACCGCGCAAGAGAAGTTTTTGGCTGGCGGAGTCACCACAATCGGTGATTGCCAGGTGACACGGCGAGAGCTGGACATGTACCTGCAACTGTCGGCTACAGGACAGCTGAAGACACGGGTCAGCATGTATCTGCTGAGTCACCTGCTGGATCACGCCATTGACACCGGTTTGCACGGTGCTTTCGGTAACTCGCACCTGTCATTTGCGGGCATCAAGTTCTACGCCGATGGGACCCTCGGAGGGTGGACGGCCTACTTTCCTGATGGCTATGTCGGTGACCCCTGTAGAACCGGGCAGCTCTACCACGATCCCGCTGACTATGCCGATCTCATCATGAAGGCCCACGCAGTCGGCCTGCAAACGGCCACCCATGCCCAGTCACCCGACGCGCTCGCCATGGTCCTCGATGCGATCGAGCGTGCACAAGAAGCACACCCCGCGGCCGACGCTCGCCACCGCATCGAACACTGCGGACTGCCAACCCCTGATCAGATCGATCGCATCAAGCGTCTGGGCGTGCACCCCGTCAATCAACCTCAGCACTACTACAACTGGGGGGAAGGCGTCACTGCCGCGATTGGCACACCGGGCGAGCGGTTCAATCCACTGGGTGAGTTCATTTCCGCCGGAGTGCCGGTCACGATTAGCTCGGACGCTCCCGTCGCGGCACCGAAGCCGCTCGAAGCGATTCAAGCCGCAGTCACGCGCGTCACACGCAACGGGCATCAGCTAGGCAGTGACTCGCTCCGGATCACTGCACCAGAAGCCCTTGCGGCACACACGCTGAACGGCGCATTGACGCTGGGTCGGGAGGACGAGCTGGGGAGCATCTCGACCGGAAAACGGGCGGACTTCGTCGTCCTCGGGGAGGACCCACTGACGGTCAGCCCGAACCGCATTGCCGCGATCCCAGTCCATGAGACCTGGGTGGACGGTCGCCAGCACTACTCATCCTCCGACGCATAAGGATTCGCCATGACAGAAGAAGCGCAAATCAAAAAGGCGCGAAAGGCCGGACTGGCCGCCTTCGTCGGCACCACCATCGAGTGGTACGACTTCTACATCTATGCCACAGCAGCGGCCCTGGTTTTCGGTAATATCTTCTTCTCCGAAGATACGGACCGGCTGACCGGCATTGCTGCGGCTTTTGCCACCTACGCCGTCGGCTTCCTCGCACGCCCCATCGGCGGAATCATTTTTGGGCACGTCGGTGACCGCATCGGCCGCCGCACCGCCTTGGTCATCACCTTGACCATGATGGGCATAGCAACCTTCCTCATCGGCCTGTTGCCTACCTATGCACAGATCGGCGTATGGGCGCCCGTCCTGCTGGTGACGCTCCGCTTCATTCAGGGACTAGCCGTCGGTGGGGAGTGGGGTGGTGCCGTCCTGATGGCTGTGGAACATGCGCCGGAGAGCAAGAAGACCTTCTATGGTGCGTTTGCCCAGTTGGGCAACCCTGCAGGTGCCCTCCTTGCAACAGGCTTCTTCAGCATCCTCTCGACCCTTGAAGGAGACGCGTTGCAGGAATGGGCGTGGAGGCTCCCCTTCCTCGCCTCAGCTGTCCTGATCATTGTCGGGCTGATCATCCGGTTGAAAGTTGAAGAATCACCGGTGTTCGAAGCCGAGGTTCCCGACGCGGCCAACCAGCAATTGCCCCTGAAGTATGCGATCGTCACCAACTGGAAACCGATCCTGCTGGGAATTGGTGCGCTTCCTGTTGCCGTAGGGGGCTACTACCTGGTCACCACCTTTATCACTGCCTACGCCACCGATCCATCGATCGGGCTGTCTGAAACAGTCGTTCTCAACGGGGACTGCTGAAGGTTTGGTTGACTCCTGACCTGTGAGGATTAACCTCGCGGGTGGAAGGATGTTCATCATGCCTAAAGCC
>NZ_BAAAIJ010000013.1:0-125593 GCF_039526005.1 Arthrobacter flavus | reverse complement strand
AGACACCACTATTTTCCCAAGTCAGAGCACTCTTTCCCTGCTTAAACACGCCCCGAACCACACATCCGATGAAAACCCGGGGTTAGTTGATACCCGCAGCTAGCTCCTCCCAATCCGGCAGCAGCGACCCACCGGATTGGGAGGAGCTGCTGACGCGCGCTTGCCGAGGCGAGGGACTGACCGCGGCGTACCAGCCCATCATCGACACCGCACGCGGCATCGTCGTTGGCTACGAAGCCTTGGCACGGTTCCCGGGCTTCTGCGAGAAAAATCCCGAAGTCTGGTTCGCGGCCGCACGACGCCACGGCCGGGCCGCCGACCTCGAATCGGCGGCGCTCCGGGTTGCGCTCCGCGCCCGTCCCAGCCTGCCCGGGAACTGTTTCCTCACCCTCAATGTTTCCCCCGAGCTTCTGACCTCCGAGAGCATCCGCAGCGTGTGGCGGGAGGAGGGGAACCTGGGTGGGCTCATTGTCGAGCTGACCGAGCAGACCCCCATCGATTCCTACCTTGAACTTGAACCTGATTTGCATCAGTTGCGCTCGGCGGGTGCGCAGATCGCCGTCGACGACGCCGGTGCTGGCTATGCCGGCCTGAGACACCTGCTGCAGTTGCGCCCGTCAATGATCAAAATCGATCGGGAACTGGTCCAGGACGTTGATCGGGACGAGGCAAAACGGGCCCTGATCGAAATGCTGGGGATCTTCGCCAGCCGGGTTGACGCCTGGATTCTTGCGGAGGGCGTGGAACGTCTGGAGGAGCTCGATACCCTGGCCAGCCTCGGTGTACCGCTGGTACAGGGCTACCTGCTTGCCCGGCCGGGACCGCCCTGGGCAGGAATCGACTTCGAGTTGGCGCACCGTCTTGCCGCGCGGCAGGTCAGGGTGACGAAGACGGTGCTCCGCGACGTCGTCGAGCCAGCCCCCGCCGTGCTGAGCCTGGCCCAGGCCCACGAGGTTTTCACTGCGGATCCCGGACTGGCTGCGGTGGTCCTGATTGATGCCGAGCTGCGGCCAGTCTCCCTGCTCACACCCGATGCCGCGGCGCTGGGAGTTGTCAGCCAGGGGATGCGGGCGAATCTGGACACACCCTTGACTGCGGCCCTCGACCGGTCGATCACCCGCGAACCGGGCCACCGGTTCGAACCACTCCTTGTCACCGACAATGCTGGCCGGTTTTCCGGGGTTGCCCGCCTGGAACGGATGATCACCGCCCTCACGGCGAGCCAGCCCTAGCGGGCCTCAGCTGTCGGAACCCAGCGGCCCCTCCGGCTCGGAGATGAAGCCCTGCTCCACCATGAAGTCGAAGGCGACATCCGCGGGTTCCTCGCCCTCGACGTCGACCCGCAGGTTCATGGCCCGCAGCGCCTCGTCGGTCAAAGTCGGGGCAATCGTGCCGAAGACCTCTTCCAGACCCGGGTGCTGTTCGAGCGTCTCGGTGTAGAAGACCGGTGCCGCGTTGTAGGCGGGGAAGAACCCCAAATCGTCTTCAAGGATGGTCAGGTCAAGGGCATCGATCCGCCCATCGGTTGAGAATACTTCGCCGAAGTTGCAGTCCCCGTTGTCGGTAGCCGTATAGACGGCCCCGGTATCGAAGATGCTGATGTTGTCATCGGGGACGCCGTCCGCTTCGCCCCGGGCCATCCCGTAGTGGGCGAGCATGGGGTTCATGCCGTCCGGGCGCGAGTTGAACTCCGCCTCGACGCAGAACGTCCTTTCCTCGACCGGCAGTTCAGCGATGTCGGAGATGGTGCTGATTCCCCCCAGATCCTCGATCGCTTCGGTGCGGATTGCCATCGCGTAGGTGTTGTTCAGGGGCGCGGTGTCCCCCCAGGTCAAACCGTTCGCCAGGTCAGCCTCGTAGACTGCGGCGAATTGCTCCTCCTGGTTGGGGAACCCTTCGCTCATGCCGAGGTAGGTGAGCCACGCGGTTCCCGTGTATTCCCAGGTGATATCGGCCTGGCCAGCGAGGAGCAACTCTCGGACGGGTTGGCTGCCGGGAACGTTGGTGAGGTCGGTGACATCGAATCCAGCCGCCTGGCCAGCGAGGACAGCGATCTTGCCGAGGATCAGCTGTTCGGTGAAGTTCTTGGAGGTAACCGTCAGGGGTTCCCCGTCGACGATTTCCGCAATGCTGCCAGGGCCTGCTGCGGGGACGTAGGAGGTGGCCGGTTGCAGACCGCAACCGGTGGCCAGCAGCCCCGCGGACAGGACAGCTGCGGCGCCGGCCGCACGCCGCAGGGCCCGCCGGGGCACGGCGCGGTTCGGTGTGGTACTAAAAAGCATCAGAGTCCTTTCGGGCGGGCGACATGCTCGACGACGCGCCCAATCCAGTCGACCAGAAGAGCCAGGAGTGCCACGAGGACCGACCCCACCACGAGGACGCTGACCAGGTTGAGGTTCACTCCGGTGATGATGAGAATCCCGAGCCCTCCACCGTTGATGAAGGCCGCGAGTGCGGCGGTGCCCACGAGGAGCACCAGTGCGGTGCGGATCCCGGCGAGCATTACGGGGACCGCCAGTGGCAGCTCCACCTTGACCAGGACGGCCGTGGCGCTCATCCCCATGCCCCGGCCGGCCTCGACGAGACGCTCATCCACCTGATTGATGCCGACCATCGTGTTCCGGAGAACGGGCAGCAGAGCGTAGAGGACCAGCGCGATGATGGCGGCGTTGAAACCGAAGCCCTGCCAGGAGGCAAGGAGCACAATCAAGCCGATCGCCGGGGCAGCCTGGCCAATATTGACGACGGCGAGCACCGGGCCGGTGAGCCGCCGGAACGGCCCGCGGGTCAACAGAATACCCAGCGGAATGGCGATGACGAGCACGATGACCGCTGACACGGCCGTCAGGGCAAGGTGTTCAAGCGTGTAGCCGAGCAGTGTGTTTGGGTTGAGGGTGTTGAGTTCGGTCTCCGACAGGTCAGCAGTCAGAGCCCACCCGATCAACGCGGCAAGAGCCGCGAGGATGCCGGCGAGCTGGTAGACCAGTGGACGCCAGGACGGCCCGGCGATATCCGCCTCGGCGGTAACGGCCTGGGCAGTCTGGGCCGGCGCGGCAGCGCTCACTGGCCGGATCCCGCAGCCGACAGGGACGGATCGTCGTCGTCGACTGTGCCGCCCTGACTCTCGACTGCCTGCAGCGTCCCGGTATTGACGCCCACCGGACGCCCGGAGGAGTGCGCTGAACGGGCATGCGTATGGGCGCGGCCGATCGCATCCATGACCGTTTCGACGTTGATCACGCCGAGGAAGGTGTCGCGCTTCCCGGTAACCAGGGCCGCGCCAGCGCTGGAGACCAGCATGGTGTCCAGCGCATCGTTGAGCGTCGCACGGTCGCCGACGACGGGGAGTTTGGCGTCCCGGTCATCGCTGACCCGGTCGATCCGGGTGAGCTGGCGGCGGGTGAGCCATTGGATGGGGCGGTTCTTCTGGTCGACAATGACGGCGTGGTCGTGCCGTGCGTCGTCGAGCCGTGAGAGTACGTCGCTGGCGAGGTCGCCACTGTTGGCGACAACTGCCTCGGCAAGATCCACTTCATTGACGCGGGTCAGCGTGAGCTGCTTCAGCCCGGCCCCTGAACCGATGAAGTTTTCGACGAATTCGTTGGCGGGGTTCGCGAGAATCCGTTCAGGAGTGTCGTACTGCACCAGTTGCGCGCCGTCGGTGAAGATGGCGATCCAGTCGCCGAGCTTCACCGCTTCGTCGAAGTCGTGGGTGACGCAGACGATGGTTTTCTGCAGCTCCGCCTGAATGTTCAGGAGCTCGTCCTGCAGCCGCTGCCGGGTGATCGGGTCGACGGCGCCGAACGGCTCATCCATCAACAACACGGGTGGGTCTGCGGCCAGAGCACGCGCAACGCCGACGCGCTGCTGCTGCCCGCCGGAGAGTTCCTTGGGGAAGCGGTCCCGGTACTGGGCGGGATCCAGGGAGACCAGTTCCAGCAGTTCATCGACCCGCGCAGCGATCTTCTCTTTGCTCCAGCCGAGCATTTTCGGCACAATCCCAATGTTCGTGGCAACACTCATGTGCGGGAACAGTCCACCAGCCTGGATCACGTAGCCGATCCGGCGCCTGAGGTTGTCGCCGTTGATGTCAGTGACGTCGTCGTCGTCGAGGACGATCCGTCCTTCGGTGGGCTCGATGAGCCGGTTGATCATCTTGAGCGTGGTGGTTTTGCCACAGCCGGATGGACCCACCAGCATGACGATCTTGCCTGCCGGAATCTCCAGGGTGAGACCGTCAACGGCCGGGGAATCCTGGCCCGGGTAATGCTTGGTGACCTTGTCCAACAGGATGCTGGCGCCGGTAATCCCGGAAGGTCCGGAGTTCGAGGTGTTGTCGGTTGCTGTGGAAAGGGTCTCAGACACGGATACCTCGCGGAGTGGTTAGTCGGCCGAGGCCGATGAGCAGGACGTCGAGCACAAGGGCAAGAATGATGACGGCGATGACGCCGGTGGCCACTGATTCCAGCGCGTTGGCGCCGCCCAGCCGGGAGAGCCCGGAGAAAATGAAGCCGCCGAGGCCGGGGCCGAGCGCGTAGGCGGTAATCGCGGCGATGCCCATCACCATCTGGGCAGACACCCGGATGCCGGCCAGGATCACCGGCCAGGCCAGTGGCAGTTCCACCTGCAGCAGGGTCCGGAACCGGCTCATGCCGATCCCCCGGGCGGATTCGACGATCGAGTTGTCGATACCAGTCAGCCCCACCACGGCGTTCCGGAGGATCGGGAGCGCGGCGAAAAAGGACACGACAATCACGGCGGGAGTCACACCAAAACCGAAGGGTGCAATCATCAGCCCGATGAAGGCGAAGGACGGGATGGTGAGGCCTACCGCTGAGACGCTGTTCGCAATCGATCTGAAGGTGCTGCTGCGGTAAACCAGCGCAGCGATTCCCACCGCGATCACGGTCCCGAGAATCAGGCACTGGACGACCAGGGAGAAGTGCTGCCAGCTGGCGAACAGGATTTGAGGCAGCCGGTCTCCAAAGAAATCCAACAAATCAATACCCTCTTCACATTGGTTACGTGTCAGCCTGCAGGCAAAATTCCGGAAAAGACTTAGGCACGGTGAATATGCCTTCACTACACCCTACGCACAGCTATATTAAGGAACCGTCACGCAGTGGTCACGATTGGTACACATTCTCAATGTGACGCGCCTCACTTTATCAGGACCGTGAGCATTATTCCGATCGCTCCGTCTTAGAGGCAGGTGCGCTTGATGTGAGGGCACCCGTTTGACCGGAACATTAACCGATACTGACCAAGGAGCCACCTCATGACTACTCAGCCCCAGGACAAGACCCAGGCCTCCAAGCCGACCACGGGGACCGTCGTCGGGAAGAACCCGAATGACGATGGCCGTGGCACCACCGCCATCGCCGACAACGTCGTAGCGAAGATCGCTGGCATCGCGGTTCGCGACATTCCGGGCGTCTACGCGCTGGGCGGCGGGGCTGCCCGCGCTCTCGGGTCCCTCCGGGACGCGGTGGGTCAGAAGGACCACACCCAGGGTATTTCCGTCGAGGTTGGCCAGACCCAGGTTGCCGTCGACATCACCCTGGTCGTCGAGTATCCGCACCCGCTCAAGGACGTCGCTGGCCAGGTTCGCGACGCCATCTACTCGGCCGTTGAGGACCTCGTGGGTATGGAGGTCACCGAGGTGAACGTGACAGTCACCGATATCCATGTCCCCGGGGACGACACCGGCGACGACGCCCCAACCACACCAGCAGAATCGCGCGTCTCATGAGCCCCACCACCACAGGCATCGCCGTCGGCGCCACCCTCGCGTTGGCTGCACTGATCTTCGGCTTCTGGGGTTTCCTTTTGGTGGCACTGTTCATGGCGATCGGCGCCGTCGTCGGGCGTACCGCCGAAGGGAAGCTTGACCTCGGCTCGGTACTCGATGCCCTGCGGGGCAGGCGCTCCTCCTCATGACCGCGGCGAACCCGGCCCCGGCCAGACGCAACGGGACCGGACGCAACGGGCACACCCGCGTCACCAAGGCGGCGCTGACCCACACCACCGAGGCTGTCATCGCTGAGGCCTTTGGCGTCCCGCGTCGGGACGTGCGGATCAGTCTGGCCGACGACGGCGGCGCCCTCGGCGTGACCGCGTCGGTCCCACTCCCCGCCCCCACCCTCCTCCAGGCTGCGCGGAACCCCCAGGACGTGCAGCGGGGCGGGGGAACACTGTTCGAACGGGCTGAGAAGGCCCGCTCGGGAATCCGGGCATCGGTCGCTCGGGTGACCGGGTCGGAGGTGGGCCGGATCGATATCCGGCTCACCGGCATGCACCCACCAGCGGAACGGAAACTGGCATGAGCGAAGTGCTGCACACCCGGCGGCTTGTGCGCCGTGAAACCCATTCCTCCCGCGCTGGCGCATCGGTGACAGCCGCCGTCGTTGGCCTGCTGGGGGTGGCCTGGCTGGGAACCGAGGCTGTGCTATCCCTGCTGAATCAGCCTCCGCTGGTCGCCAGTCCTCCGTCACTACTTCAGTGGGCGGCGGACCTGCCACAGTCGACGCTCCCCTGGGCACTGGCCGCAGCCGGCATCGGATTGGCTGTCATCGGGTTGGTGATTCTCCTGATCGCGGTGACCCCCGGGACCAAAGCGTTGCATGTGGTCGACCAGGACCGGACGGCCGTTGTCGTCGATTCGGAGGTCGTCGCTGCCGCAGTGTCACGGCGCACCCGGCGGGAAGCCGGGCTGGACCCGGACCAGGTGTCCACCCGCGTCGACCGGCGGCGCATCACGGTGGACGTCCGGCCGACCAGCGGGTCGCCGCTCAATGAGTCGACCATCCGGTCGGCCGTCGAGGAGGAGTTGTCGGACTACGGCATCCGTCCGGAGCCGACGGTTAGGATCAACATCAGGCACGAAGGAGCGTTAGGCATATGAGTTCCACACATCGTTGGCTAAACCGCATGCTGCTCGCTGTCCTTGGACTGACACTGGTGGCCATCGGTGCGCTGACCGCTGCGGCGGGCCTCGTACCGGAGGCTGCCGAGTCCTGGACCTCTATCGGCACTTCCGCGGTCACCGGGTTTCCCGGGCTGTTGGCGTCCGCGCCCCTGACCGCCGACACCAGTTGGTGGACCATCGCCGCACTGGCGCTGATGGTCGTGTGCGCCGCCCTGCTCGTCGGGTGGATCGCTTCCCAGGGCGGCGGCCGCACGAGCACCGTGGGACGGCAGGAATCCGCATCGGGCAAGACCACCGTGGAAACGTCACTGGTGGCCGACGCGCTGCGGACTGCACTGGAAGAAAACGACCAGGTCCTCGCCGTTGCAGTGTCCTCCTGGCGGGTGCGCCGCCACACCGGCCTCCGGGTCAGGGTTCAGCCACGTCGTGGCGCCTCCCCGGGCGCCATCGTCGCAGCAGCCAACGAAGCCATCGCAGGGTTGGACACGCTGCTTGGCGAGCGCATTCCCGTTCTGGTGAGCGTGCAGAACGGGGCAAGGACCCGGTTCACCCGTACCCGGAGAGTCGATTGACGCTCCCGGACCGTCCGCGCCTCAACCTCGACGCTGCGGCCGATTCCTTCCTGGTGGAGCGGGCCTCCGACGGTGATGTGGCCTCGTTCGAAGCGCTCGCCCGGCGCTACGGACCACTCATGCGCGGCTACGCGCGCCGTCTCACCGGGTCAACGGCTGACGCCGACGACGCGGTGCAGGAAACGCTCCTCCAGGCCTGGAACCAGCTTGGCAACCTGCAGGACGGCTCAGCCGTCAAGCCGTGGCTGATGCGGATCTGCGGCCGCAAAAGCATCGACCTGGTCCGGAAACGCAAGACCACCGTCCACCTCGACGACGTCGAACCGTTCGACCATGCGCCCGGCCCCGTGCGGGCCGTCGAGCAGGACACCCAGATGCGTTCCCTGGTGGAAGCCCTGCAAAGGCTTCCACCAGAGCAACGGCAATGCTGGGTGCTGAAGGAAATGGGCGGGCAATCCTACGAGGATATTGCCAGGACGCTGGACATCACGGCCGACAGCGTTCGCGGTCGGCTGTCGCGAGCACGCACCACCCTGATGAAGGAAATGGAGGACTGGCGATGAGTAACGAGTTCCCTGACCCCGGTTGTGGCCACAGCCTCGACGAGCTTGACGAGTACCTGCGGACCGGACAGTCCGCAGCCGAGCAGCACTACCTGCGGTGCCCCGAGTGCCAGGCCGGGCTGGCGGGGCTTCGTTCCCTGCACCGCCTGAGTGGGCTACTTTCGGCAGCCGACACTGAACAGGCCGGATCGGCCGATGAGCCGTGGCTCCAATCGATCCTGGGCAACCTCCGGCTGGAAATGCGTTCCGGGCGGAGCGTTCCGCTGGCCAGCGAGCACCCTGAGGACGACTTCTTCGAAACCGAGGGGAGCCTGCTGGCTCTCATCCGGAGAATTGGCGACGACGTCGACGGCGCAACCATCGGTAAATGTCGGCTGCACGGCGACATCACCACCCCTGGCGCCGACGTCAGAGTCGAAGTGAACGTGACGGCCTTTTTCGGCTACCCGCTCCCCGCCATGATCGAGTCCCTCCGGACGCGGATCGCGGCGATGATCACCACCCATTCAGAGCTCAACCTCACCTCGGTCGACGTGACGGTAACCGATGTCCACGAGCATGTCAGTCCAGACCGGAAGGGAGAGGTGAATGAATAAGGACCAGGTAGCCCTTCGGGCCCAGGAAATCATCGTTGGGGTGGAAGGGGTTGCTGGCCTGTATCCGGCCCGGTCGGCAGTGCTCGCCGGTATCGCGAGCGCGCTCGGCGCCGATGAAACGATGGTCGCCGTTGACGCCGGCGATTCCGGGCTGGTCATCAGGGCCCGGATAGCGGCGCTGACAAGCACCCCTGCACCCCTGCTGGTCCGCCGTGTGGCCGCCGCGGTCCGGGCGGAGCTGGGCGGCCTGGCCGGGGCCGCCCCGGGTTTGGTCGAGCCCAGCTCGGTGGAGTCTCTCGGCTCGGTGAGTTCGGTGGAAATCACTGTGTGCGGCTTCAGCGACGTCCGGTTTCTCTAACGGCCGCTCCCCCGGCGCTGCAATCCCCAGCCAGAAACGGACACCGGAGCGAAAAACGGCCCCGAGGCTCATCTTCGCCGGTTGCACCCGGCAGGTCTGAGTCTCAGGGCCGTTTCTGTCACAGTCGGGGCTACCAACCCCCGGGGTCAGCTCCCAAACAGGGGCGCGACGGCGCCGACCAGCTGGTTGATGCCGAGCACAATGAACAGCAAAGCGACGACGGCGAGCGCGATATTGGTGTGGAGCTTGTTCGCGTACTTCTTGGGGATCCGCTTCCCGTTCAGCAGCCCGAGCAGGGTGACGGCGAGGAACGGCATGAACAGTGAACCGAGGACACCGTAGGCAAGGATCAGCCCGATCGGCTGACCCAGCGCAAACAGGATCATTGGCGGGAAAGTCAGCCACAGGACGTAGAACCTGAAGTATTTGCCGCCCACCCGGGTGTCGGGATGGCCCGACTCCTTGCCCCGGATGTTGCCCCAGAAATCGGCGAACATCAGGGACACGCCGTTCCAGACGCCGATGATCGACGAGAACGATGCTGCCCAGAACCCGATCAGGAAGCCGATCCCGACGACGTCGCCGTACTCTTCGCGGAGAACCGTGGACAGGTCAAGCAACCCCTCATCGCCGGCGCTAAGGCTGACTCCCGCGGAGCGGACCACTTCGGCGCCAACAATGAGCATGGCGATGACGAAGATGCCGGTCATCACGTAAGCCATCGAATTGTCGATGCGCATAACCTTCATCCACTTGGGCGTGTACCAACCCTTCTCTCGCAGCCAGTAGCCGTAAGCGGCGAGCGTGATGGTCCCCCCGACACCGCCGGCGAGCGCCAGCGTGTACAGCAGTCCACCCTCGGGAATGATCGGCACCAGCCCGGTGGCCATCTCGGGGAGGTTGGGCGCCGCGATAATGGCCAGGCCCACCACGGTGACGAACATGATGCCCACCAGGGCTGCCGTGATCTTTTCAAAGGTGGCGTATCGACCGAACCAGACCATCACGAACCCGGCCAGGCCCATGACGATGGCCCAGACCCAGAGAGGAAAGATCGGGAACAATGCGGCGAGGGGCAGCGCCGCACTCGACATAGCCGTCGCCCCGTAGACGAAGCCCCAGATCATGATGTACGGCCCGAAGTACCAGGTGGTCCATTTGCCGAGCGAACGCCAGCCTTCGAAGATGGTGTAGCCGGTGGCCAGCGTGAACCGTCCTGCACCCTCCACCAGAATGATCTTCAGGAACACGCCGAGAATAACCGCCCAGAGCAGGCCGTACCCGTAGCGGGATCCAGCTACCAAGGTGGCGACCATGTCGGCGGCGCCCACACCCGTGGCAGCAACCACCAGCCCTGGTCCCACAATTTTCCATTTGGCGGGTTTGCCACCGTCGTCGTCCACACGGTCCGAGTGGTTGAGCTTTTCTGCGGTCACGGGGCCGAGCTTCTCGGGGGGCATGTCGCCGGGCATCAAGGATCCTTCAGATTGGGGGGAGCTGAGCGCCGACAGACGGTCGGACCCTAGGTATCCTCTCATGAATCCGGATTCGGCCTGTGAGGTGAGGCACATGCTCAGGCATCCGCGCCCCGTTACCTTTTTCGTAGCCCGTTCCTGTCGCAGGATAGGTATTCGTCCCAGCCAGGAGATCCGCCCGGGAGCTACCGGTTCAGCAGCGGTACCTCCGCCGTCCTGATACAGGCTGCGACGTGGTCCTCGCCCAGGACGACTGGCTCCGGGACGACGTCGGCGCACTCGCTGATTGCCAACGGACACCTGGTACGGAAGACACATCCGGACGGCGGATTCAACGGCGAGGGAACGTCCCCTTGCAGCAGCGTCCGTTCTCGGTTGCGTTCCTGGAGCGGGTCAGCGAGCGGAATAGCCGATAGCAGCGCCTGCGTGTAGGGGTGGCCGGGCGCACGGTACAGCTCGACCTTCGGGCTGAGCTCCATCAGCCTGCCCAGATACATCACCAGCACCCGATGACTCATGTACTCAACGGCCGCAAGGTCGTGTGCGACGAAAAGATGCGTCAACCCCAGATCGGCCTGGAGCCGTTTCAGCAGGTTCATGATCTGTGCCTGCACCGATACGTCGAGGGAAGCGGTCGCCTCATCCAGGATGATGATGTCCGGTTCCCCCGCGAGTGCCCGGGCGATACAGACCCGCTGGCGCTGTCCACCTGACAGTTCGTGGGGGTATCTGTCGGCAAATCGCTCAGGCAGCCCCACCAGCCCAAAGAGCTCGTTGACCCTCGCGCGCCGGGACGAAGCGGCGCCCGCGAGTCCGTGCACCACGAGCGGTTCCGCTACCGAAGCGCCGACGGTCTGCCGGGGGTTGAGCGCCGAGAAGGGGTCCTGGAAGACCATGGCAATCCTGCGGCGCAGCTCTTTGAGTTCCCTGCCCTTGACCCGGGTGACGTCCTTGCCGTCCAGCAGCAGCTTTCCCGCGGTGGGTGTCTCCAAGCGCATCAAGGCGTTGGCAATGGTCGACTTGCCGGAGCCTGATTCTCCCACCAGCCCCAGGGTTTCGCCCCGGCGCAGGTCAAAGGAGATGTTCTCCACCGCGTGCACAGTACCGCGTCCGGTGGGGGTTGAGACGGAAAAATGGACCTGCAGATCCTGGACTGAGAGCAATGGGGTATCAGACACGGGAGGCCTCCCAGGCGTTGGAGATCCGGTCGGATCCGCTGGTGGCGCAGAAGGACCTCACCAGGTGATCCGCTCCGACCGCGGCGAGCGGCGGCCGTTCGGTTTCGCATCGTGGATCAAGGCGGAGCGGGCAGCGGTCGAAGAACACACATCCCTCGGGCAGATGTTTCGGATCGGGCGGACTGCCCGGGATCACCACCAGCTCCGCAGTGCTGCCGAGGGTCGGTCGTGCCTGCAGCAGACCCTGTGTATAGGGGTGCAACGGATTCCTGAACAGTTCGAGAATCCCTGCCTGCTCCACCACCTGCCCTCCGTACAGGACCACGACTTCCTCGGCAACCCCTGAGATCACACCCAGGTCATGGCTGATCCAGACGACCGCCATACCAACCCGCTCCTGGAGGGATCGCACCAGGGCCATGATCTGCGATTGGGTAGTGACGTCCAGGGCGGTGGTCGGTTCGTCTGCGATGAGCAGCGCGGGATCGCAGGCGAGAGCGACGGCGATCATCACCCGTTGCTTCATCCCGCCGGACAGCTGGTGGGGGTAGGCACCCAGGCGGGATCCCGGATCAGGGATTCCGACTGCCTCCAGCAGGTCAAGCGCCTTGCGTTTGGCCGCCCGCCGGGTCATGCCAAGGTGGGTTTCGGGCCCCTCGGTCAGTTGCCGTTCAATGGTCAGGACGGGATTGAGGGAGGTTGAGGGGTCCTGGAAAATAAATCCAATCCGGCGCCCGTGGATCTTCTGCAGCTTGGCGCGGCTCAAGCCCACCAGGTTGGCCCCATCAATCGTCGACGTGCCAGTGACTACTGCGGGCGGCGAGTCCACCAGACCGGTTGCGCCGAGCACTGTCATTGACTTACCGGAACCGGATTCGCCGACGATCCCGAGGGTTGAACCCTGGGAGACGGAGAACGACACGTCGTTGACAATGTTGGCCCGGCCCACGCTGAGATTGAGGTTGCGTACGTCAAGGACTGCATCAGTCATCGTCCACTCCTTGCTTCGATGGCGGTCCGTTGCCGCGGGTCCAGCACGTCGCGCAGTCCGTCACCGACCAGGTTGAACGCCAGCACGGTCAGGAAAATCGCGGCGCCCGGGAAGAAACTCATCCACCACGCGTCGCTGAGAAAGTCCTTGGCGACGTAGAGCATCCTGCCCCAGGAGGGATCTGGTGGCTGCACCCCGAGGCCAAGGAAGGACAGTGCTGCTTCGGAGAGGATCGCGAAGGCGAGGGACAGCGAGGTCTGCACAATGATGGGCCCGGTGATGTTCGGCAGGATGTGACGCCGCAGGATCAGCGAGCTGCTCGCACCGATCGAAATAGAGGCTTTGACGAATGGTTCTTCCCGGACGGCAAGGGTCGAGGCGCGAGTGACGCGGGCGAAGATTGGCGTATAGACGACGCCGATGGCGATCATCGCCGTCGTCAGTCCCGGCCCCAGCACCGCAACAATGGCCAGTGCGAGGAGCAGCACGGGAAAAGCGAAGAGGACGTCGGCGGCTCGCATGACCACGGTGTCCAGCCACTTCCCGTAGAATCCGGCGAGCAACCCCAGGGTGACGCCGACGAGCAGCGCAAATCCCACCGAGACCAACCCCACCAGGATCGATACCCGGGCCGAGACGAGCACCCGGGAGAACACATCGCGGCCCAGTTCGTCGGTGCCGAACCAGTGCTGCCCACTCGGCGGCTGCAGGGCATTTGGCACATCGACGTCGTTGATGCCGTAGGGCGCCAGCAGCGGTCCGAAGGCTGCGGCGAACACGACGACGGCGAGGACCACGGTGCCGGCCACGGTGACCTTGTTCCGGAACACGAGGCGGAGCGCGCTGATTCGGGTGTCTGTCACCGGTGCGCGGGGCTCGGACGGAGGCGTTGCCGCTGGGGTAGTGGTCATGAGACGCGGATCCTTGGGTCGGCGACGGCGTAGAGCAGGTCCACGATCAGGTTGATGAGGAGGAACATTGCCGCAATCAGCAGCACAGCTCCCTGGATGACCGCGTAGTCACGGGCAGCGACGGCGTCAAACACCAGCCGGCCAAGGCCGGGCCAGGCGAAGACCACCTCCACCACGATCAGCCCGCCCAGCATGGTGGCCATCTGGATACCCCCGATGGTCAGGACGGGCACCAGGGCGTTCCGGACAATATGCCGGCCGATCACCACGTTCCGTTTCAGGCCTTTGGAGCGGGCGGTCCGGATGTAGCTTGCTCCCATCACGTCCAGGACGGCGGCCCTGATGTACCGGGTCATGATGGACCCGGCAACCAGCCCCACGGTGACCGCAGGGAGGGTGACCCGACTCAACCAGCCCAGCGGATCCTCGGTCAGGGGGACGTACCCCGACGGCGGCAGCCACCCGAGGACCGAGGAGAACAGGATGATCAGCAGCAGGCCCATCCAGAAGTCCGGCACTGACACCCCGAACTGGCTGACCGCCCGAATGATGCCGTCGCTGGTTTTGCCTTCGTTGAGTGCGGCGTACAACCCCAGCGGGACGGCGATCAGCAGAGCGACCACCATTCCGGCGATGGCGAGGGACAGGGTGGCGGGGAGCCGTGCCAGGAGCACCTGGGTGACCGGGTCACCATTGCGGAAGCTCACCCCCAGATTGCCGGTGATGGCGTTACCCACATAGGAGAAGAATTGCACCAGGAGTGGTTGGTCGAGCCCTGATGCGGCCCGCAGCGCGTTGTAGGATTCCTCCGTATACCGGGTGCCCAGCGCGACGCGCACCGGGTCACCCGGTACCAGATGGACCAGGGTGAAGACCACCACCATCACTCCGACCAGCACCAGGGCGGTGTGCCCCAGCCTGCGGAGAAGAAAATACAGCAACGTCCTGTTCATGGTGGCTTCCTGGTCTTCCTAACCGTGGTCGGGGTCAGCAGTTACTCGGCGAAGGACACATCGGCGAACCTGATGGCGCGGTCGCTGCGGGGCTCGTAACCCTCCAACGCTGGCGACCAGGCCTGGATGACGTCCGGGTTGTACAAGTAAATGTAGCTACCGTCGTCAGCGATCTGCGTTGCTGCCTGGTCGTAGAGACCCTGGCGTGCCGCGACATCTGTTTCGGTGCGCGCTTCGTCGAGCAACTGGTCCACCTCAGGGTTCGAATATCCCTGGGCATTCGAGCTGCCCTCGCTGTGATGCTGGTTGTAGTAGAAGTCGTCCGGGTCAATGTTGCCCAGCCACCCCAGCATCAGCATGTCGAAGTTTCCGTTGGCCTGTTCGTCCAGCCAGGTAGCGAAGTCAAGGGTGCGGATGTCGACAGTGATTCCGATTTGCGACAGGTTGTCAGCGATCACCTCTGCCGCGGTGACCGTCTCCGGATACTGGGTGGTGACCATCAGCTCCATGGCGAGGTCCGACGCCCCCGCATCATCCATCAGCTGTTGGGCACGTTCCAGATCCAGCGAGTATTCAGAGTATTCGGTGTACCAGGAACTGGACTCGGGGATCGCCAGCTGATTGGTTGTCGCGTTTCCGAAGCTGGCTGCCTGGGTGATCGCATCACGATCTATGGCGTAGGCAATCGCCTGGCGCACCCTGACGTCGTCGTAGGGTGCGCTGGCCTGGTTGGGAGCCAGGTACCAGTAGTCGTTGCTGGGCACCATGCCCACCTCGACATCCGGGTTGCTCTCCAGACTGGTCACCTGTTGCGCTGGAATGGAGTCAGTCCAATCCACCTGGCCGGCGGTAAGGTCAGCGAGCGCCGTCGTGCCTTCTGAGATGAATCGGAAGGTTACCCCTGGGATTTCAGGCGCACCGCCCCAGTAGTCCTCATTGGCGGTCAGGGAGATCGAGTCACCGGTGGTGTACGAATCGAAGGCGAAGGGACCGGTGCCAATCGGCGTGTCCTGAATGTCGCCGGATTCCACATTCTCCGCGGAGACGATCGCCATGCCCTTGAAGCCACCGATCGACGACAGCAGGTTAGGGCTCGGTGAGGACACCTTGATGACAACGGTCTGCTCGTCAGGGGTCTCGATGGATTCCACTGCACCGAACCGGTAGGCGTTGCCGAGTTCCTCGTCGATGATGCGGTTGAACGAGTAGGCGACGTCCTCCGAGGTGAACTCGGACCCGTCATGGAAGGTGACATCGTCCCGCAGGGTGAAGGTCCAGGTCAGCTGGTCGTCGCTGGTTTCCCAGGATTCCGCGAGCGCTGGCTGCATCTCCAGGTTCTCGTCCGGAGCCACCAGGGTGTCGTAGACATTCTCCAGCACCTGGAAGGAGAAATAGGCGCTGGTGTTGTGGGGATCGAGCTGGTCGGGTTCGCCAGCGATCGCGGCAACGAGGTTGCGGCCGTTTTCACTGTCACCGCCGCCGCCGTCGCCCAGGTCCACGCCTTCCTGCGCGGAGCAGGAGCTCAGCGTGAGTGCCCCGACGAAGGCTAGCGCCAGAACGGTGCGCTGCTTTTTCATGGTGGTCTCCATCTGCTTCTATGATCATTTTGATGATGTAAGTATCATTATGTTGAGTGACGCAGCCCACTTGCAAGCTGTTCTGCGAAACCAGCCATATTCGATCCAAATTGTGACCAAGGGGAAATGTGCATGACATATTCAGTGCTGGCCCGCAGCGGACACTGCCTTGCGGTGGCGACTGCGAGCTACTCGCTGGCCGTCGGCAACGCCGTACCGGCGTTGGCCCCAGGGGTCGGCGCAGTAATTTCGCAGGCCTGGACCAACCGATCCCTCCGGCACCACGCACTGGCTGGACTCCGGCGGGGAGAAGGGGCTGAAACGGCAATTGCCGGACTGGCAGCGAGCGACGACGGCTGGGACAAGCGCCAGGTGGCGCTCCTCCCCCTCGACGGATCCGGCGCGGTCCACACGGGCGACGCCTGCACCGACTGGGCAGGATCCATCGTGGGAGAGGACTTCGTTGTCGCAGGGAACTTTTTGACGGGGCCTGCAGTCCTCGGCGCCATGGCCGGGCAGCTGGCAACCATTCCACCCGCCGGCACGCTGGCCCTCGCGCAGACCCTGGTAGTGGCGCTACAGGCCGGGGAGGCAGCGGGTGGAGATTCGCGGGGGAAACAAAGCGCATCGTTGCTGGTGTGTGCGAACGGTGCCGGCGACATCTCTCCGCCAGACCTGCTGATCGATCTTCGGGTGGATGACTCACCGGATCCGCTGACCGAGCTGGCCCGGCTCCTGGCGGTGTGGGCAGCCGGTTGAGCACCCGTCCGTGGGGTTAGACCTCCAGGGGGGTGACGGCCCCCAGCACTACTGTTTCGCCGTCGTACGCATTGGCCCACCAGTGGGGAGTCGAACACTCATAAGTCATGGCATCCCCGGGACCCAGTTCGACCTGACGGTCACCGTGCGTCACCGACAGGAGCCCGGCTTCCACGATGACGCACTCCATGCCAAGGTGTCGAAAAGCCTTGCCCTCATTCGAGAAGTTCCTGGGCAACACGGTGCGGATCACCTGCAGCGAGGCGTGCATCCCGGGGGTGAGCAGCTCGCGCAGGGGCTGGTCTCCGGCGTCGCCCATCGGCGGCAGTTGCTGGCGCTCCCCCGCCCTGACCACCATGTCATCGCGCCGGTGAGCCCCATGCATCAACTGGGTCAACGGCATGCCGAGGGCTTCGGCGAGCTTGTTCAGGGTGATGAAGGAGGGGTTCCCCTTGCCCCGCTCGAGCTGGCTGAGCGCACCGAAACTGACGTCGGCCCGCTGGCTCAGCGCACCGACGCTGAGGCCCTGCCGCTTGCGCAGCGCGCGGATGCTCCCACCCAGGGCCGCCAGCCCGTAGGCTGCCGCATCAGTTACCTCTGCCATGGTTTTCAGCGTACACAATGCCCGGGCCCGCCGACCCCGCCCAGAAAGACCGCGCCAATCGCCTAGTGTTGCTCTCATGGACTCTCCTATTGAAAATTACCTCAAGCGCATTCATCAGGAGATCGCCGAGCTCAAGGATGGCAAGCCCTACAGCACCATCCCCGCCATGGCGAACGTCGATCCGGACAACTTCGGTATCTGCCTGACCACCGTGGACGGCTACATCTACGAGGTGGGAGACACCCGGGACGAGTTCAGCATCCAGTCCATCTCCAAGCCCTTCACCTACGGTCTGGCCCTCGCTGACCTGGGAATGGACGCGGTGGACGAGAAGGTCGACGTCGAACCCTCCGGCGATTCGTTCAACGAGATTTCCCTCGCCGAAGGCACCGGACGCCCTTCCAACGCGATGATCAACGCCGGCGCCCTGACCGCTACCTCCCTGATCAAAGGGTCGGGCGGCAACGGGCGGTTCAAGCGCATCCTCAACACCTACTCCGCCTTCGCCGGGCGACAGCTGAGCGTCAACACCGACATCTACGAGTCCGAACTCAAGCACGGCCACCGCAACCGTGCCCTGGCGCATCTGCTGCGCTCGTTCGACATCATCGAGGACGACCCCACCCCGGTGATCGAGGACTACTTCAGGCAGTGTTCAGTCCTGGTGAACTGCCTCGACCTCTCAGTAATGGCGGCCACCCTGGCCAACAGCGGACGCAACCCGCTCACCGGCCGCCAGGTGATGGAGATCGGGCCCATCGAGCGGGTCCTGTCGGTGATGACCACGTGCGGGATGTACGACGACGCCGGCGCCTGGATCAGCACCGTCGGGATGCCCGCCAAGAGCGGAGTCGCCGGCGGCACGATCGCGGTCCTGCCTGGCCAGGTGGGGCTGGCCGTGTACTCCCCTCCCCTGGACGAGCACGGCAGCAGCGTCCGCGGCATGGCCACCAGCCAACGGCTGTCCCGGGACATGGAGCTGCACTTCGTGCGGGCGGCCCGCACCGGCAAGTCGGCCATTCGGTCCACCTACGACATCTCGGCATCACCGTCGGGCATCCGCCGCAACGACGAGGCCATGGACATCCTCCGCCACAACGGCCACCGGGCCCGCGTGATCGAGCTCAACGGCGATCTGCTCTTCGCTGGCACCGAGTCGATGATCCGCGAGCTGAGCTCCCTCGACCAGACCATCGAATTCATCATCCTCGACCTGCGCCGGGTGGACGAAGTAGCCGACGTCTCCCTGCGTTTACTGGGTGAAGCGCGGGAGAACCTCGTCGCCGAGGGCCGGGAACTGGTCCTGATCGACAGCGACGGCGCCCTCGCCGCCACCTTCGAGGACGTGGACCGCGAGGTGCCGACATTCGACACCCGTACCGCAGCCGTTGAGTGGTGTGAAGACCAACTGATTGCCGCCTACGGTGACGACCTGTACCTACCCTCGGTGGTGAAAGTCACCGATTGCCCGGCGCTGAGTCCCCTGACGGGCGCGGACGCGGCGGCCCTCGCCGACCGGATGGAAGAACGCGAGTACGACGACGGCCACGTGATCCGCCGGGTCGGCCAGCGGTTTGGTGGTGTGTTCTTCATCCTGTCCGGGAAGATCTCCACCTCGGTCCCTGGACCAACCGGCGACCGGGTCCGCCTTACCACCCTGAGCGCTGGCATGACCTTCGGTGAACTGGCGCTCGGCAGCGATGACCGGCAGGAGACCACAGTGAAGGCAGTGGGCGGGGTGAAGGTGATGGTGCTCACCGCTGACGCGATCGCCAGCCTCGAATCGGAGGATCCGCGACTCGCCGTCGAGCTCTGGAAGGCCCTGACCCGGGACGCGTACACCCGCGTGGACCTGTACCTGCGGGAGACAGCTGTCCGCGTCCGCGACTAGGCAATAATTAGATAACGTCTTCGTACTCTATTTATTGCACTTTAGGTTAGGCATGCCTTACCTTTGAGCAATGACCTCTGCTCCTAATGGTTTCGACGCCGGGCTCTCGGCCGTCGATCTGACCATCTCCTACGATTCGCGTCCCGCGGTGCACCACGCAGGATTCACGGTGGAGCCGGGCAAGGTCACTGCCTTCATCGGGCCCAACGGCAGCGGTAAGTCGACGCTGCTGCGCACCGTGGCACGGCTGCATCGTCCCGACAGTGGGTCGGTCACCCTCGGCGACGGCGTCGACGCCCTTGCCCTGTCCTCGCGGGACTTCGCCAAGCGTGTCACCCTCCTTACCCAGGGCCGCCCCACCCCCGGCGGCACCACAGTGAAGGAAGTGGTCGACTACGGTCGTCACCCGCACCGCAGCCGGTGGACTGCCAAGGACCCCGCCGGCGCCTCAGTGGTAGATCGGGCCATGCGGCTCACCAACACCCACGAGCTGACTAACTCACCGGTGGCCGCCCTGTCCGGCGGGCAGCTCCAGCGGGTGTGGTTGGCGTCCTGCCTGGCGCAGGATACCCAGGTGCTACTCCTCGACGAACCCACCACCTATCTCGACCTGCGGTATCAGGTCGAGATCCTCGATGTCATCCGCGACCTTGCCGTCGAGCATGGGGTGGCAGTCGGCGTCGTCCTCCACGACCTGAACCAGGCGGCAGCCATCGCCGACCACCTCGTTCTGCTGGAGGCAGGAACCATCACCGCGGCCGGTTCGGCAGCCCAGGTGCTGACGACCGAGAATCTCACCCGCGCCTTCGGCGTCCGCGTAGACGTGACCGTCGACGCGGCGACCGGGTCGCTCACCACCCGAGCCGTAGGTCGTCACACCTATCTCTCCCTCTCCCATTAGCTCGAACTCCTAAAGAAAGAACCACCATGCGTAAAACACCACTTCTTGCTGCCCTGGCGGCAGGGGCCCTGCTGGCCATCAGCGGCTGCGGCACCACCGAGGACACCGCTTCCAGCGATGCGTCGGCCGACACCGGATCCGGCGAGTCCATCACGATTGTCGACTCCCGTGGCAAGGAAGTGGTCCTCGACGGCCCGGCTACCCGGGTGGCAGGTTCCGAATGGGGAGTTATCGAAAACATGGTGTCACTCGGCGTGATGCCGGTGGGCGCCGCGGACATCGAAGGCTACGAAACCTGGGTGAGCTCAGCCCCGCTGGACGACACAGTCACCGACATCGGCACCCGCGGAGAGCCGAGCATCGACACCCTCGTCGCGCTGGAACCGGACCTCTTGCTCGTCACCGACTCGCTGGTCGACGGAGCCATCGAACAGATTGAAGAGACCATCCCCGTGATCGTGGTCCCCGGTGGAGACGCCGCTGACAACATCGGCCAGATGTTCGAGACCATCGACCTGATCGCCCAGGCCACGGGCACCGAGGACGCAGCCGAGGAGCTGAAGGCCACCTTCGAGGCCAAGGTGGAGGAGGGCCGCGCTGCGGTTGAGGCAGCGGGAGCCGCCGGCGACGCTGTCGCCTTCTCCGACTCGTACGTCGACGCAGGAAGCGTTTCCATCCGCCCCTACGCCGAGGGTTCGCTGGTATCCGACGTCTTCGCCGAGATCGGGCTGGAGAACGCCTGGTCCATGGAGGGCGACCCGGCCTATGGGCTGGCACAGACCGACGTCGAAGGGCTGACCGAACTCGGCGACACCCACTTCTGGTACATGGCCAACGACGCGTTCGGCGATCCCTACACAGAGGAGCTCGCCGATAACGCCATCTGGATGGACCTCCCCTTCGTGACCGAGGACAAGGTAGTGCGTTTCCCTGACTCCATCTGGACCTTCGGGGGCCCCAGCTCAATGGCGCAGATCATCGACGCTGCCGTCGACGCGCTGAACTAGCCCGTCCATGCCGCAGACGACCCTCACCCACCGGACCCCCGCAACCCCGCGGGTACCGGAGCGCACCCGACCACGCGTGTCCCTGCTCGCTGTCGTGGCTGCGCTGATGGGTGCTGTGCTCGTCCTGTCGGTGATTCATCTCGGTCAGGGCACCGCGGCGGTGACACTGTCGGATCTGTGGCAGTTGATCACCGGCGGGGCCACCGATCAAGCCACCGCGGTGGTGACTGCCTCACGGGTGCCCCGCCTCGCGGCGGGCATCCTGGTGGGCGTCGCCCTAGGCGTGGCTGGCGCGGTAATGCAGTCGGTTTCCCGCAACATCCTGGCCTCGCCAGACACCCTCGCGGTCAACGCCGGGGCGCACCTGGCCGTAGTGGCAGTGGCAGCCTTCGGGTTGCCCCTGCCACTCTTTGGCGCCGTTGGCGTCGCCTTCGCCGGCGGGCTGGCGGCCGCCGCGCTGGTGCTCCTGCTGTCCGGCATGGGTGCCGCCGGGACGGTGCGACTGGTCCTGGCGGGTTCGGCCATCGCGTTGGCCTTCAGCGCCCTCACCACCACCCTCCTGCTGCTCTTCGCCCAGGAAACCCGCGGACTTTACGCCTGGCAGGCCGGGTCCCTCGGTCAAAGCGGGATCGACAAGTTCCTGCTCCTGGGCCCGCTCGCCGGCGTCGTCATCCTCATCCTCCTGCTCACCTCGCGGTCCCTGGACCTGCTCACCCTCGGCGACGACCAGGCGAGCATGCTGGGCGTCAATGTGCGCCGCACCCAGGTCATCGCGATCGCCCTCACCGTGTTACTGGCCGCGACGGCCGTAACCATGGCCGGGCCCATCGGGTTCATTGGCCTCGCCGCCCCTGCCCTGGTCCGGCTTGCGGCCGCCGCGGTGCCCGGGTTGCACAAACACGCCGCGATGATCCCCGTGTCAGCCCTGACCGGAGTCGTCCTGGTGCTGGGCGCCGATGTGGTCCTTCGTGCGCTGGTCGGTGCGCAAACCGCCGTTGAAGTGCCCACCGGAGTAGTCACTACCCTGTTTGGTGCGGTCTTTCTGGTCCTGCTGGCGCAACGCCTGCGGACCGCCGGGCCGGTGCGGGAACCACGTCGAATCAGTATGGCCCGGCCCCTCTCCCGTGGCCGGGTGGTGCTGACCATCTTGGTGATCGCCATCCTCACCGTAGTGACCACGCTTGCCGGCGTGCTACTGGGCGACACCAAACTTCTGCTCGGCGACCTGGTCAACTGGGCTACCGGCCAGGCCGGGCCCATCGTCTCCAATGTGATGGATACCCGGCTACCGCGCGTCGGCGCCGCCCTGCTGGCGGGCGCCTCGCTGGCACTGGCCGGAACTACCGTGCAGGCGGTGACCCGGAACCCGCTGGCTGAACCTGCAATTCTCGGCGTCAGCGGCGGCGCGGGTCTCGGCGCCATCGCCGTCATCACGTTCGTTCCGCTGGGCGGTTTCTGGCTGATCAGCGCCGGCGCCGGCCTGGGCGCCGCGGTGACCGCCGCCGTCGTCTTCGGCCTCGCGCTGCGCGGAGGGCTGCAGACGGACCGGCTGATCCTGATCGGCTTCGGCGTCTCGGCCGCAGCCACCGCAGGGATCACCCTTCTGATCGTGCTGACCGATCCGTGGAACGAGGCGAAGGCCCTAACCTGGCTCTCCGGCTCCACCTACGGCAGATCGTTGCAGCACCTGGTCCCGATGGTCGTCGCCCTGCTCCTCACCGCACCGATCATCGCGAACGCCCACCGCACCCACGACCTCCTCGCCCTCGACGACGACACGCCCCGCCTGCTCGGTATCCCCGTCCCGAAGGCCAGGGCCATCCTGATTGTCTGTGTCGTCGTGCTGACCGGCTCTGCGGTGGCGGGCATCGGTGTGATCGGTTTTGTCGGTCTGGTCGCCCCCCACGCGGCGCGTGCGCTGATTGGCCACCGGCACAAACTGGCGCTGCCGACGGCGATGCTGCTCGGCGCCCTGCTGGTCTGCCTCGCGGATCTGCTGGGACGCACGGTGATCGCCCCGTCGCAGCTTCCTGCCGGGCTGCTGACCGCGATCCTCGGCGCACCGTACTTCATCTATCTGCTCTACCGCAGCCGCCGGAACACCTGAGCACCTGACAGACTGGGCGGATGGTGATGTTTGAGGAACTCGACTGGAAAAAGACACGGCTCGGCGAGATCAGTCTGCGACGGCGCTGGGATCGGACCTTCGACAAGGAGGTCTACGAGGTCAAGCTCGACGACGATTTCCTGATGTCCAGCCTGTTCACCGTCGCCGAGATTGAGCTCACCGAACTGGCTCTCGCCGAACTCCCAGGCGACGGACTCGACGTCGTCGTGGGCGGGTTGGGCCTCGGCTACACGGCGCAGGCAGTCCTGGACAGCCCGAAGGCCCGGTCGCTGCTGATCGTTGAGGCGCTGGGCGAGGTGATCGAGTGGCACCAGACCGGACTGATTCCGGCCGGGAAGACGCTAACCGCGGACCCGCGGTGCCGCTACGTCCACGGCGACTTTTTCGCGCTGGCGGCCTCCGCCGAGGGATTCGACCCGGAGACACCGGCGAGGCTGTTCCACGCGGTGATTCTCGACGTCGACCATTCCCCCCGGCACGTCCTCCACCCGAGCCACTCACCGTTCTACGACCCGGCTGGCACACGGCGGCTGGCCGGGCATCTGCACCCGGGCGGGATCTTCGCGCTCTGGTCCAATGACCCGCCCGACGACGCGTACCTGGCCGTCCTCGGCGAGGTGTTCACCGACGTGCGCGCCGACGTCGTCAGCTTCGACAACCCGCTGCAGGGCAGGGACTCGACCAACACCGTGTATCTGGGCCGCAAGCCCCGATAACGCCGCGCACCCCGGGCCCCCTACAGCCTGGCGATCCGTTCAATGTCCTCGCGGAATTCCTGCGCCACGGACGCCGACACGGTGGTCCGCGTTTCGGCGATCGCCGTCAGGTAGTCCTGGCTGGAGGGGCCGGGGGCTGGCGTGCCACCGTCGGCGGCTCCGAACACCGCCTGCTCCAGGGCGCGTTGGGACGCCTTGCGGGCCGCGAATTCGATGTCTGCTGGCGAAAAGCCGTCGGACGTCTCGACCAGCCGGGCGATGTCCACCTCGGCTGCCACCTCGGATGGGATGTAGCGCTGCCAGATAGCGTGGCGGGCGTCGTCGTCGGGCAGCCCGATGGGGATGACGTAGTCGAAGCGCCCGTGCCTCAGGAACGCCGTGTCAAGGGCCCTGATGAAGTTCGTCGCGCACACCAGCAGCCGGCCGGGCCGCTCCCTGAACGCGGGAATGATCTTCAGCAGTTCGTTGGTCACACCCTGCAACGGGGACGGCGGCTCCCCCTGGCGCTGGGCGGCGATCTCCTCGACCTCGTCAATGAAGACCACTGCGTGTTCCAGTTCGGCGATCTCGAGGAAGGTCTCACGCAGCGCACCCGCGAGGCCCTTCGAGTCAGCGGCGAGCCGTGAGGGGAACACCTCGACGAAGGGCCACTCCAGCCGTGACGCAATCGCCTTGGCGAAAGTGGTCTTGCCGGTTCCCGGTGGGCCAAACAGCATCACCGCACGCGGCGGCACCACCCCGTACTGCTCGGCCAGGTCGGGGTTGGCAAGCGGCAGGACCAACCGGCGTTCGAGCAGTTCCTTCTCGCGTTGCATGCCTCCCACGTTGCTCCACAGATTCCGCGGCATCAAGCGTCCGCCGAGTTCGCTGAGCAGACCCATTTCCTGGCGTTGCACGGGGATATCACGTTCGAAGTACCTCAGGTGCTTCCGGTCCTGGAACCCCGAGTTGAGGAGGGCATCCACCCGGTGTTCGGCGTCGGGCACCAGGGTGGAGAGCTTGGTCAGGCCATGCGGCGCCATCCTGCCCTCGATGGCAGCGAGCAGTGCGCTGCCGATCCCATGGTTCCGCCAGCCTTCGTCGATGGCGAAGAAGACAATCCAGCCCTGGTCGTGAGCGGCGCGGGCCACCGCCGCGCCGACCACCGTCTCGCCGTGGACGGCGACGACGGCGTGGTCCTTCTGGCAGGAGGCGAGGACCTCGGCGAGCGCGTACACCGGTTCGACGCCGGCGCTGCGGGATTCCTCCCACAGGTGGAGGATCGCGTCCATGTCAGCAGAGTGGAAATCCCTGATTCTCCAGCCGGTCATACGGGTGACTCCTTTGTCGTGTGCTGATCGTGTCGGGTACAAAACGTGCAGTGCGCTGATCATGGCACACCGCTGGGCGGCACCGGAGATTGTGACTGTCGGAGGCGGCTGCCATGATGCTGTGATGCACCTCGACCGTTTCCCCCTCCGGAGGGTCACTGCCCACCCAACCTCCGAACTGGCGCAAGGAACCTGGCCGGCGAATCTGCCGCCCGTGGCGCAACTGTTGGAGGACGGGATGGAGCTTGGCTCCGCCACGGTCCTGGTCGGCGAGAATGGCTCGGGCAAATCGACGCTGGTCGAAGCGATTGCATTGGCCTTCGGGCTGTCGCCTGAGGGTGGGTCGACCGGCGCGCGTCATTCCACCCGACCGTCCGAGTCGGAGCTGTCGGATCACCTCCAGCTGGTCCGGAACCCGGGCGCCAGCAAACGAGGCTACTTCCTGCGGGCCGAGACCATGCACGGGTTCTTCACCTATCTGGAGCAAAATCCCGGCAGGTCGGGCAACGATACCCGGTTCCATTCGATGTCACACGGAGAGTCTTTCCTCGAACTCACAGTGGACCGGTTTCGGGGACCGGGACTGTGGGTGCTGGATGAGCCGGAATCGGCGTTGTCCTTCGGCGGCTGTCTGGCTTTGCTCGGGATCCTGAAAGAACTGCTCTCCGATGGGAAATCCCAGGTGCTCCTCTCCACCCACTCTCCTCTGCTCGCCGCCCTTCCCGGCGCAGCAATCCTCGAGATCGGGCCGTGGGGATTTCGAGAGATGCACTGGGACGAGCTGGATCTGACAGTCAACTGGCGTGGCTTCATGAACGCGCCCGACCGGTATCTACGCCATCTCTGATTCCTGCGGCGGTCCGATAGGCTCTTGAACATGCGTCTACACCATCCCAAGCGCCTCGTCGGCTTCGCCAGCACCGTCGTCGGACGAGCGCTTATGGCGCTCGGAGCGGCGCAGGCGGTCGTCGCCGCAACACTGGTGGTCATTGACGCGGTGGAAAAAAAGATCAGAACCAAACGTGAGGGATTCCCCAAGCCGGGGATTTTTGAGGGTCACGTCGCTGGGTCCTCAACCACCGTCTACACGTACGGCGAAGACCTGTATGAGGCGATGCTTGAGGCCATCCGATCGGCCAAGCACCAGATCCTGATGGAGACGTACATCTGGAAGGGCGACGACGTCGGCCGCACCTTCCGTGACGCGTTGAATGAGGCGGCGGCGCGTGGCGTGAAGGTGTACGTGATTTACGATGGGTTCGCGAACCTGGTGGTCCGGCCGTCGTTCTACTCGTTCCACCCCGAGGTGCAGGTCTTCCGGTTCCCGGTCCTGCGGCCCTCGATCCTGTTCACCAACATTCGTGGCACTGGCTTTGACCACCGTAAACTGCTGGTCGTTGACGAGACGATTGGGTTTGTGGGCGGCTACAACATCGGCAGCCTGTACGCCACCAAGTGGCGGGATACCCACCTGCGGATTGTCGGTCCTTCGGTCTGGGAGTTGAGGGAAGCCTTCGTCAGCGTCTGGAACCTGACGGCCGCACGGTCCCGGCGCCCGATGGACGATACCAGTGCTGATTTCTGGGAACCACGCCTGCGGGCGGTCAACAACATCCCCGCCAATCTGGTCTTCCCCATCCGTGGCGTCTACCTGGATGCGATCAACCGCGCCAAGGACCACATCTACATCACCACCGCCTACTTCATTCCTGACCAGCAGATCCTGAACGCCCTGCTGCGGGCCAGCAAACGGGGGGTCGACGTCCGCGTGATCCTGCCGGAGGAGTCCAACCATGTGCTCTCTGACTGGTTGTCCCGCGGCTTCTATACCTCGCTGTTGGAAAACGGGATCCAGGTCCTGCTCTATCAGAACGCGATGATCCATGCGAAGACCGCCACCGTGGACGGGCAGTGGTCAACGGTCGGCACCGCCAACATTGACCGGTTGAGCCTGACCGGCAACTACGAGATCAACCTGGAGATCTTCGACGAGGGCCTCGCCCACAGCATGGAGAAAATCTTCGCCGTGGACAGCGGGAACAGCCGGATCCTGACGAGCAAGGAGTGGGAGCGCCGCCACATTGTGGCCCGGATCAGCGAAGCGATCCTCGCCCCGCTGCGTCCCCTCCTCTAGCCGGCCGGGAGAACCTGCCACGCTCAGGGGGTGGCGAAGCGGTCCAGATATCCCACCCGGGACTGGTGGACGTGCCCAGCCATTAACCGTTCGGCGTCGACCGGGTTGCCGGCGTCAATCGCCGCCATGATCAGGCGGTGCTCGCTCCAGGACTGCTTCCCCCGATGGTCGACGTCGGTGGCGTAGAGCCACTCGATCTTGCCTGAAATCTGGCGCAGCAGAGCCGTCAGTGACGCACTGCCGCTGAGGTCGGCGATCCCCAGATGGAAACGGATGTTCAGTTCCGGCAGCAGTTCAAGGTTGCCTTCAGCAACGGCCTGGTCGCCGTCGTCGAGCAGGTCGGCGAGCAACCTGCGCGCTTTCCACCATTCGGCGCTGGGCTCGCCCGCACTGAACTGGGCCGACGCCCGCCGGGCGGCCCGCCGCGCGGTGGCACCCTCGAGCGCTTCACGCACGGCGAAGAGATCGTCGGCGTCGTCCACCGGAATCTCCGACACCGTCGACCCGGCGTACGGCTTGGAATCAACGAAGCCCTCGGCCTCCAGCGCACGCAGTGCCTCACGGACGGGGATGCGGGAGACCCCGTATTTGGCGGCGAGCGCCGCCTCGGTCACCCGGGTGCCAGGCCGCAGCGAGCCAAAGATGATGTCGTGCCGGATTTCGTCCTGCACCCGCTGTTTCGGGGCAGGATCGACCGGTTGCGGATCAGGCGGCAAAAGCGGCACCAGGAATCGCTCCCAGCAGTTCCCGTACGTCCCGCAGCTTAGCGTCCTGCAGCATAGCCTTGTGCTCCTCTGGGATTGGCGGCGGCCTTCAGAACTCCGGTCGCGGGGTCGCTCACCACTGAGGAGATCCGGCCGAGCGCCCAGTCGCCAGCCCTGGTCACCACGTGGCCGCGGCCTTCCAGATCGGTGATGACGTCGTCACCGAGGCGATCCTCCACCACGGCCCCACCAGGCTCCCAGGTTCGGGGGTAGAAGGAGCCGGGGATGGACGTGGTGTGCAGCGAGGGGGCATCAATCGCCTGTTGCGGCGAGTAGCCTCCAACAATGGTCCGCAGAATGTAGAGCAGCTGCCACTGATCCTGCTGGTCCCCGCCAGGTGATCCGAGCGCCACCACCGGGACGCTGTCCTTGAGGATCAGGGTAGGTGTCAAGGTGGTGCGGGGGCGTTTGCCGGGGCGCAGGGTCGACGGCGCCCCGTCTTCCAGCCAGGTCATCTGCAGCCGCGAGCCGAGGCAGAAGCCCAGCTCGGGGATGGTCGGTGAAGACTGCAGCCAGCCGCCGGAGGGAGTGGCCGAGACCATGTTGCCCCACTGGTCGACGACGTCGATGTGGCAGGTATCGCCGCGGGTCTCACCACTGCGGGAGACGGTCGGCTCGCCGACGCCGGCCATCGCGCCCACCCCGGCCAGGGCCGGCGCGGTGTACTCGGTGCGCAGCGGCGGGATGAAGGGTTCGCGGCCCGGGACGGTGCCGGGCCGGAACTCCGTCGAGGCCTTCTCGGTGATCAGCGGGCGGCGCTGGGCAGAGTATTCCTCGGAGAGCAGGTAGTCCAGCGGAACGTCGGCGTCGCCATAGTAGGCTTCCCGGTCGGCGATCGCGAGTTTTTGCGCCTCGAGGATGGTGTGGGCGCCGAGCGCCGTCGAGGGATCCAGGTGCTCGTCGTCGTACCCGGCGAGGATGGCGAGGGTCTGCAGCAGGGCAGGTCCTTGCCCCCAGGCGCCGGTCTTCGCGATGGTGTGGCCACGGAACTCGAAGGTGGTGGCGGGTTCGTACCCGGCCTGGCACCCGGCGAAGTCCTCGAGGCTCATCACCCCTGCATGGTCGGTGCCCGAGGAGTGGCGGTGCGGCTGCGCGGTGAAGGCGACGGCGGCCTGCGCCACGAAACCCTCGCTCCATTCACGGCGGGCAGCGTCGATGCGCTCCTCGCGGGTGGCGTCCGGCGGCCCGGCGGCGACCAGCCGGTCCAGTACTGCCGCGTAGGCCTCGTTCTTGATCATTTCCCCGGCTGCGGGAGCCCGGCCTTCAGGCATCCAGAGCGCCGCCGACGTCGGCCAGTGCTCGTTGAAGAGGTCAGCGACCGAGGAGATGGTGGCGCCCACCCGGCCGACGATCGGGTGCCCGTTGCGGGCGTAGCCGATGGCGAAGTACAGGACGTCGCCGAGCTCCCAGGTGCCGTGGTCACGGAGCAGGAGGAACCAGGCGTCGACGGCGGCGGGCACGGCCGCGGCGAGCGCACCGGAGCCCGGCACCAGTTCCAGACCCTCGGAGAGGTAGTGCTCGCGGGTGGCGGCGACGGGGGCCGGTCCCTGACCCATCAGGACGATGGGCTCGGACGGGTTAGCTGCTGTCGCAAACACGCCGGTCATATCCCCACCCGGGCCATTGAGGTGCGGCTCGACGACGTGGAGCACAAAGGCGCTGGCGACGGCGGCGTCGAACGCGTTCCCGCCACGCTCAAGGACTGCCTGCGCCGAGGCGGTGGCCAGCCAGTGGGTGGATGCGGTCATCCCGAAGGTGCCCTCGAGGGTGGGCCGAGTGGTGAAGGAAGCGGGCTGGGTGTAGGTCATCGAGGTCCTTTTCGGTTTGTTGAGCGGGTCCGTGGACTGGATTGGGGGTCGTGATGGGGTCCGGGTGCGTTGCATAGTCCACCCCATAAGTGGCCGATTGCATACAACACTATTCGGACAGGTACATTTTGTATACAGGCCGACGGTGAAGCAACGGTCCATTAACCACGGAGGATCCCATGAAGCGTCAGCCCGTCTCCACCGCGCGACTTCATCTGTGGCTGATGCTGACCCTCACCTTCTCCACCGGTGTGGTGGACGCCGTCGGTTTCCTCGGCCTCGATCAGGTCTTCACCGGCAACATGACCGGCAACGTGGTCCTGCTGGGCATGGCCATCGCCGGTGGCAGCGATCTCCCGGTACTTCGCCCGGCGCTGGCCCTGCTTTTCTTCATGGTGGGCGCCGTCATTGGCGGGCGGGTGCTGCGCACGGCCCCCGAGGGCTGGAGCGGGCGCACGTCGATCACCTTCCTGACAGTGGCGGTGCTGATCGGGGGCCTGGCCCTGTTCACTGCCCTGGTCGATGTCACCGCCGACCACCTGCTGGGCAGCATCACCACCAGCACCCTCGCCCTGGCGATGGGTGTTCAGGCTGCGACGGCGAAACGCCTCAAGGTCGCCGAGATCACCACGGTGGTGGTGACGTCCACCATTACCGGGCTGGCCTCGGATTCGCGCCTCGCTGGTGGAAAGAGTCCGTTCTGGCTGCGCCGCGCACTCGCCATCTCATTGATTCTGGTCGGCGCCCTGGTGGGAGCGGCGGCACTGCACATCGACCTCTGGGTGGGGATTGCACTCTCGGCCGTCCTGTCGGCCGTGGTGACCCTAATCGGGCAGCTCCGCCACCGCAAGGACAAGCGCGCCGCGGCGGATGAGCTGGACCTGGAGCCTACAGCGGCGAGATAGCCCACCGACCAGCCCTGATCAGCGGGAAGCGGGATTCCTGCCGGTCCGGCACCGCTGTAGGCTCGACTTTGACGGTATTCGGCCGGTTCGAGAAGGGTTCTGACGTGAGCGAAGGCATATCTCCACCGGGGACTGTACTGATTGCCGGCTGCGGCGATCTGGGGACTGAGGCCGGGCTGAGATACGCCGCGGCGGGGCACCGGGTGATCGGATGGCGGAGGTCAGCTGACAAGCTCCCGGCGGGAATTGAGGGCGTTTCGGTGGATCTCACCGGCGAGCTACCGCCGATCCCCGCCGACACCCGCATCGTGGTGCTGGCGACCGCCGCGGACGGCCGTACCGAGGACGCTTACCGTGCGGCCTATCTCACCGCCACCGGCAACGTCCTGGACGCGATGGCCCGTGATGGCGTCGACGCCCAGGTGCTGTTGGTGTCCTCCACCGCTGTGTACGGGGGCGACGACGGCGAGTGGGTGGACGAATCGACGCCCGTGGCGCCCGGCACTGCCACGGCGAAGATCCTGGCCAGCACGGAGGAGCTGCTGCGTAACCGGCGGCCGGACGCCGTCATCCTGCGGCTGTCGGGAATCTACGGTCCGGGCCGGAACCGGCTGATCGACCAACTGGCATCCGGTACCGCGGTCCTGCCCCCGGAGGTCCAATGGACCAACAGGATTCACCGGGATGATGCGGCGGCGGCTATCGTGCACCTGACCACCCAGGTCAAGGGGCCAGAGCCGGTCTATATCGGCGTCGACCACGAGCCGGTCGATCAGGGCGAGGTCCTTGAGTTTCTTGCCGCCCAGCTGGGGGTGCCCACACCACCGGTGGGACCGTCGTCGTCGGCCAGGACCGGCGGGACGAAGCGGGGAACCGGCAAGCGCCTCAGCAACGCGGCGCTGACCGCCACGGGGTTCACTTTCACCTATCCCACGTTCCGGGAGGGGTACCTGGCCGTCCTCAATGGGGACGGGGTCAGGCACCCCTAGCGATCCGCCTAGTGGGCGGCTGGTACTCCAAGACCATCGACCGGGGCCTCGGCGGCGTCGACCGGCGTGTCTTCGGGCTTCCGGATGAAGAAGGCGGCCACGACGGCGAACATGAACACGATCGCGCCGCAGAAGAACGCGGCCTGGATGCCGCCTGCCTCAGCGGCCACCTCGGAGGCACCGTCGTCGAGCAGGGCGGACGCCTGAATGGTCAGCACCGAGATGAACAGGGCGGTGCCTGCAGCACCTGCGAGCTGCTGGACGGTGCCCACGATCGCGCTCCCGTGGGAGTACAGGTGCGGCTGGACGGATCCCAGCGCCGAGGTCAGCAGTGGCGTGAACATCAGGGCGAGGCCGATGCTCAGGAAGACGTGAGCCACCATCACCATCAGGAAGGGGGTGGTTTCGCTGAGCATCGTCAACCCCCAGAACACCAGGCTGACGAGGATCGCGCCGGGCACCACCAGGATACGGGGTCCGCGCTTGTCGAAGATGCGGCCCACCACCGGGCCCAGCAGACCCATGGTCAGACCGCCAGGGAACAGCAGCAGGCCCGCCACCACCGGTGAGAGCCCCAGCACATTCTGGACGTAGAGGGGCAGCAGGATGATGGTTCCGAAGAGTGCCATCATGGACACCGAGATGACCAGGATGGAGATGGTGAAGGTGCGTGAGGTGAAGGTCCGTAGGTCCAACAGGGCCCGGTCGGCGCGCTGCAGGGTGCGCTGGCGCAGGACGAACAGCACCAGGGCAACGCCACCGACGACGAGCGGCAGCCACGGCGGAACCGGTCCGCCACCCTCGGCTGCTTCGCCGAACTGGCTGAGACCGTAGATGATCCCGCCGAACGCGAGCGCCGAGACGATCACCGACAGCACGTCGATGGGCAGGCGCCGTGGGGTGGTGACGTTTTGAATGCGGGTGGCGCCGAGAATCAGGGAGCCGACGGCGATGGGCAGGACCAGCCAGAAGAGCCAGCGCCAGTCCAGCACGCTGAGAATCAGGCCGGACACGGTGGGGCCGATGGCCGGAGCCACGGAGATCACGATGGCGATATTGCCCATAGTGCGGCCGCGTGACGCAGGCGGGACCAGGGTCATCACCGTGGTCATCAGCAGCGGCATCATGATGGCGGTGCCGCTCGCCTGGATGATCCGGCCGACCAGCAGGACCTCAAAGCCCGGCGCCAGCGCCGACACCAGGGTGCCGAAGCTGAAGAGGGACATGGCGGCCATGAAGACGGGGCGGGTGTGGAACCGCTGCAGCAGGAACCCGGTCACCGGGATGACCACCGCCATGGTGAGCATGAAGGCTGTGGTGAGCCACTGCCCGGCACTGACGGTGATGCCGAGGTCGACGGTCAGTGTCTGCAGTGCCACGCTCATGATGGTCTCGTTCAGGATGACCACGAAGGCTGACACCAGCAGCAGCGAGATCACTAACTTGTTGCGTTTAGCCTCTGCGAGGTCCTCCTGGCGCGCGGCCGACTGGTTCTCGACCGGCTGGTTCGCAGCGGAGGGCGGGGCACTATGGGGCACAGAAATTCCTTTGAAGTGGTGTGGGAGGAGCTGATCCTATTAGCCGCAACGCCCGAAGGAAGAGAATCTATTCCGCCGGGGGAAAGTCGGTGTGCCGTGTTCAGCGGTCAGCGCCCGACGTCGGCACGTACCCGAGCACCTTGTCCACCTGGTGCGGCAACGCCTTCCCGGCATGCCAGGTGAGGAAGTTGCGTTCGAACTGAAGCGCCAGATCATCCAGCCACGAGTCGGCGTCGCTGGCCATATGAGGGGAGATCAGCACCTGCTCCATCCCCCACAGCGGGCTGGCCGGAGGGAGTGGTTCGACGGCGAAGGTGTCAAGGACCGCTCCGGCGATGCCGCCGTCGTCGAGCGTCCGCACCAACGCCGCCTCATCCACCAGCTTCCCCCTCCCCACGTTGATCAGGACCGCGGTGGGTGCCATGGCGGCGAGCACCTCGGCACTGACCATCCCCTCGGTCTGTGCGGTCAACGGGGCGACGAGGACGAGATAGTCATAGGCGCCGACCACTGCTGTGAGGCGTGAACTGCTGTGGACGGTCCCGAAGTCGGGGTCATCAGTCCGTGCCACCCTGCCGGCGCCGTTGACGTCGGCGCCCGCCGCCGTCAAAAGTCGCGCAGTGCACCGGCCGATGCTTCCTGTTCCCACAATCAGGACCCGCGCGCCGGCGATGTTGCGGGTGGTTCGCCGGGCCCAGACCCGGTTGTGTTGTAGGTCGCGGGTCTGGCCGAAGCCCTTGGCGGAAAACAGCATGGCGCCCAGCACGTACTCGGCCATGGGGAGGTCAAACACACCGTGGGCATTCGTGACCGTGACAGCCGAGTCGATCAGTCCCGGGAACAGGAGCTTGTCGACGCCGGCCGCCGCGACGTGCAGCCAGGTCAAGGCGTCGGCGTGTTTCCAGGCGGGCTCGACCGCGCCGGAGAAGAAGTCCCAGAGGTACAGCACATCGGCTCCACGGAGCGCCATTGGCAGGCCGGCGGCATCGGTTTCACGGATGTCCGCCAGCGCGGCAACGCGCTCCAGCCCGATCACGGGGCGGTCCCCCACGAGCACCGTCACAATGGGCTTGCGGCCGGACTCGTCGAAAAAGTTCATGCTCAGAATCCTCCCACGGTCGGCCTTCTTAACGCTGTCCAGCTTTACTTGCGGGAATCCATACGGTTGCATGTGTAGTCAGCGTTCGGGTGCCCGAACGCGCCATCGGGAGGATACACCGTGACAACGCCGTCAACCGAACACCCGCTAGTAGACCAAGAGGTCGACACCTCGGCTGCACCCGGCATGCTGGAGCCCGCCGAGGACAGACGGGTGCTGCTGCGAAAACGGATCGGGCTGGTGGGCGGCGTCGTCGTCGCCATCATCATGTATCTGATCCTGCCAGCCGATCTTGAGCAGCCCGCCAGGGTGACCGCCGCCATCGCCTCCCTGATGGCGCTGTGGTGGATGACCGAAGCCATCCCGCTGGCAGCGACGGCTCTGCTCCCCTTGGTCCTCTTCCCGATTCTGAACGTGTCCACCATTGACGAGGTGGCGCCGCCCTACGCCAACCCCATCATCTTCCTGTTCATGGGCGGGTTCCTTTTGGCCCTCGCGCTCCAGCGGTGGAACCTGCACCGTCGGATTGCGCAAACCGAGCCAGCTTATCGGCGGTTTCATGATCGCCACCGGATTCCTCAGTATGTGGGTCTCCAACACCGCCACGGCCGTGATGATGCTGCCTATCGGCATCTCGGTTCTCACCCTGGTGGCAACCGTCAGTGACGGCAAGCCACCGAAGCGGTTCGGTATCGCGTTGATGCTGGGCATTGCCTACTCGGCGTCGATCGGTTCGCTCGGCACCATTATCGGCACCCCACCCAACGCCCTCATGGTCGGCTACCTGGCCGAGACTCACGACATTCAGGTGGGTTTCGGCCAGTGGATGCTGGTCGGCGTACCAATGTCGGTGGTGTTCATGTTCATTGCCTGGTTCCTCCTCACCCAGGTCATCTACAAGCCTGAAATCAAGGAGATTCCGGGCGGGCGTCAACTAATCCGGGATGAGTACAAGAAGCTCGGGTCGATGAACACTGGTGAAAAGCAGGTCGGTGGGATCTTCGTGCTCGCAGCGGCTGCCTGGATCAGCGTGCCCCTGCTGTGGCCGGGATCGAACATTGCTGACGCCGTCATCGCCATGGTGGTCGCTGTCCTGCTGTTTGTGATCCCGGCGAATATCAAGAAGGGCGTGCCCCTGCTCGACTGGGCCAGCGCCAAGGCGCTGCCCTGGGACATCCTGCTGTTGTTCGGCGGAGGCCTCGCGCTCTCGGCGCAGTTCACCGCCACCGGTCTGAGCGCCTGGGTTGGAACGCAGGTCGCCGGACTCGATGTGCTGCCGCTGGTCCTGATCATCGCCATCGTGGCTGGCATCGTGTTGCTGCTGACCGAGCTCACCAGTAACACGGCCACCGCAGCTGCGTTCCTGCCGCTGATCGGCGGGGTCGCCGTCGGGCTCGGCGTCGATCCGATGCTGCTCGTGATCCCCGTGGCGATCGCCGCGACCTGTGCGTTCATGCTGCCGGTCGCGACGCCGCCCAACGCCATCGCGTACTCCTCCGGCCATGTGGAGATTGCCCACATGCTCAAGGCCGGCATCTGGTTGAACCTCATCGCGCTGGTGTTGACCACCATCACCACGATGACGCTGGCGGCCTGGGTCTTCGGGCTCGTGTACTAGGTCCTTTCGCGGCGCCGTCTGGCCCTCCGGGGTCGGGCGGCGCGGTGCGTCAGAGGAAGCTCAGGATCTCGTCCACTACGTCCGCCGGTGCTTCCTCGGGCAGGTAGTGGCCGGCGTCGAGCGCCCTGCCGGTCACGGTGGGGGCCACTTCCCGCCACAATGCCAGCGGATCGAACTGCTTGCCGACCACGCCGTGCTGCCCCCACAGCACCCTCAGCGGGGTGCCGATCTGCAGTTTGCTGGCCCGGTCGTGGCGGTCATGCTCGAGGTCAATGGTCGACGACGCCCGATAGTCCTCGCACATCGCGTGAACTGCGCCCGGCCGGGAAAGCGCCGCAACATACTGATCAAGAACATCCCTCGGAAAGGGGGCCAGGCCCGCATACCTGCTTCCCATCAGATTCTCGATGTAGGCGCGGGGGTTGGCCTCAATAAGTGACTCGGGGAGCGGCCTCGGCTGGATGAGGAAGAACCAGTGGAAATAGGCCTCGGCAAAGGCTCTATCGGTTGACTCATACATGTCGAGGGTGGGGGCGATGTCCAGGAGTATTGCCGCGGTCACCAGGTCCGGGTGGTCGGCGAGCAGCCGGTGGGCCACGCGCGCACCGCGGTCATGGGCGCAGACCGCAAACTGCCGGAACCCGCGCTCGGCGCCGAAATGTTGCATCAGGAGCACCTGGTCGAGGGCCATCGTGCGTTTACTGTAGGCCTGGTGCTCCGGATCGCTGGCCGGTATTCCCGAGGAGCCGTAGCCGCGCAGGTCAGGCATGACCACGGTATAGTGCTCGGCGAGCCGGTCGGCCACCCTGTGCCACATCAGGTGGGATTCGGGGTGCCCGTGCAACAGCAGTAGGGCCGGCTTGGGGTCTTCCGTGGGGCGGGAGATCCTGCCCGCGATCTCGACGCCGCCCACCGTCGTCGCGAACTCCGTATAGGCCTCAAACATGCAGCTACTCTAACTTCTCGGCGGAGGGGGCGGGGTTAAACGCAACTGACCGCCGGGTTCTCCCCGGCGGTCAGTTGCCTTTTGCCTATCTACTGTGCGGGTGCCGGGAACCGATCCCAGACGCGGTGCCTGGACAGCAGCTCGGTCAGCGTGGTGAGCACTGGCGTCGCGTCGCCGACGACGACGCCCGGCGCCTCGGGGCTGATGGCACTCGCCTGCAGCACCGAGGTCACGTCGCCGACGCCGCCAATGGCCTTGGAGTGCCTGAACGCCTCGGAGAGCAGCAGCGCGACACGGGGGTCGATGGTCACGCCCGGCGATCCCGCCTTTGCATCTCGGCTGTTGGCGGCGTCGTCGCCCGGTGTCGCCGCGCCGGCAATGATCAGTGCGTCGAACTCGGTGGATCGGGCGGTGAGGTAGGTCCGCTGGACCACCATGCCGCCGTCGAGCTTCCCACCAGTGGGGGCGATGATCAACGGAACCATCCCGGCGTCGTGAATGCTGCTGGTCAGCTGGGCAACGGCGGTGACGTCGCTATTGGCGTCGGCAATCACACCGATGATCCTGCCCTCGACAGGCCAGGTGCCGCCGATCTGCGAAACCGTGGGGCTGGGCTCGTGATCCTCGACCTGCACGGTGGGTGCCGGAGCGGTGAGGCCCAGACCGGACGCCACCTCGGCGCACAGCCGCTCGTCGATGTTGGCGAGGTTCTGCAGCTGACGGACCTTGAGGTTTTCCTCGTAGACCTTCCCCAGTTCGAAGGTGTACGAGGAGATGACGTGATCCTGTTCCAACGGGGTGAGGGACTTGAAAAACATCCGCACCTGGCTGAAGTGATCTTCGAACGTGGCCGGACTTTCTCGAACTTTGCTCGACGCCGGAAGTTCCTGCGGCACCTCGATGTAGGCGCTCATGTCCTCACCGGCGAGGAACGGGCAGCCGCCGTCGAGCGAGTTCGGCCGGTACGGCGCCACTCCCCCGTGCACTGCGGTCTGGTGCATGCCGTCGCGCAGCATGTCGTTGACGGGAGCGTGCGGCCGGTTGATCGGCAGCTGGGCGAAGTTGGGTCCACCGAGACGGCTGATCTGGGTATCGATGTAGGAGAACAACCGGCCCTGCAGCAGGGGATCGTTTGTGACGTCGATGCCCGGCACCAGGTGACCCGGGTGGAAGGCGATCTGCTCTGTCTCAGCGAAGTAGTTGGTCGGATTGGCGTTCAGGGTCATCGTGCCGATGATCTGGACGGGAGCCAACTCTTCTGGGACGAACTTGGTGGGGTCCAGCAGGTCGATGCCTTCGAACATTTCGTCTTCGGTATCCGGGAACGTCTGGATGCCCAGGTCCCACTGCGGGAAGGCGCCGGCCTCAATCGAATCCGCGAGGTCGCGGCGGTGGAAGTCGGGGTCCATTCCGTTGATAATCTGGGCTTCTTCCCAGACCAGCGAATGAACACCCTGCTTGGGCTTCCAGTGGATTTTCACCAGCGTGGTTTCGCCTGCCGCGTTCTGCAGCCGGAAGGTGTGGACGCCGAAGCCTTCCATGGTCCGGTACGACCGCGGAATGCCACGATCGGACATGTTCCACATGGTGTGCGCCTGCGCTTCGCTATGCAGGGAGACGAAATCCCAGAACGTGTCGTGGGCGCTTTGGGCCTGGGGGATCTCCCGGTCCGGGTGCGGCTTCGCGGCGTGAACGACGTCGGGAAACTTGATCGAGTCCTGAATGAAGAACACCGGAATGTTATTGCCGACAAGGTCGTAGGTGCCCTCGTCGGTGTAGAACTTGGTGGCGAAGCCGCGGGTGTCACGCACCGCGTCAGCCGAACCGCGTGAGCCCAGCACGGTGGAAAATCGCACGAAGACCGGCGTCTCGACGTCCTTGGCGAGGAAGCCGGCCTTCGTGACGCCTGTTGCGGCACCATTGGCCACAAAAGTTCCGTGAGCTCCTGCGCCGCGGGCGTGAACGACCCGCTCGGGGATGCGCTCGTGGTCGAAGTGGGTGATTTTTTCGCGCAGGTGGTGGTCCTGGAGGAGGACCGGCCCGCGGGGACCCGCCTTGAGGGAGTGATCGGTATCGGCCACCCGGGTGCCCTGGGCAGTGGTGAGGAACCGACCGCTCTGCGAATTGACGGTCTTGGCGGCGCCGGTGGGAGTGCCGGTGGGCGACACCGTCTCGGGTGCGTCCTGATCGGGTTTGGGCGGGAGCGGCTCGCGAGGTTCCACGGGCTCCGCCAGGCTCGGCGCCTCCACTGACGGTGCACCAGGAATTGGGGGGTTGGTGAGGGGGGAATTTTCTTCAGACATCGCTCGCTCCAGACACTCGGATAGCGCAGAGTTACTGTCGCTACTCTGTCAGCCTACACGAACTACTAAGCACGCTTCCTATATAAGTGGGTGCTACACCGGGGTGAAAGCCCCACCGGTGACCGCTCCTTTATGTCGGATCTGCTGCACCAGCCAGTCCACCAGCATGCGGCCCGCCGACGGGTGGGTTGCATCAGGATCGTGTTGCAGAGCGTGCCAGCGCATCACGTCCTCGCTGGCCGGACTGTCATCGAGCAGTCCCGTAAGCGGGCAGGTCGTCAGCGGACGCGGATGCGGCGCACCCAGCCGGGCGAACTGCCAGTGGTAGGCCAACCCGCCCAGATAAGTTCGCGGCGCATTCGGCTGCACATCGAGGGTGAAACCGCCCGCCCAACCGGCAGCCTCCGCAGCGGGCAGCGGCCGGGTGAGGTAGTACCCCTGCCCTAGCGGGGCGCCGAGGACGACGGCGGCCTCGGTGATCCCGAGATCCTCCAACCCCTCGATGGCGACGTTCATTTCAAAATCACGGCCCATCTGGATAAGCGACGCAATCATGCTCAGCGTCTCCACAGGCTTCCTGCGGATCTCGGTGAGTAGCTCACGATCAAGCTTGATCGCGTTGAAGGGGAGCACCGACAGCCGTTTCAGGCTGCTGTAACCGGCACCGAGGTCATCCATGGCAAGCCCCACGCCAAGCCCCACCAGCTGATCCAGTGCGTCCCGCTGGATTTCCCACTGGAGGGTCTGGGATTCAAGCAACTCGAGACCCAAGCGGTCCGGGGCGATGTTGTGGCGCTGCAGCGCGTCACGCACCAGAGAGAGACAGTCCGGGTTCAGGAGCGTGCTCGGCGGGAGGTTTACCGAAATGTTTGCCCGCAGTCCTTCCGCATCCCAGGTGGCGACCCAGCCGAGCGCCTGATCAAGCATCCCGACAAACAGGAGGTCCAGCTCGGCCTCCGTCAGATAGGGGAGGAAATCTCCCGGCGACACGAGGCGCCCGTCGGTCATCCGCAGACGGGCCAGCGCCTCGAACAAGTGAACCGATCCGTCGCGGAGATCAATCACTGGCTGCATGTACGCCTCCAGCCCACCAGAGCGCAGCCGCTCCCGGTAGCTGTCGACGACGCTGCTATCCGGCCGGGCGACGGCGCCCGCAACCCCCGCGCGAAGATACGCCAGATCGGTCCCCGCCTCGGCGGTCGGCTCGATCGTGGACAGCGCCCACCAACGGTCACGGTTGGTCTTGGTCTTCTTCGATTGATACAGCGCATCATCAGCATTCCGCAGCAGGGACGCCATGTCACAGCCGTCGCGGGGATACAGGGCCAGCCCCATGCTCATACCCACTCGGACACTTTTCCCGGAGGCCAGGAAGGGCCGTTCCACCGCTGTATGAAGCAGGTCCAGGATGCCAGCGAGCACGGTCGGGGCCGTGGACCGGTTGATGTTGTTGATCACGAGGATGAATTCGTCGCCACCCATCCGCCCCAGGAAATCGCCGTCGCGCAGGTTGGCTTGCATCCGGGCCGCCCACTCCTTCAGGAGGAGATCACCGGCTTCGTGCCCGAAAGCGTTGTTGACGGCTCGGAAGTCGTCAAGGTCGATCATGCCCACGGCCGCGGTGACCTCATCGTGATCGCCAACTGAGAAGATCTCGGTGAGTCGTTCGGCGAGCGCCACCCGGTTTGGCAGCCCGGTCACCGGGTCGTGCAGCGCCTGGAAGCGCAACTGCTCGTGCAGGGCCATCCGCGTATTGATGTCCCGTTGGACGCTGACATAGTGCGTGAGTCGCCCCGCGGCGTCGTGCAGTGGCGCAATGCTCAGGTCGTTCCAGAACGCTGACCCGTCCTTGCGGTAATTGAGGATTTCTCCGCGGAAAGCCTCTCCGGCGGCCAATGCCGTCCGCATGGCACGCTTCGTCTCGGGATCGGAGCCCGGCCCCTGCAGCAATCGGCAGTTTCTGCCCATCACCTCGTCGGGGCGATGCCCGGTGATTGCCGTGAAGGACTCCGAGACGTGAAGGATGTTCTGACGTGAGTCCGTGATCAGTGAGATCTCCGACATGGCCGCGTGTGCCTGCGCGAAGAGCGACTCCGGCAACCCATCCCCCTTAAACCGGGGCCCCCACTTCAGCGCCATTCAACTCATCCCCTAGTGTGCTTCGTTACGCCGACGTCGCACACCAATGAACGATTGGTGGCCCAGTCTTACGGTGGGCGATCCGTGTCCCCAGATCAATTCCTCTACAGGAATGGTAACGGCAATTATGAGAGCTAGATCACCACAGTTAGATTGAACCCAGACCCACCCTCGCTGAGGAAGGACACCGTGAGCGATCGGAAGCGATCCGAACACCCCCTGACCGAGGCTGCGGCTCAGCTGTATGCCCTCCCCCTCGAAGAATTCACCGCCGACCGTAACGCGCGGGCAAGGAGCGCAGACGACAAACTGCTATCTGCTCAGATCAGGCGGCTCCCCAAACCGTCAACGGCAGCATGGCTGGTCAACATGCTCGTAAAGTACCGCCGGGACGCCGTTGATGAGGCGCTTGAGTTGGGGGTGGCGCTGCGGGATGCCCAGGAAAAGCTCGACCAGAAACGGATGAAGGACCTCGGGCAGCAGCGTCAGCGGCTGCTTAACGGGCTGGGCAAAGAGATTCTGGCGCTCGCGGAAGAACTCGGCCACGGTGCCAGCGCCACCGTTGCCGCCGAAGTGGAACAGACGTTCCGTGCCGCCATGACCGACCCGGATGCGGCCGCCGCTGTGTCCACCGGACGGCTCCTGCGCGCCCTGAGCGCCAGCGGCTGGGACGCCGTCGACCTCGAAGGTGCTGTGGGAGGTCCGTTCGAGCCGGCCGCCGCCCCCGTGATGACCAGGGCCGGAAAGAACGATCCCGACGAGGAGCGCGTTGACAGCGCGCGCATTGCGCTGGAGGACGCCGAGCGCACTCTGGCGGAGGCGGACGACGATGCCGGGGACGCGGAACGCAGGATCGACAAGTTCCAGGGACGCCGCACCGTGTTGTCCGTCGAGATCGAGGATCTGCAGCACCGTCTCACCGAGTTGAGGGCAGACCTTGGGTCGCTCGATCAACAGATCGACGACGCCGAACAGGAACAGTCAGCGGCGGGCCGCGCCGTCCGTGATGCGCAGCGCGCCGTGGATAGTGCCCGTCGGCGGTTGGACAAACTCCTCTGAAAACGCGCCTACCACCGCTAACGTCGCCCGGTCACGGATCTGTCCCGCCACCAGTTGACCGTTGCTTCCGCTGCTGCCGGCAACGGGGTGGGAGTCAGTTCCAACCGCTGCTCCGACGCTGTGGAATCCATGATGAAGGGGTGCTCCGTCTGGTACAGCAGTTCCGTCAGCTCGCGCATCAGAGGCTGGACCCGTCCGAGTACCCGAACAAACCAGCCCGGAACCGCGACGACGTTGGGGGCCGGCACGCCAGCGGCCTTGGCGAAGGCGGCGATGAGTTGCCGTTGGGTGATCGCCCGGAGTGTCGGCGCGTGTAACACCGTGTCCCACACCCGCTCGTCGCGGGCCGCGGCGATCAATGCGGCTGCGAGGTCGGGGACGTAGGTGAAGGAATGCGGTGTGTCTGCGCTCCCGATCACGCTGATTCGCCGTCCCGCAATCACCCGAGGCACCACCCGCTCACCCATGTGGGACTGCAGCACCCGGGGACCAAAAAAATCCGCCGAAACAACGCTCACTGTGGGGGTCGCTGATGCCTCCCGCGCCTTCAACAGGTCGGTACGGACGCCGCGCTTACCTCCCGTGGCCTCGCGGGGGCCGGCTTCGGTCATCACCTGTTCCGGTGTGCTGTAGGAGTAGAGGCTTTCGGGAAAGACGACGACGGCACCCTCGCGTCCTGCAGCGTCCAGGATGTTTTGCTCGGACTGGGGCAGCTCCCGCCGCCAGGCGTCCGCGTTGTAGGCGGCGTGAATGCAGTGGAAGACTGCGGACGCCCCCTCGACGGCTTTGGTCACCGCCGCCGGGTCCGACACGTCCACCGGCTGCCGCTGAATCAGCTGCGATTCAGGGCCGGTGCCATTCCTGGTCAGGATCCGCACCCGGTGACCGGCGCCAGCGAGCAGCTCGGCCACCGTCCATCCGACCGGACCAGCCCCGGTAACCACCATCTGCTCCATGCTCGTTCCTTCCACAAGGCATTGAGGGGCGAAACTATTGGCAGGAGTTGAAGGGATTATGTCGCATTCCCAGTTCGCCGTCCATGCCTTTGAAAGCGGCATTGTCCACGGGTCTTTAGTTGATAACCCCGGCGAAACCTCGCGTTAATCCGCCGCTGTCACTATTGAACTGACCCAACCGGCCTTCCATCGAGGAATCAATGACACGCATCGGCCTAATCAGGGTTCTCACTTCGAGAGATCCACGACTGTTGAACATCCACGGCCAAGCGGTCCGCGCCGCGTTCGGGGTGGAAGTTGTTTCGCGAGCGGTCCACGACCAGCCGGAAGGCGTCCACAACCAGCTGACTCATGACCTCGCGTCCCCCAAGGTCATGGCAGTCGCAGCAGATCTGGCACCCCACGTTGACGGCATCATGATCAGTTGTTCATCCGACCCTGGGCTGGAGGAGGTACGCAGCCTCGTTGATATTCCGGTGGTGGGCGCCGGCTCCGCGGGGGCTGCAGCTGCGCTCGCTCTGGGCTCTCGGATTGGTGTGCTCGCGCTCAGCACAGAGCCGCCGCACGCCGTGACCCGGGTGCTGGGCGGGCAGTTGCATTCGGTTCAGGCGCCCGACGGCGTCACCCACACCCAGGATCTCCTCACCCCGTCAGGGGTCCACGAGACCTATCTCGCTGCGGAGCGGTTGGTTGATGAGGGAGCCGACGTCATCCTGCAGGCCTGCACAGGGCTGACCAGCATGGGTGTCTCCGCGGAACTACGGAGACGGTACGGCCTGCCCGTGGTCGACGCCGTCCTGGCCGCGGGGTCGGCGCTAACCCTGCAGTGGGGCAATTCCGGTGCACGGCACCACCCGGGCGAGGTGTTCGCCGAACTGGCAGGCTAGCCGTTGGTGTGGCCCGGTCCGTCGGGTTGCTGGGGCGGCTCGGGTTGCTGGGGTGGCTCGGGTTGCTGACGGCGCCCGAGTTTGGTCAGCGAATCCCAGCGCCGGGCCGCGAGGCGGCGTAGCTCACCGTTCGCATCCGTTGTCCGATTCTGAGTACCTGGTCGACGACGGTTAGGCCAGCTCGCCGATTTTCTTTTGGGTGCGCTGGCAGAGACCGCCGGTGGGTCGGTCTGGTCCGCAACCGCTCGGTCGACTTTCCGAGATTTCTTCATTCATCCCCCCATAATCTGGTGTGCACGCAGAAAGAAGTTTTTGGGCGCCCAGCTAGGTCTCTGATCTGATCCTATGGGCCAACGGTAGTCTGGTAAATACCCGACGTCTCGACGATCCAGTCTGCGCAGATGACGGGTAGGAAACGGCTGGTCGGTCACGTACTGCCAGCCCACAATCGAGTAGTCGGCACTCGTTACATCGCCGCTGTGTCCTTCTAGCCTGAAGTCCCACGGGAAGAACAGGACACCATGATCGACTACGCCATCGAATCTCTGCCTCTCTTTTCCACGCAGACCCTCAAGGACCTGGAACGCGAGCTTGAGAACCCTGAAGCCTGCAACGCCTTTGTCCAGATTTCCATCGGCATGTGGGATCAGCGTTTCTATCGACTCAGTCGAGCCGCCGAAGAGCGGGATGAGCGCCTCCTGATGGATGTCATCCTCAGTATCGAGAGCTCCAGCGCAATGTTGGGGCTTCTCCAGCTCGCCGCACTGGCGGGCGTGCTGAAAACAAGACTGAAGCATCAGGACCTGGATGGCGTGATCGGACTCCTGCCATCCCTCGAACAGTGCGGGGCGCTCAGTATGCGCGAGCTGCGAGCAGCGCACCCCGCCTAGACCGGTGGCGATCCGGGACGGAACCCCTCAGTACTTTCTTTCGGAGAGGTAGGCGACAATGTGGTCGACCATTGCCTGTGGTGAAAGGGACAGGTCGACGGTCATGCCCCGTTCGTCGTCGCCCAGGGTCTGCAGGCTCTCGTACTGGGACGCAAGCAGCGACGGTGGCATGTACTCGTGTTCCCTTGCGGAGATTCGTGCGGCCACCAGTTCAATGGTGCCGTGCGGGTGCACCACCACCAGTTCTGGGACGTGGCCGCGGAGCAGGTCCCGGTACGCGAGTTTGAGAGCCGAGCAGGCGACGACGACGCCGGTTTTCCGGCCTTGGGCGAGCACTTCACCGACGGTGTGTAGCCAGGGCAGCCGGTTATCGTCGGTGAGGGGCGTCCCTGCAGCCATCAGTGTCTTGTTGTCCACCGGGTGCAGGTCATCGCCGTCGATGAAGGCGATGCCGAGACGCTCAGCGAGTAGCGACCCGATGGTGCTTTTGCCAGAACCCTGGACCCCCATCACCACGATCGGCGGGTTTTCAGAGACTGCCATGGTCTATCCTTTGGTCGCGCCAGTGGTGAGGCCGGAAATGGTGTACCTCTGGGTGGGCAGGGTTTACATCTGCTAATTAGCACGACAGTAACGACAAAGATAATACTTATGCAACCTTGTTAGTTGAATGGGATGCTCTTGGTACGCTTCACTTCATGCAGCCAATCGACCCCCATTCCCCCGGTGTCATGCCCTCGGGCCTGCACGCGTCAGTGGTTGACCAGATGGGGCTGGCGATCGGTGCCGGCGAATGGGCCGCCGGGTCAGTGATGAGGATCGAGGAGCTTGAGGAGCGTTACGGCGTCTCCCGCTCGGTCATCCGCGAGGTGCTGCGCGTCCTGGCTTCGATGGGAATGGTCGAATCACGACGGCGGGTGGGCGTCCAGGTGCTGCCCGCCACCGAATGGAACCTCTACGACCGCCAGGTCATCAGGTGGCGCCTCGCCTCCCCGGGGCGGGTTGCCCAGCTCCGCTCCTTAACCGAGTTGCGCACGGCAGTGGAACCGCAGGCCGCGCGGCTGGCGGCACTCCGGGCACCGGTGGCCGATGCCAGTGAACTCATGGGGCTGGCCGGAAAGCTGTGGGCCGCCGGGCAGGATGGCGACACTGAACTGTTCCTGGCCCTCGACATCCAGTTCCACCGGCTGGTGCTGTCGAGCTCGGGGAACGAAATGTTCGGGAAGCTTAACTCCCTCGTCGCCGAGGTTCTGACCGGGCGAACCCACTACAGCCTGATGCCCGAGCACCCGCACGACGAGGCACTGCAGCTTCACGTCGACGTCGCCAGCGCCATCCAGCGCCGCAACCCGGTCGATGCCCACCACTCAATGCTCGCCATTATGGAACGTGCCATGACCGAAATGAGCACGCTGTGGGACGAGGCAGCGCACAAGTAGCCCATCCCTTCTTGGGACAACACCTGTCCCACCCTGTAGCCTTCGATAGTACAAAGTCGCCTTACTATCGGAGTGTGCCGTGAACATCAGTGAAGTCTCCTGGAACGATCAAGCCCGCGAGAAAATCCTGTCGGATGCGGATAAAGCCCTCCAGGAAGCGGTGAGAGAAGCGGCCTCCACCCAGGGCGACGGCGACCGCGACCAGGTCTATAAGTTTCTTTTCGAGAAGCTCCAGCCCCAGTTCGTCGATTTTAAACCGGGGCCAGATCTCGGCAAGTACGCGGACGCCATTGTCAACGGTGAGATCTCGGGCGAATAGCTGTCACCACTGGACGTCTATCCGAGATCCGACAGCACCTTTCTGGCCGGTTCCTTGGAACGGCGATCGAGCTCTCCGCGCAATCGTTCGTAGTCCTCGGTGGCGCCGAAACGTGGAAACTCCTCATTCATTTCCTGGAACGCCCGGTCACACAGGGCGGACACCTCTGCCCTGGGCAGGTCCGACAGGTCCAGGGGTAAGGGCTCAAATGAATTATCGACGCTGTAGGGGTCGTCTTCGAACCATAGCTCCAGATCCGGCACATGATTCGGTGAGCCATCCCTTTGGGCGCCGTTGAGCTGGGCGTTTACGAGGGTATGCAGTGCGTGGTTCATGGGCGTACTCCACAGATGCTGCTGTCCGGCGGGCCCACTGCTGAACCATCGAATAGATCCTAAGCCAATTCCCTCATCCCGTAAATAGCTGAGCTGAGCGAGCGCGCGGTTTCTTTGGCAATCTTGTTGCGGCGGCGGCGGCGAGCGTGCCAGGGCCGGTGGGTGGCTGTAGAAGGGTGGTCGGCGCGGATCAGCCGGCCAGCACCCGCGCCATCAGGGCCGGATCGACGGATCCACCCGAGACGATGGCGGCGACCGTTGCGCCGCGCGGTGCCAGATCGTGCATCCAGGCTGCGGTGGCGACGGCGCCCGATGGCTCCGCGACGAGGCGCCCCTCCACCGCGATGTGTCGCACCGCGGTGAGGATCTGTTCCTCGGAGACGGTGACGAGGTCGTCAACGTAGCGCCGGATGTGTTCCCAGGGGTGGACGCCGACGGCTGGCGTGCGGAGCCCGTCCGCGACCGTGCGGTAGGTGAGTGTGGTGTCCCAGGTGATGCGGCGCTGCTCGCGCAGGCTTTCGGCAGCGTCGGCGGCGAGTTCGGGTTCGACGCCGATCACCTGCACCTCGGGGCGCAGCGATTTGATGGCGGTCGCGATTCCGGAAATCAGCCCGCCACCCGAGATGGGGACGAGGACGACGTCGACGTCGGGCAGTTGATCGATGAGCTCCAGCCCGACCGTGCCCTGTCCGGCGATGATGCGGACGTCGTCGTAGGGCGGCACCTCGACATAACCGTGCTCGGCAGCGAGCTCCAGGGTGCGGCTGTCCCGTTCGGAGGCCGGCACGAGCACCACTTCGGCGCCGAGCGCGCGAACGGCTGCCACCTTGGTCGGTGGGGCGGCGTCGGGCATCACGATGACGGCGCGCAGGTCGAGACGTTTGGCCAGCCAGGCGACGGCCCGGGCGTGGTTGCCCGAGGATTGCGCGATGATGCCACGTTCGCGGGACTCATCGAGTACCTGGGAGATGGTGTTGTAGGCGCCGCGGAGCTTGAAGGCACCGGTCGGCTGCAGGGATTCGGCTTTCAGGTGCAGCACATCGGATGGTCGGTCCGGGTGCGGCAGCGCAACAATCGGGGTACGCAGCACCAGGTCCTGGATCCGGTCGGCGGCGACCCGGATGTCGGCAAGCGTGACCAGCTGAGGATCGGCGCCGTGTGCTGCGGAGTTGGTTGCGGCGTGATCGGCGGCGGCGGAGGCGTTGTCCATAGCTGGATCTTACGCGGTGGCCCTCTCGTGGTAAGCCGGCTGCGAATCGACGGCTATGCTTGGCGGGCTGCCGACAGCATTGTGGGCGGCGTCACATCAACTGGGGGTTACATTGAATAAGCGCACAACGGGTCTCGCCTTTGCGGCAGCAGTAGGATTCACTGCATTGTCGGCAACGCCTGCCCTGGCAGTAGCACTTCCCTTCGAAAACTGCGATGCTGCGGCCGCAGTAGGCGTCCACAACATTCCAATCGACACACCTGGTTACCACCCGAGGCTCGACCGCAACAATGATGGTTTCGGTTGCGACGACGACCGTTCGATTGTGTACGACGAATCGATCGTGGCAGGAATCGTTGCCGAAAACGCTCCGCCAGAAGAGGTCGCGCCTCCCGTCGAGCCACCAGTAGTCGAGGCTCCTCCCGTGGTGGAGCCTGCACAGGTGGCACAGATGCCCGTAGGCGGCGCCGACACCGGCGTTGCCCAGGCGTCGGGCGTTGACCTGGGCGCTATCGCGCTGGGCGGCGGCCTTGTGCTCGCTCTGGCTGTCGGTGGCGTCTATGTGGTGCGCCGGGCTGCCACACAGGCATAGGGTTCGCCATTTCCAGGCGACGTTAGTCCTCTAAAAACACCGCGGTCGGTGTAGGTGCTTCGGCGCTTACACCGACCGCGTTAGTTAACAATCCAACCGCTATTCGCAGCCCACCCCGTCGCCGTCACGATCCAGATGGGTGCCATAGCCGGGCTGCCCGGCGTATACCGGCGCAGCTCCGGCATTCCGGGCGGCCGTGCAGTTTTCGTAGTAGGCCGCAGGGGCTGGGACGGGAACTGGTTCAGGAGCGGGAGCGGGTTCTGGTGCAGGGGCCGGAGCAGGTGCAGGTGCGGGTGCCGGAGCTGGAGCTGGTTCAGGGACCGGTTCGGGCGACGTCTGGTTGGTTGGCGCCAGCATATCCGAGCAGTTGCCGAGAATTCGTGCCATGGCGTCGCGCTCGGCCTGGGTGACCCAGAGGGCATAGGTGGCTTTCACCGAGATCTGCCGGGCCACATACTCGCAGCGGAACGACTGGTTGGGCGGCAGCCAGGTGGCGGCGTCGCCCGCTCCCTTTTGAGAGTTGGTGGGTCCGTCGGTGGCCTGGAGATTCAGCGGGTCGTTGGCGAAGGCAAGCCGCTGGTCGGCGCTGAGCTGCTGGGCACCCTTCTGCCAGGCATCGGACAGGGCCACCACGTGGTCGATCTGGACCTCGATGCTGGTGGACCGGCCCCGCAGGAAGTTGATGGTGGTACCGGTGTAGGGGTCGTCGAGGACGCCCGACTGGACCTTGCACGGCACCGAATTGGCGTGAACGATCACTGTCAGGTCCCTGTTGAGCATGTCGTTGCGGGTGTCGCAGCCATTGCGGTCGACGTCGGCCCATGCCTGACCGAACTGGTCACGGTCGTACCCGGTTTTTGGCGCCCTGCCCTTCACGACGAGGGTATCCAGTAGTTCGAGGGCACGAGTGCCGTACTCGGGCTGGCCTTCGGGTGCGCTCGGGTCGCCGTCCGCGACAACCACGTCGGCGCTGTCGAGCGGTGCAACATCCGGGCTGGGCGTCGGGGATGGCGTGGCCGTCGGCGTCTTGCTCGGAGTGGGCGACGGCGTCGGAGCAGGCGTCGTGGACGTGGCTGGGGCGGGGGTGGTCTCTTCGGCGACGGCTGCGGGGGCGGTGGTGTCGCTCGGCGGGGCCAGTAGGCCTCCCGCGAGAAGAACGACCAGCGCTGCACCCATGGTGATGGAGCCCATTTTGCGGCCGGCAATGCCGGCCCACGACGGCCGATTCGTCACCACCACATAGAGACCGGTGACGAACGCCGCCAGACCTGCCATGATCACTGCGCCGCTGAGTCCGCTACTCAGGAATCCGAGCACCATCAGGAAGAGGCAGGCACCCGCTGCCATTGCCGTCGAGACCCTGATTTTCGGTTTACCCGTCGGCGGCGCGGAAGGAGGCGGCGTGTTTGAGGCAGGCGGCAGCGACGCATTGTTCAAGTGGTTCCCCCAGGATTGTGATGGTGACCGAAGCATACAGTGAGCAGTGCACTGCGCTCGCCGCGTCGGCGTCAGACCAGACGGTCCTCACGGGCAATGATCGCGGCCTGCGTGCGTGACCTGCAGCCAAGCTTGGTCAGCACCCGCGACACGTGGGTTTTCGTGGTTCCGGAGGAAATGCTCAGCCGCGCCGCAATGTCTCGGTTGGAGAGCCCTTCGGCGATCAAACCCAGGACCTCGGTCTCCCGCTCGGTCAGCTGATCCCCCGGGACGATAGCCTCTCCGCTGTGCTGGACGACGCCGGTTGCGGCTGACTTGAGGCGGTCCGCGGCGTTCCGTGCCGCTTCCCGATCGAGGGAAACATACGCTTCCAACAGCCGACGGGTGGCTTCCGGGGCAATGACCGCGTCCCCCGCCGCCACTCGTCGGACGGCATCGAGGAGCGCTGCCGGTTCGGCCGTCTTCAGCAGAAACCCGGCCGCGCCGGACCGGAGGGCACCGAAAATGTACTCATCGACGTCGAAGGTGGTGAGGATGAGGACCTGCGCCAGTCCTGCGGCGACGATGGCCTGCGTCGCCGCAATCCCATCCATTCCTGGCATCCTGACATCCATCAGCACGACGTCGGGCTGCAACGCGGTTGCATTGGTGAGCGCCGCCTGCCCGTCGGAGGCTTCACCCACCACTTCGATGCCCGGAGACGATTCGAGGATGAACCTCATGCCAGCCCTGATCGCCGAGTGGTCGTCGACGATCAGCACCCGGATGGGTGCTTGTTCCTGTCCCCTGGTCATAGGCGGGGTCATCGTCGGGGTCATGGCAGAACCCGTGTTCCGGTCGCGGTCAGCGGGAGGGTCGCCGTCACGGTCCAGTGGTTGTCGATGCTGCTGCTGGATACCACCCCTCCGATTGAGGCTGCTCGCTCCTTCATGGAGATCAATCCCAGGCCGAGACCGCGCGGCGTTCCGTGGTCTTGGCCTGGGGTTGCACTTTCCGGGTACGGGTTGCTGATCCTGATATTCACGTCACCGCCGCCTTCACCGGGCAGCACTTCCAAGAGCACGTCGCTCCCGGGGGCGTGCTTTGCCGCGTTGGTGAGCGCTTCCTGCACAATTCGGTAGCCCACCAGCTCGGTCGCTGCGCCGGGCCGTTCGGTCGGAAGGGCCGACAGCCGGTCGGTGGCGGTGACCGACAGTCCGTTCGCCTGAGCCTGGTCCAACAGCGGCTGCAGGTGGGTAAGCCGTGGCAAGTGGGTGGTGCCGCCGTCGGGCACCGGTTCGATCTCCTCTGAGTCGGGGGCGCGAAGCAGCGTGATCATGGTGCGCATATCCTCCATGGATTCGAGTGCTGATCGTCGCACCTGGACCAGCGCAGCGCGATCCTTCGCCTCGTCGGGCGGGGTCGCCAGCGCGCCGCCCGAGTGCAGGGCGATCGCCGAGAGGTGGGAGGCGACGACGTCGTGCAGGTCCCGGGCGAGGGAATCCCTTTCCTGCCGGATAGCGTGCTGTCGGCCGGCCAGGGAGAGTCGCTCGACGGCGTCGGCCCGGGCGGCGGCGACCGTCGCCAGTTCGGTTTTCCGCCGCACATCCATCGCCCACCACAACGGGCAGATGAACATGACTGACTGCTGCAGGCCGATGAGCACGGTGAGACGGAGGTCAGCGGTCTCGGCGAGTCCATAGATCATCGGCGCGGCGACAAACACGCCGCCAATAACCCACAGCGCACGGCGCACCCGCGCGGAGCAGATCAGCGCCGCCGTATAGAGGAGGTCGAAGAAGGGCAGCAGAATGGCGATGCTGCCACCGAGCAGAAGGTCGACGGCGAGCATCAGAAATCCGACGGCAAGTGCGGCCACGGGGGCACGCCGTTTGTAGACGAGGGCAACGCAGGCGATGGCGAGTGGGAGTGCGAACCACCAGCGGTCGTCTCCGGTGAGCTCCATTAGCCCCGTCTGGTTGCCCCAGACTTCGGTGAGGCCCAGCCCGATCAGCAGCAGACCGCAGACAAGGGTGATCGCTGCGATGAGTGCATCACGGCGTTGGCTGGGGTTCTCCATTAGTTCATTGCATCATGTCTGTGACGGTTAGCCAGGAATGGCGGTTAATCGCAGCTTCAGTTGGCGGTCCTGTCGTCCTGTTCAGTGATCGGCATGTGGGACGGTGAGCCCTAACAATTGCAGCCAGATAGTTGATCAGTTGAAGTTATGCTTCGCTTATGCCGGATACCGTCGAGGGGCCTATTCAAGCTGCGGAGCTGGCTATATTTCAGCGAAAATCGCTATCTCTCGCTGCAGCAGGGGCCACGGGTCTGCCGGGTCGGTTCGAGTCCTTTTTGCACGACGGGCTGCGGGCCAGCATGGCAACCGCCGAAGGGTATGGATTCCTCAACACAATCGAAGGCCTGAACGAAAAGTCGTTTGAGGCGCTGCCTGGCGTACTCAGACAGTTCCCGACCCAACACCACCCAACTCTTGTCGCAACCACGCCATCGCAAAGCCTCGTTGACCGGCTGCTGAGGGACGGATACAGTCCGGCGCCCATCAGGCCGATCGCCTACCTGCGCCCGCGAACGAGCACACGGTCGGACGGCTCCGAAACTGACGAGTGGCAAATCATGGAGGTCTCCACCCAAGGGGATGCGAAACTCTTCCTCGCGCTTCTTGACGGCGGGTACGCCGCGTCAAGCGAGGTCGGAGCGTTGATCCGGGCGGAACACGCCCACCCAATGGTCCGTGGTTTTATTGGCTCCCGCAACAACCAGCCCCTCGCCGCGGCTGCTATGTCATTGCACCCTACGGGGGCGGTCCTTGGCGGCGCATCCACCCTTTCGAACGCGCGAGGCAGCGGAGCTCAAACTGCACTCCTGACCCACAGACTTCAACTGGTAAGAGCTCTTGAGATCCCACTAGTGACGGCCACCGCAGCTCCCGGAACGCCAAGTATCCGAAACCTCGCCAGACTCGGATTCACCATCGTGGAACGCACAGCCTGGCACCTCGATCACACTCAACGGACATAGCTGGAGCATCGTCCGGTAACGATCATTTTCGATACATCAGATGTTGCGACGCCAATCGGTAGTCTCGGGGCCGGCAACGAACCCGGCTGCTAGATACGTTGAGACTGCCCCAACGTTGGCACTTTCGGCACAGACCGTTGCACTTGATGAACCCATGTCGCGAAGCGAGGCTGCGGCCGCGCGTGTCATGAGTGTGCCGTAGCCGCGGCCTCGGTATCCCCGATGTACTCCCATAGGCTCAATCAGGCCTGGACGCCCTGTTCCAGAGGACCAGACTGCGGCAACGGCTACCGCCCTTTTGTCGTCATCGCGGAGCGACAGGATCCGGGCGGATTGACCGAACGGCCCTTCAGTCGCTGCTTGCCATCCAGCCACGAGACGATGAAGCTGCTCATCCGGGATGGGCGTCCCCCGAAAGGCTGACCAGTAACGGACACCCACTCCTCTGTCATACGTGGTTCGACAGTTTCAATGTGCAGACCTAGATCCTCGACCGGCTCTGCCAGATCACGGTGGAGAGGCGTCCAAGGTTCGTCGGGCGCCCATCCCTCCTTTGTGAGTTGTGCTCCAAGGGCTCGCGTCCCGCGTGCCTCGATAGTCACAATTCCAGCTTCAATTACGCCACCGGAGGGGTCACTGACAGTTGAGGCGATGCGACGAGCGAGAGTTTCGTCCTGATGCCGCTTCGGGTCCATCGCGAACCGCAGCAGCCCGGGGCCGTCGAGCAGCGCGATTGCTGCGATCACGTCATTATCGGACCACACCCGTATCGCTGCAGCGGTGGCGGTAACTCCGCGGAGCGAGTACCAGCCCAGATCGCCCGGATGCAGATGTAGCGGCCCTCCGTCGTGTTGCCACTGCCCCAAAACGCGACCAATATGCTCAAGTTCGTTGACATCCGCTGTTTTCACGGTGAAGTCCATTAGGCCTACGTCCCTTCTGATCATCGTCAAATGGTGAAGTGCGCTAGGAATTCTGAGTCGGCGCCACATCTCCCGGTCGTCGAACAGACCAGTAGCTCACGGAACTATCGGCAGTGAAAGATTCTGCCATTGCAAGTTTGGTTGCCACCTGCTTGGACGGCTCACTACCTGGATCGATCGTTGCGGAAATTGAGTCGAGGCGGGAGACGCTGAAAACGTAGCTGAGCATCGCTTGACCGATTTCGGTAGCGTACCCTTTCCCCCAAGATTCTCGGCGGAGGACGTAAATCAGTTCATCGAAGGACCGATCCGGGGCCCTAACCACACCGCAGTACCCGATGAAGTCGCCAGTCTTTTGCTCGAGAATCGCCGACGTACCATAGCCGCGCTTCGCGTACTTTTCCTGGCACACCTCAATCCAGTGAGCAACTTCATCCCGTGTCAGTATCGGGCCGTCGCCAACGAACCGCATGACTTCGGAATCTGCACAGAGCGCGGCAAATTCGTCAAGGTCGTCGTCCTTGAAATGACGCGCATATAACCTGCTCGTTTCGAACATCATGGTGAAACCATACGTGGATCACCAACCAACGCCCGTAAACGATGGATTTCGCGACGCCGAAAGATGAGACGACGTGCGAATTGATCGGTTCTTGACGGCGCTTTATGCGAGGGTGGGGTCTTTGGAGGGCGGGCCCATTATTCCTTCAGTGCGGCGTTGACCCACCGTGAGCCTGAACCTTCGGCGGCAGCTTCGTCTTGAGGGTTTAGCATTGCGCAAGTTTTCATCGACAGGCATCCGCATCCAATGCAGTCGTCGAGAGACTGTCGTAAGGTGTTCAATTCACGGATCCTGGCGTCAACTTTCATCTTCCATGGGGTGCTGATCCGGTGCCAGTCGGCAGGGGTCGGGGCTGTATCGAGGGGGATGTCTTCAAGGCTTTTGTGGATCTCAGCCAGACTTAGTCCGACGTTTCGGGCTGCGGCGATAAAGGCTAGACGACGCAACACGCTGCGGTCGAAGACTCGTTGATGCCCGCTCCGGCCGGCGCTACGAACAAGACCGAGATCTTCATAGTGGCGGATGGCTGACACCGCGAACCCCGATCGCGCGGCAACTTTGCCAATTTCTAGGTATTGGCGCGCTGCTGGAGTCATGTAGCAAAGCTACGGCGGATACCGGTTGCGCTCAAGTCCACTTGAGCGCATAGGTTTCGACAATGATTGCTATGGGGATGAATATAAGTACAAGAGCGGCCTGCGGGGTCGGCCCACGTTTACCTCAGTGCGTGAAGCTATGACAAGCAGATGGGAAGGAACAAGGCAGCTGATCCGCCCCTTTACGGATCAGCGAAGTCGCCGGCTTCTGGCGGCATTTCTCACGTCGGAACTGGGTGATGGCATAACAGCAGTCGTTGTCCCGCTGGGTGTGTATGCGGTCAGCGACAGTGTTGTTGCCTTAGCCTCGACGTTCCTAGGGCGAATGCTTTTCGGTTCATTGTTCGCCGCGGTAGGCGGAACCATCGCGGATTTCGTGGATCGACGGGTTCTTCTGCTAGGAAGCTACATGGTCCGCGCCGTCTTAGTAGCGGCACTCATTCCTTTATCTGAGGCCAATACAGTCGCCTTCACCGTTCTCGGCGTGCTCGTGGGTGCAGCGGGTTCGTTTGATAACCCGGCGGCTGAATCCGCGCTCCGGACCGCCTACAGACATGACTTGCAGTCGTTGGCAGCAGCACGAAAAACAGGCAAAACTGTTTCGCAGATGGTGGGGCCCGCGATCGGTGGTCTGCTGTTCGGTCTCGGCGGTCTAACCCTCGCGTTAGGGATCAATGTTCTGACATTCGTGGTCGCCCTGGCCCTTCTAGGCTTCAAACGGCTCGCGCCCGGCAAGGGCCATATGATGTCAGGTCCCCGGAAGGTAGCTCCACAGAATGGTGGGCTTGGGGGCGCTTCGAGATTGGGAAGCTACAAAGGCCAACTACCACCGGAAGTGTCGATGGCGTTCGTGTCGTCAGCCGGCGCGTCCTTCTTGGTCGCCGTCGCAACTGTTCTAGCTGTGCCATACCTAGCCAATCTACCCGACGCCCCAGCCGGTGCTTATGGATACGCTCTGGCCGCTTACAGCGTCGGGGCTCTTCTCGGTCTTTGGCTGGCAGGCATCGGTACATGGGTCAACGTCCGCCTTAAAAGTATTCTTATCTTTTCCGCCGTAGCCTTCGGCCTGATCACGATGGTGAGTGTTTCAATCCCCAGATGGGAGATATTCGCGGCCGCATGGTTTCTCTGGGGGATTGCTTTCGGGCCGGAGGACGTCGTTAGCGACTCAAGAGTCGCTTCAGTAGTCACCGATCGGTGGCTGGCTCGTGTGTACGCAGCATGGTCAATCGTGGGGAAAATGGGGGCGGCTGGAGCCTACGTTCTCGTCATCGCTATCGGTGATCTTGATATTCAGTTCGGCTTCGTCACGATCGGGCTGCTGTACGCAATCATTATTCCTGCTCTCATAATCGTCCTGCCAAAAGAAACAAGAGAGCGGACGCCTTTACCTAAAACCTGAACCAAGAAAATCCCATCTACCGGCCACCTAGTTGCCCGGTAACGGTGGGTTCCGTACCTAAGCTGGCCACCATGACGGCTTTCATCTCCCACACATCCTTTGACAGTCTCAACGCTTTCACCCAGTCAGTGTTCTGGTCTCGGGTGCTCGATTTTCACGAGGACCCCGACGACCCGAATGGGCCGGGCGATGAGGAGTGCCCAATTTTCTCGAAGGACGGCACTCAGCAACTGCTATTCATCGAGGTTCCGGATGCCAAGCAGGTCAAGAACCGCCTGCATTTAGATCTGAGACCAGTTGAAGGCAGCCGTGATGAGGAACTGGAACGGTTGCTGGGGTTGGGAGCCCGTGAAGTCGATGATAGACGTCACCCGGATGGAACAGGGTGGGTAGTGCTCGCTGATCCTGAGGGTAATGAGTTTTGCATCCTGCGCAGCAACACTGAAGGCCAGCGATCAACAACAGGCTGAACCTCGTTACTTAGACGGGACTATTGCTCGTTCTCTATCAGGACGGGTGGTTGGTTTCCAAGCTGCGGTAGCGGTACACGGTGGCGCGGCTGGCACCGATGATCTTCCCGATGTCGGCCGGGGCGAGGCCCTGGGCTTTGAGGTCGTGGGCGCGTTTGACGTTCGCATGAGCGGCAGTGTTTTCCTGCCGCCCTGCTTTCCGTCCGTGTTCGGCGGCCGCGGCCATGCCTGCCTTGGTTCTCTCGGCCAGCTGGTCGCGTTCGAGCTGCGCGAACGCGGACATAACAGTGAGTATGGCCCTGCCCATCGACCCGGTGGTGCTGATTCCCTCAGGGAGGCTGTGGAAATGTACACCCCGGTGTTCCAAGTCATCGATCAGGGCCAGCAGGTTGCGAGTATTGCGGCCTAACCGGTCCAGCTTCCACACCACGACCTCATCACCGTCCCGCAGATGATTGAGCAGCTTGTCCAACTCGGGCCGGCTAGCCATCGTGCCGCTCACGCCATGGTCGGTGAAAATTCGGCTGCAGCACGCGGCCTTCAACGCCGCGTGCTGCAGGTCAGCGTTCTGATCCAGGGTGCTGACCCTGGCTGTGACCGTTAGCCAGGAATGGTGGTTAATCGCAGCTTTAGTTGGCGGTCCTGTCGTCCTATTCAGTGATCCTTTACGGGAGGGCCAGGGGTAATTGGTTAGGAATCTATTGAGCTCGATAGGGCAGGTATTCGGCGGTTTGGGTATGGCGCGTCCGCACACCGTCTCTGTGGGGTCCACTTACGGTGATGCCGTCTGAGTCGAGCAGTTTGGAACTGTGCCGAGTGCTATGAATGGTGCCGCCATGAAGGACCAGGTGTTCCACCACTTCGAAGGCTTCGCTCACGCCGTCATTGTCGTAGTCCCCGCCAAAGGTCCACCACCCAAGTCTTGATCCCTCTAGGACAACGACGAAGCCGGTGGTGACGCTGAGGTTGAATGGCACGGCACCTTCCCGGTGAGGGCGCACAGCGATGACGTGGGAGAACTCTTCCTGGATCATAGACATGGTTACGTTGCCGGCATCACCTACCAGTGCGATCACCCTGGCAGTTAGAACATCGCCGGGAGTTGGCGCGAGGAGCTTGCGGTACTGGTACACCTCAAGGACCGCAATCGCTTCCTTCACGCCGTCCTCCCAATCTAGTTCCAATCTGATTGGATGCAGTGAGTCGGAATGCTTTTTGACGTCGACCACAATCCATTGTTCACCCGCGATGGACAGGGCACCCACCGTGAGCCACGGTAGGTGTCCGGCCCCTACCGTGAGCGATCCGGTCTCAACCGCGGCACCGAATAGTTGCTGAGCACGGGCAATGATCTCGCTAAAGGCCGCACGACCATGATCTGGGATCCCGGGTTCGTGGGCTGGTACGTTTGCCACTTTGATCGGTTGCCCACGTTTGAAGAACCTGAAATTCACATTGCCCCCTCATTGCTCACCCCCGAATGTTCCGTCGATTGATTACGCCGGAGGGTACTGGGTGTCTTGAAGAAGGATCCCTCAGCGGGCACAGGTTACTACCTACCAGGGCGTGAATGCCCTATAAATGTCTGGGACTTCCTTTGCTCACTCGTGAGAACGGTACTGGTGCGGACCTGATCGGCAGCCAAAGACAGTCGTTTCTACGCGACTATTATTTGCCGTTTCGGTGAAGGCGACCATGCGCCCTAACGCAACTGTTTCTGCCAGCTCGATCAGTGTTTTCAGTCGAGCGTCCGAGGAAGCTTGATCGGTATCGGGCCCGAACAGATCGAAGTATCCAGTAGAGAAGCCGAACTGGACGTCGACTCCGCTTGCTTCCCAGCCGATGTCAAGAATGCTGGCGCCAGCGGTTTCAGGTCTCCACTCAAGGAGAACATCCTCAGGACACAAGGGATTAGGGCGCTGCGTCATGGGCACGTGCGACGGGAGCACTGCAGAGAGGGATGCGATCAGGTCAGCGAGCTCGATCCTGACTACGTCCATTGCTGGGGGCCTCCTGCTAAACAACTTCATGGGCTCACCCTACCGACGGTGATCAACGTGAGCTCAGAACTGTGACTGCTAGCTCAGAATGGCGGCTTTTTCACAACTCGGTTTGGCGGTTGACGTGCCGTTTGAGGATCTTCTACCGGACTTGCGTGGCACCGGCGGCGTCAAGGAGATCTAAATAGGCACCCTTTACGAGCGCGGCGTCCTCGATCCCGAACGCAGCGAGGAGGCGATGCGCTTCTGACACCGCAGCGTCAGACTCCAGCGTGTCTCCGACGGTGACCTCCAGTTCCAAGAACTCACCCAATCCGTCGACGAGGTCGAGGTGGACCCTAGTCTGACCAATGCGAAACACGGTGCGGTGCTTTCGAACTCGCCCAACTTCGCCATAGGCATCAGCCAGTACTGATCGAAGCCCGTCTGGGTCCGAAGTTTCCGAATGTACACAGTACGAAGGCTTCGGGCCGAGTTCGTCCGCCCTGCGGTAGTGGATCAGCACGCCATGGCCATCGCGGGGAACCCGAAGCTTGAGTCGGCCGTCCGGGCAGGAAAAGAACGTGTCGTCTTGCACAACATGCTCGGGTCCCGCGTTTGCCAGAGACGCGACCACCGGAAACAGCTTTTGAAGACTGTCCACGCGCGCTTTGATTTCGATATTCGTCGGCATGACTCCACTAGACCACGTCGTGATCGTCGGGCGAGCATCCTGGACTCCCCGTAAGCATCGGTCCCCCACCGCGACACATTTTATCCACTCCCCCGACGACAAAAATTGTGAGTCGCACCGACAAGTGGCGGCTTCTACTTCGCGTTCAGCTCCCGTGACCGGCGGTAGAAGGTTGTACGGGACATGCCGAGGTCGCGGGCAACACCGACCGGACAGAGGGTTGCGCGAAAAGACGCCTCATATCCCAAGGGTTTTGAGATGAGCTGGAGTGCAACGGTTAGGGCGCCTTCACCGTACATATCATCGTGCGGGGTAAACGTGCGTAGAGGGGCTAGCAACGGCACCAAAGGGGAAAGCTTGCCTGGTTGCGCGCTCGGCGACCGTCATACGGGACACTTCCAGAATTGCTTCATGAATCAACACCCCAGCGGGATAGATTGTGACCATGGCTGTAGAAAGCATCAAGGTATCCCTCGTTGATCCGCGCTATGTCAGCGAAGAAAATCTCGCTCCGGTGTACCGCGTGGATTTCTGGAATGACAACCGCGACAGCAGCGAGCATCGGCTCGAGCATGCAGCGTGCGTTGACGACGTCCTTGCGTGGGCAGAAGCCAATAGCAACGGCCGCCAGGCAGTGATCTGGGTCGAATACAGCCATGAAGGCGGAACCGGAATGTGCCGGCTACACGGGACAGAACCCACTGGTGAGGAAAAACCACTGCCGCCAAGCTCGTTTCTCTAACCGTGAGTCCGAAGACAGGCCCGAGGAATTCGACCATCTCTCCGATCCCGCCATGCCCACTTACAGTTCCCCTTACGGACGCATTAGCGCAGCGCAGAGGACTTCGGACACTCAGTGCAGTCGCCTTCGGAAAATGACATTGGCGTTCATGACCTCCGGCACCCACCAGAAACGACCGTTAGTGGCCGGGCGTCCGCTGGGGTTCGTAGTAAAGATATTGGTGCTTTTGGGGCCACTTGCCAAGTGCCTTGAGCGATTGTTCTGTTTTGCCAAGTTGCGCGAGTTCCGGGGTAAATATGACGTATCCCTGATCGTCATAAACTGGCGCTCCGGTCGCCGCGTACGCGTAGTACTTCACAAGCGCTTTCACAAGGACACTAGGATTATTTTCGACTGGCATTTGGTCAAGCACTGCCACGATTTCACTCCCCTCAGTACAACGCGCAATAGCGGGGAATGACCACAGCCAATCAGGGTCAACCACTGCTTCGCCCAGTGGCTTAACCTCGTAGACTCGGCCCGGAACACGGGCACCACGTGGCGACATGTACTCGCCTGCATACCCCTTGGCAACTTCACGGTCTGTGGTGATCGACACGGTATCCCCGTGGTCCCCTAGTTCTTCGGCGGGGACACCCTGCCATGTCAATTTCGTTCCGCTCCACTGTAAGTTCTTATTGCGCGGAATGATGATCTCGCCAACGGAAAGGCTATCAACGCCGCCGTGATAGTAGGTCAGCGCTTCTCGCTTCTGAGACTCGGGCTTACGGCTTGGCAGCTTCTTCCAGAACAGCATTGGTTCGGTTCCTCAAATGAACGTTTTAGGTAGCTAGAAATTTCTGCGATAAATCAAGGTCGGCAAACCCGAGGGGGTCATATCGTGTCGATCAAAGTCAAAGCCTAACTTTCCAGCCATACGAATCGATGCTGCATTATCGGGATGGATATTGGCAATGATGTAGTCAAGCCCTTCGGCAGCAGCAGCCCAATCAATCCAGGCCTGCGCACCTTCTCTGGCGTATCCCTTACCTTGGGCAGACTTACCAAGAATGTACCCCAGCTCGACCTCATCCCAGTTCTCCCAGTAGTGCAAACCAATACGCCCCAAAAACTCGCCCGAGCTTGCATTTATAACTGCACTCTGCCCAAAGCCGCGTTCGTCCCACTCAGTAGCAAATGCCGCTACCTGCTGTTCGACTACTTCTGGAGTCAGCCGTTCGCCCCCGATGTAGCGAGCAACATCAGGATCTGCGTATACACGAGCAAGTTCATCTGTGTATTCAATAGATAACGGTGAAAGAACTAGGCGCGGGGTAACAAGGTCAAATTTTCTATTCATAACCCCACCCTACGTTTGGACACGGAACGCCCTAAACGATCGGTACTGGTGAAGGCGTTGCGATTCGGCGTCTCGATTAGATGGCACCTATCTAGCACTCCCTGGGTGGTCAGATGTCTCGTAACCTAAGCGCCTCGAAACACATGCCATGCAACACGACTGGTGCCGCGGAACCGCCATTTTGAGCTGCGATTTAACCGCCATTCCGAACGAACAGTCACAATGCCCGTACCGACCACGACGCCCCATAGCCACCCAACTAGTGGCCCATTCAGGATCCCTCACTGCGACACCCGCGAGGTCTGGACATACACTCCCAATCAAGTCGGATTAGATGAGCAATTGTGTCCGGAAAGGATGAATGACTACCCAACAGTCAAGGCCTTTCACTACCCGAGTATGGGTCGGTCAATCGTCAATATTGACTCCTCATCCAAGCGAGGACCGCTAGACTGCGACCAGTCGATCCCCGCACTCTTGCAGTCGTCGCTGGTTCCGGGCTTCACGTAACCTAAATCAGAGAATGGGGGCCTACAGCTGATGCCGGACCGCTACTGAGGAGGTTGCCGTGAGGTCAGACGATTCAGCGCACAACCGTAAAGCAAGAAAACACCAACGAATCATCCTGTGGTCTGTGCCCATTACGGTTCTAGTCACCCTCGTCACCTACTATATCTTTGGCTTCACTCCCGCTCTTTTGGTTTGCCTAGGAGTGTTGGCTGCGATTTATACCCCATTGATTGTTGTAGGTTCGGGCAAGAACGGGAGCTCGTCCCATTCGCATCCAAGTACGGACCGTTAGCTCCTTTGTATCGGAAAGCATCGGGCTACGCGACCAGAACTCTCGCCGACAAGCCCGTTGAGTAAGTCGACATTTCGGGCCGCTCGTTGGTCATGCGGGCATACAACAACTTCCAAGAAGCCAAACGTGATTCCTTCAAAACAGATTGTGGTTAGACAGTTCGTGGAGAACCTGTTGCCAACGGAACTGATACGTGACGATCCGGCGTTCAAACGTGATGGCCTACCTGACGATTTATACGCCGGTCATCCAGGAGTCATCACGGATGCCACCCCGCAGCACGTGCTGGTCGATTGGGTAGGGCTGGAGGATATGTACATCAGCTTCGCAACCGGAACATCGGTCTACTATCAGGGCGGGCCCATCCACGAAATGTCCGTAATCTCCAAAGAAGAGTAAACACAGCGAAGTGAGCGGATCCGGATGGGACTGCCCCCGTTGCCGTAGACGGACCGTCTTACGGGCGGGCAAGAACCCTCAGCTGAGGGAGTACGATCTCAGGCATGAATGCTTGCGTTGTCCAGCGAAGGTGCAGACATGAATGTTGATGCAGCTGAATTATTCGCCATCTTGATTCCGATTGTCCTAGTTCTTCTGATAATTGCGTTCGTGCTTTGGCGCAACCGGAACAGAAGAACAGAGCGGAAGGCAGGCGAACCCTGGATTCGTATAATCCGAGATAAACCGGACGAGGATCCAAACACACGTCCCCGCTAGCACTTGGCCGCGCTATGGACGAGGCCAGGGCAGCATTGTCTCTCGTTTGGCCGGGCGTCCGAACAGGGCGTTGAAGGCAGGGATCCCTAACGGAGAATGCTAGATAGCATTCGACGATGGGAGATCCTTTAGAACAGCGTCATACCCAAAAGCTATAAGCACACATCTACATGTCAGGGGGACACACATAATGGGGTCTACAGACGACTCGACACATGGTTCCGCGAACAAGCGTTGGAGTACGCCCTGGCCCTTGTGGATTAGCCTAGTATTCTTCACCGCGCTGTCGAGTACCGCTCTCCCCTATGTGGACAGCAGCCCTAGAGCCATCCTCGCGGTCACTGGCCCGCTGATTGTTCTCATCACTATAGGTTTCCTAATCAAGTTCGACTGGGACCGGCACAAAGCACGGTCAGCGGATACTACTGACCCCTGACAAGGTATTTGATCAAACGGGCATACTCGGCCCACAGCCGTTTGGCTGCCAACTCACCAAACTCTGCTGTCCCGCATGAGGATCCCTGAATAGGACGACAGGACCGCCAACTGAAGCTGCGATTAACCCCCATTCCTGGTTAACAGTCACACATCATGTCGCGGTGAGTGGCGGGTCAGCCGAAAGAGGTATGAACGACGTCGGGATCATCCTTTTCGCAGACGTCGTCGGGCTGCGTTGCTCAGTAGTGTCCCTCGCATGACCCTTGCACTTGCCGGCGCGCTAACTGTCCTCGCCCTGATTGACTCCACCAGTTTTGGCACCCTGATGATTCCGCTATGGCTGATGCTAGCCCCCGGGAGGATGCGCGTTGGCCGCATCGTGGTGTTCCTGGTGACCGTCGCCGCCTTTTACTTTGGTGTGGGATTGGCGATCATGTTTGGTGCCGAGGCAGCGGTGGCTCAGCTGGGAGACTTCTTCAGTTCTCGCCTCGCCCTCACGGCGCTGTTTGCCGCCGGTGTCGGTCTGATCATCTGGAGTTTCCAGTTGGAGGCGAAAGCCAAACGGGAGAAGAAGGAGGGCGCGCCGCCGTCGGCCCGGATCCTGCGATGGCGTGACCGGGCAGTCGGGTCAGAGTCATCCGGCGCAACCGGGTCCGGCGGTGTCGCCCTGATGGGCCTGGCGGTGGGCGCCGGGACGGTCGAGGTGGCCACGATGCTTCCCTATCTGGGGGCCATCGGACTGCTGACCACGTCGGATGTGGGCTGGCCGCTGTCCGGCGGGGTGCTGGCGGCGTACTGCCTGGTGATGATTCTGCCGGCACTGGCGTTTTTGCTGCTGCGGCTGGTGGCGGCACGCTGGGTGGATCCGATACTGAGGAAACTTGACGGCTGGTTGACCCGAAACTCCACCAATACCCTGTCCTGGGTGGTGGGTATCCTCGGCGTCCTGTTGGTGGTCAACACGGCGGGAGAAGTGCTCTGATTCTGAACGCAGGAGCCGCTGGACCCTTAGCGTTTCGGCGGCAGAGGTTTACCGATGAAGCTGACCACTGTGAGACACGCCGCAGCGAAGGCGATAACCATCAGCCATCGCACGTTACTCCAGTCAAGTCCGTCCACGAGGCCCTCGAATGCCAGGTACCCGAAGGCCGGGACCGCGACTATCCAGGCAACGCGCCGCCAGCGCTCCCGGGTGTTCCTGCCCTTCGTCGGCCGGGGAAGCCGTGAAGCGTAGACAGCCGGGGTTCCAAACTCTTCGCTCAGGCTGGTGCCCTTCGCTGCCGCGTACCCGCGGGCATCGGTGATGGTTGCCTGCACTTCCTTCTCGGACATCTCAACCCGTAGCCGCAACACCCCGGCCAGCTGTGCGACCCACTCATGATCGGTGGCCTGCTCGACAGGTCGGGAGAGGTCGGGACGGACCTGCCGGACCTGCTCGGAGTCGCGCTGGTTGCGAGCACGCACCGCTTCACTATCCGGTACATAGCGAACGAGTACAAAGGCGATCAACGCGTGCACGGCGACCAGTACGGCATACCACCACAGCGAACCGGTAAAAAGCGGTCTCATGTTGCCAAGGATGAAGGTGGACACAATTATTGCCGCTGAGACCACCACCATCGCGACGGCGCCCGTTACCGCCCACAGCCGGCGGGTTCGCATGAGGAGCGACTCGAATGCCGTAATCGTGACGATGGCGCTGATGCCCGTCAGGATGGGCATCAGAACCTTGCCGAGCGTGTAGCTGGTGGTCCAGTTACCAGCGAATATTTCAAGGATGAGGAATAAGAACACAGTGAGGGTCGCGGTGACCGCCGAGAGAGCCGGGACGTCGCGCCAACCTGTGGCGGGCTCTACTGGCGCGATTGGGGCGCCGTCGGCCCGCCACTGTTCGGTCTGGGTGGCAACGTAATCGAACGCCTCGCCAAACAGCTCTCTCGGGCTTTCACCGGAGGTGCGCACCAGCTTCAGGACCTCTGTCAGTTCCTTAGCGATCAGAGCATGGTTGACGTTATCAAGGGTGAAGCGACCGATAACGAGTTGGGCCCAGGACTTGTCATCCACTTCACCGCGAACCTCTTCGAAGGCGCCTGGCAGCTGATCCAGAGTCAGGATTTTATTGGGGGTCACAGTCAGTTCTCCTTCGAGATGTCGAGTGCCTCGGTCAATGTCTTCCACTTGGCCAGACCACCGGCCAGGAAGTCCTTCCCCGTAGTGGTGATGGAGTAGTTTTTGCGGCCGGGGCCTACTTCCCCTTGCTCCCAGGTCGCCTCGACATAGCCTGCACCCTCCAGATGGCCGAGTGCTGGATAGAGGGAGCCTCCCTTGAGCCGACCGAAGCCGCGGGCCTCCAGCTGCTGAGCAATCCCATACCCATGTAGGGGCGCATCCAGCAGGCAACCGAGGACAGCCAATTCAAGGCTCGCTCGCACCCACGGCAGGGGCCACTCAGCGTCAATCATGTACCTAAGTATAATTCATACCTAGGTACATGTGAAGGATTAGGTGGGTCCGGATTGACCACCCCTGGCCCGCGATTGCCCCTAGCCGCCAAGCTCAAACCGGAGTAGACAATGGCTATGAGCAAAGCACAGGGGGCCGCAGCACTATTGGCTGACGCGCTGGGAATTGTCCTGGGAACCGAACAGATTCCGCTTCGTCTGCGGGCGTGGGACGGCTCAGAGGACGGCCCGGCAGAGGCGCCGGTGATTGAGTTCCGGTCCCGGCGAGCGCTGCGGCGAATGCTCTGGTCTCCCGGCATGCTGGGCCTAAGCCGGGCCTACGTCGCCGGCGATATCGATGCCCCCGGCGACCTTTACGCAAGCTTCACCGCCCTGAGCGCCGTCGGGAAATTCGCCGAACTGGAGCCTTTCAGTCCCCTAACCCTCCGCGAGCGCGCCAGGTTGCTCCGCACAGCGGTCCGGCTCGGTGCCATCGGCCGCAATCCGACGCCCCCACCCGAGGAAATCACGATCGACCGAGTCGGCCGGAAACACTCCAAGAAACGCGACGCCGTCGCCATCTCCCATCATTACGACTTCGGCAACGACTTCTACGCGCTCGTCCTCGGCCCCTCCATGGTCTACTCCTGCGCGGTCTGGGACTCCCCCGAGACCGGTCTTGACGCGGCTCAAAAGGCAAAACTCGATCTGGTCTGCCGGAAACTCGGTCTGGAGCAGGGGATGCGGGTACTCGATGTTGGCTGCGGTTGGGGCAGCTTCGCACTGCATGCGGCGGAACGCTACGGGGCCGACGTCGTCGGCGTCACCTTGTCCTCCGAACAAGCGGAGCGTGCCCGCAAACGGGTGGCCGAGGCTGGGCTGACCGAGCAGGTGGACATCCGGGTGCAGGACTACCGCGACGTCGACGACGGCCCTTTCGACGCGATCAGTTCCATCGGCATGTCCGAGCATGTGGGGCGCGACCAGATTGCCGCGTATTCAAGCCACCTGCATGGCTTGCTGCGCCCTGGCGGCCGACTGCTTAATCACGCCATCTCCTGGAATGCCGGCGACACGATGCGGCCGGACCCCGATTCGTTCATCCCCAAGTACGTCTTTCCCGACGGCGAGATGCTCAGTCTCACGGTGATGGTTGGCGCCCTGGAGTCAGCGAAGTTCGAGGTGCTCGACGTCGAAGCGTTGCGTCAGCACTACGCGCTCACCCTCCGCGCGTGGGTGCAGAACCTTGAAGATCATTGGGACGAAGCGGTGGGCCTGACAAGCGAGGGTCGGGCCCGGGTGTGGCGGCTCTATATGGCTACCAGTGCGCTGGGATTCGAGAGCGGACTGACTGGCGTGAACCAGGTGCTGGTGCAGCGTCCCGGCGGTACCCAACCGCCGCTCCGGCGGGTGGATTGGCTGTAGGCTGGCCGCTAAACGCCTGCAGCGCCTGGCTGCGGTCAACCCGCGAAAGGCAGCAATGACGCTTGCGACAGTTTTGAAGAACGGCCATGTGTTCGACGGCGAACGCTTCCTCCCCGGCCAAACCGACGTCGTCATCCGCGGCGGGATGATCGAGGCAGTGGGCCGCGACGCCGGTTCAGCCGACGCGTATACGGAGGCCACGGTGGTGGATTGCGCCGGTCGCACGGTCCTTCCCGGTCTGATCGATCTGCACGTTCACGCCATGACGTCGACCCCCGGCTCCATCCAGGCAATGGTGGATCCCTACTCCCTGCAGTTCTACGAGTCCGTGCGGAACCTCGAGGCAACCCTCCGCGCAGGTGTCACCACCGTGCGCGACGCCGGTGGTGCTGATCTGGGTGCCAAGCAGGCGGTCGAAACCGGGATCGTCAAAGGTCCACGGCTCCGCATCGCCGTGAGCATCATGTCCCAGACCGGCGGTCACGGCGATCTGTGGCACCCCTCGGGACTTGACTCCCCCGATTTTGGCCCTCATCCCGGCCGTCCCAGCGGCATTGCCGACGGCGTCGAGGAGGTCCGGAAGGTCACTCGTACGCTCCTGCGGGCTGGCGCCGACCAGATCAAGATCTGCTCCACCGGCGGCGTACTCTCGCCGACCACTGACCCGCGGCACTCCCAGTTCACCCCCGCGGAGATCGCCGTCGTTGTCGAAGAAGCCGAGATGCAGGGCAAATACGTGATGGCCCACGCGCAAGGCACCGCCGGGATCATCAACGCGCTGCGGGCGGGCGTGCGGACCATCGAGCACGGCATCTACCTCACCGACGAAGCAATCCAGCTGTTCCTGGACACCAAGGCCTACCTGGTGCCCACCCTGTCAGCTCCGCTGGCAGTCATCCGCAAGGGCGAATCCGGCACCAGCGGCCTGTCGCAGCAGGTCATCGACAAGGCCCAGCAGGTGGCGGAAGACCACCGCCAGTCGGTCGCCCGAGCCATCGCTGCGGGCGTCAAGGTGGGCATGGGCACTGACGCGGGGGTCGGCGCGCACGGTGACAACCTTGAGGAACTCGCGCTGATGGCCGACGCCGGCATGACCCTTGAGCAGGTATTGGCAGCGTCAACGTCGGTGCCAGGCGAACTCATCACCCCCATCAACTCCGTGGGGCGGCTGGCAGAGAAGCATCTGGCCGACGTCGTCGTGCTCACCGGAACCCTCGAATCGACGGAGCAGCTGGCTGGTCTGCGTTCCATGATCGGGCAGGTCTATCAGGGTGGCGTGCTGCAGTTCGCGACGGCGTAAGCAGCTCTTGCCAGCCCGACACCCCGCCCGGTTCGAATACTTGTTCGAGAGAGTTGTCCACATAGGCCAGTAATTCTCCGGGCTGTCGGGGTGGGTTTGGGACAATGGAGGTATGGACGGCAGCAGGGCTTCATCGTTGACTGAGAAGGAATTTCCCTTCTCTGGAACGGCTCCGCGCGGCCCTTCCGGCCCAGGCTGTACCTCGGATAGCCGTAGTGCTGATGCTGGTACGCGTGCTTTGCTCGCCGCCCTCACGGCACTACAGCCCGCCACATCCTCGGCCGGGATGATCGATCAGCTCCGCGGCCTGGAAGACCTCAAATCCGCCATCGCCGGGGTCCAAGCCCAGATCACTGTCGCCTTCGACCGCTCTGAACGCCAGCACCAAGCCCAAGCCGGGGTGCCCACCGCGGAGCAAGGCAAGAGTGTCGGCGCCCAGATCGCGTTGGCCCGGCGTGAATCCCCCTCCCGCGGCAGCCGGCTCCTGGGGTTGGCTCGGGCCCTGGTCACGGAAATGCCCCACACGTTAGCTGCCCTGCACACCGGCCAGCTCAATGAGTGGCGGGCCACCCTGTTGGTGAAAGAGACAGCATGCCTCTCCAGCGCCGACCGGACCGCCGTGGATGAAGAACTCAGCCCCGACACCGGGACCTTCACCGGCTGCGGGGACAAAACCATCACCGCCGCAGTCAAGGCTGCCGCATACCGCCGAGACCCGCGGTCGGTGGTCAACCGCGCCGCCCACGCGGCCAACGAACGATTCGTCAGCATCCGCCCAGCACCGGACACCATGGCCTACCTCAGCGCCCTACTGCCGGTGAAGAACGCTGTCGCCGCCTACGCAGCACTCACCAGAATTGCCGACGGCGCACGGGCCTCCGGGGACACCCGATCCCGAGGCCAACTCATGGCAGACACCCTCGTCGAACGCACCACCGGAGTCCCGGGAGGCATCACCAGGGTCGAACTGCAAGTGATCATGACCGACCGCGCCCTCTTCCAAGGCGACAGCGAACCAGCCAGGATCCCCGGCTACGGCATCGTCCCCTCCTCCTGGGCAAGAGACCTCATCCACCCTGACCCATCCGAGAACTCAGCACCGGCCACCAAACGCCACGCCTATGATGTGTGGCTGCGACGCCTCTACACCGCGCCCGCCACCAGGGAACTCGTCGCCATGGATTCGAAGGCCCGGCTCTTCACCAAGGCACAGAAGCGGTTCATTGTCGCTCGCGATGACACCTGCCGGATGCCCTACTGCGACGCACCCATCCGCCACGTCGATCACATCATCCCCTGGCACCGACGCGGACCAACCACGATCACCAACGGCGCCGGACTCTGCGAAGCGTGCAACCACACGAAAGAAGTCAGCGGCTGGAAAGCTCACCCGCGCTCCGGACGTAGACACTCGCTCCGGATCAGCACCCCAACCGGCCATTTTTACGATTCGACCGCACCACCCTTACCTGGAACCGATTCCGTTGACACTTGATGGCCCGCCCGGGAAACAGCTGATCCCGCCACGACCACCAGCACCAGCACACCGGCGGCCCAGGCCAGCCCGGCATAGCCAATCAACACCAGTGCGACGCCTGACGCCGCTCCTCCCGCAGCGCCAGCAAGGTTCATGACGAGGTCGGTCCGGCCCTGAATCTTCGGGCGAGCAGCACCGGTCGCCAAATCCGCCACCAGAGCTGATCCCGCGACAGTGGCCGCACTCCATCCCAGCCCGAGGAATACCAGTCCCACGGTCACCAGGACCGGATCGTCCTCGCCCAACGCAACGATCGGCAGCGACACCGCGAACAGGCCTTGGCCAATGAGAATGGTCGTCACCCGGCCCACCCTGTCACTGAGCCACCCGAACACCGGCGACAGCGCAAACATCCCGGCAATGTGCAGGCTGATGGTCAGCCCAATAATGGTCAGCGTGACACCGTGATTGATGAGGTGCACCGGCGTCATGGACATCACCGACACCATCACCGCGTGGCTGATCGCGATGGAGCCAATGGCAAACACCAACGGGCCCCGCCCATGAATGGCGCCGGGAGCCGCCTCGCTGGCAGGCTCGGGAGCATTGGACTTGCTCAAAAGAAATGGGTCGGGCCGTAAGGCCACCAGGTAGACCGTCGCTGCGGCCAACTGGGCAACCACAGCGATCAGGAAGGACCCCGTGAGCGACGGCATCTGCAGCGTCGACGCGATCGCTTCACCCGGCCCGATCAGGTTCGGCCCCAGTACCGCGCCGATCGTGGTGAACCAGACCACCAGGGAGAGGTCCCGCCCCCGATGCTGCGGGCTCGCCAGATCGGTCGCCGCAAACCGGGCTTGAAGATTCACCGCGGTGCCCACGCCGAGAAAGGCGAAAGCTAGCAACAGTAGAGGGAACGAACTCCACCACGCGGCAACAATCGCCACCACGGATCCCATTGCCGCAAGAAGCGCACCTGTGGTCAGCGCCCGACGTCGGCCCAGCCGCTGCGCAAGCCGCGCCAGTGGAATGGCACTCGCCGCTGCGCCCAGGGTGCTCAACGTCGTAGCGGTCCCGGACAGCGCGTCCGATCCGGAAATGTTGGCGGCCATCACCGCACCGATCGAAACGGTGCACCCGATCCCGATTCCGCCGAGGATCTGCCCGGCAATCAGCACCCAGACGGTACGCCGCTGGACGGCGACGACGTCGACCGTCGCCGTCGATGTCGACGCAGATGGCTCGGCGAACGCTCGCTTCGGTGGGTGGCTGCTAGTCATGGGAAGAGCGTAGCGGGAACCGGCTAGGGGTGTGTGGAGGGGATGTGTTTGAAAGGCGCACGCATTGCTGCACAAAAGTCTCCCACGAGAAATTGTTGAACAATCCGCCAAAGTCGTGCATCCTAGAGAGACCACTCAGGAGAGACGAGGATCACAATGGTGTACATCGACCTCAACAGCGACGTCGGCGAATCATTCGGAAACTGGACCATGGGCGACGACTCCGCCATCTTCCGCTCCGTCTCCAGCGCCAACGTCGCATGCGGCTTCCATGCCGGAGACCCCTCCACCATCGCGCAGACCTGCCGGGACGCCGTCGAAGCTGGCGTCACCATCGGCGCCCACGTCGGTTATCGGGATCTGGCCGGATTCGGCCGCCGCTTCCTCGACCTCTCCCCGACCGAACTAGCCGACGACGTGCTCTACCAAATCGGCGCCCTCGACGCGATTTCCCGGGCCGCAGGCGGCACCATTAAATACGTCAAACCCCACGGCGCCCTCTACAACGCCATCGTCACCCACGAGGTGCAGGCCCAGGCAGTGGTCGACGCCGTCAAAGCGTTCGGCGGCGACCTCCCGCTGCTGCTCCTCCCCGGATCGGTAGCCCTCGACTCGGCAGAGAAGGCAGGTCTCCGCGGTGTGGCCGAAGCCTTCGCCGACCGCGCCTACAACCCCGATGGCACCCTGGTTTCGCGCCGCGAACCCGGAGCCGTCCTCCACGACGAGAACGAGGTCGCCGCCAACATGGTCCGCCTCGCCACCGAAGGGGTCATCATCGCCCGCGACGGCTCAACCCTGAAGACCACCGCCGAAAGCATCTGCCTCCACGGCGACACCACCGGCGCGGTATCCATGTCCGCCGCCGTCCGCCGCGACCTCGAAGCCGCTGGCATCGACATCCGGAGCTTCGTGTGACCCCTCCAGAGGTTCGCTGGGCCGGGCCCCGCGCCCTCCTGATCCAGCTCGAATCCCTCGAATCTGTGCTCGCGGTGCACGCCCACCTGCAGCGGCACCCACTGCGGGGACAGGTCGAAGTCCTGGCCGCCGCCCAGACCGTGCTCGCCGTCTTCGACTCCGGCGCCAGCGCCCGTGCAGCCCGGACCGCCGTCGCACAACTGGACACGTCCCCGGCCACTGACGCGGCACCGGTGGGCGATCCGGTGCGGATCGAGGTGGTGTACGACGGCGACGACCTCGCCGAAGTGGGCCGCCTCACCGGACTCGACCCCGACGGTGTCATCGCCGCACACACCGGCCAACTGTGGACGGCTGCGTTTGGCGGCTTTGCCCCCGGATTCGCGTACCTGGTCGGCGAGAACGAGACGCTCACCGTTCCCCGCCGCACCTCACCACGCACCGCCGTCCCCGCCGGAGCGGTGGCGCTGGCCGGCAACTTCTCGGCCGTCTATCCGCGGCGCTCCCCCGGCGGTTGGCAGCTGATCGGACGGACCGCGTCCCGGCTGTGGGATCTGGAGCGGGACCAACCGGCACTGCTCCGCCCGGGCACCGCCGTGCAGTATGTGGCCGTGCGGGATTCGGTCACGGTGTCAGACCCAGAAACTGGCGCCAGTACGCCGACGGACACGCCTGAGGTCACCGGCCATTCGTTGGAGGTTGTCGCTCCCGGACCGCAGTCACTGATCCAGGATTTGGGCCGACCCGGTCTCGGCGACGTCGGCGTCTCCAAAGCCGGCGCCGCCGATACCGCAAGCGCCCGCCAAGCCAACCGGCTGGTCGGCAACACACCGGGCGACGCGGTGATCGAAACTATCCTCGGCGGCCTCACCGTCCGGGCCCACGGCGAACTGACGCTGGCCCTGACGGGAGCCATCACACCCGCCGAGATCAGCACCACCAACGACGCCGGCGGCGACAGCACCCGCACGGCACCGATGTGTTCACCGTTCGCCCTGCACGACGGCGAAACCCTCACCCTCGACCAGCCCGACGCCGGGCTACGCACCTACCTGGCCATCCGCGGCGGCATCGACGTGCCCGAGGTGCTGGGCAGCCGGTCTACCGATGTGATGTCGGGAATCGGGCCGGACCCCCTCGCGGCCGGGGTGGATCTGCCGATTGGAGCCATCGACCAGGGCCGCACGGTCGGCGCTGCTGAACCTTCGACCCTTCCGGACGCCGTTCGGAAGGGTGCGGGAACGCCGGTGATTTTGCGGATCACCGGCGGCCCCCGCCACGACTGGTTCACTGACGAATCCCAGAGCGCCATCACCAGCCAGATCTGGACCGTGACCGCCGAATCGAACCGGATCGGGGTCCGGCTCGCCACGGGCGAGAAGCACGACACCGAGAACCACGAACCCGCAGAGCCGCTCGAACGCCTCACCGCCGATGAACTCCCCAGCGAAGGAGTCGTCGCCGGATCGCTGCAGGTGCCGCCCTCGGGGCTGCCCGTGCTGTTCCTGGCCGATCATCCGGTGACCGGCGGGTATCCGGTGATCGGCGTCGTCGTCCCCGATGACCTGCCGATCGCTGCCCAGCTGGCGCCCGGAACATCGCTGCGGTTCGAGGCCATGGACCCGGAGACGCTGCAACCACTGACCAAGACACAGACCCCGATCACCACCCGAAGCTCGTGAAAGTAGCAGCCATGAAAAAGGTCCTGATCGCCAACCGCGGGGAAATTGCCGTCCGCATCGCCCGCGCCTGCACCGACGCGGAGCTGACGTCGGTGGCCGTGTACTCCGAGCCCGACGCCGACGCCCTCCACGTCCGTCTCAGCGACGAGGCCTATGCCCTCGACGGATCGGCCAGCGCCGACACGTACCTCAACATGGACAAGATCCTCGCCATCGCGAAGCGGGCTGGCGCCGACGCCGTGCACCCCGGCTACGGCTTCCTCTCCGAGAACGCCGACTTCGCCGACGCTGTGCAGGACGCCGGACTGATCTGGATCGGCCCGTCACCCGATGCCATCCGCAGCCTGGGCAACAAGGTCACCGCCCGGGAGATCGCGGTCAAAGTCGGCGCCCCGCTGGTCCCCGGCTCCGACGGACCGGTCGCCAACGCCGAAGAAGTCCGAGCCTTCGCCGAGGAGTTCGGCGTCCCCGTCGCCATCAAGGCGGCCTACGGCGGCGGCGGCCGCGGGATGCGGATCGCGCACCGGATGGAAGACATCGACGACGCGTTCGAATCGGCGGTCCGCGAAGCCACCGTCGCGTTCGGACGCGGCGAGTGCTTCGCCGAACGGTTCCTCGACAAGCCGCGACACGTCGAAGCGCAGGTGCTCGCCGATACGCACGGCAACGTCGTCGTCGTCGGCACCCGCGACTGCTCGCTCCAGCGCCGCAACCAGAAGCTGGTCGAGGAGGCGCCTGCGCCGTTCCTGACCGCTGACCAGCGCACCCGCATCCACGAATCGGCCCGCGCCATCTGCCGCGAAGCCGGGTACACCAGCGCCGGCACCGTCGAGTATCTGGTGGCGCCTGACGGCGTGATCTCCTTCCTGGAGGTCAACACCCGCCTGCAGGTGGAGCACCCAGTGACCGAGGCGACGTCGGGCATTGACCTGGTCCGCGAACAGTTCCGGATCGCCGCCGGCCTGCCCGTCAGCATCACCGAGGATCCGGCGCCGCAGGGCCACGCCATCGAGTTCCGGCTCAACGCCGAGGACGCCGGCCGCGGGTTCCTGCCTTCCCCCGGGCCGATCGACGTATTCGAGGCGCCCACCGGTGCGGGTATCCGCGTCGACACCGGGGTACGCTCCGGCTCCTCCGTCCCGGCCGAGTACGACTCGCTGATGGCCAAGCTCATCGTCCACGGCGAAGACCGGCCCCAGGCTCTCCGCCGGGCCCGCGCCGCCCTCGACGAGCTGCGCATCGAAGGCCTTCCCACGGTGATCCCCTTCCACCGTGCAGTGGTCCGGGACCCCGACTTCACCAACCCGGAACGACTCGGCGTCTACACCACGTGGATCGAGAATGCCTTCGCTGAACGGCTGGACGCCGCCCTGTCGAGCGGCACCACCAGCCCCCTCGCCCGCCGGGAGACCCTCACCGTGGACCTTGACGGCAAAGCGGTCCAGCTGGGGCTTCCCGCCGAGATCTTCGCAGCACTAATGAACGGTGGCGGCAACGCTGCCGGAAGCCCCGCCACCCAGTCCGCCGAGGCCACAGCGAACGACGACGGCGCAGTCACCGCCTCAATGGGCGGCACCCTGGTGAAGTGGCTGGCCGACGACGGCGCCGAGGTGGCCGCAGGCCAGCCCGTCGCCGTCGTGGAGGCCATGAAAATGGAGACCGAGGTGCTCTCCAGCTCAGCCGGCACATTCCAGCGCGGCGGGCAGGAGCCGGGTGGCGTCGTCGCGCGCGGAGAAGTCCTGGGGAACGTTCTGAGTATGGTCGGCTAACATCTGTTGGTGACAAGGGTGGGGGAAAACAATGGCTATCGAAGCAGCCACGGAGCTGGCTAAGGGGACAACAGGATGGGGATCGGAGACCGGTTCAGGATCCGCCGAGCACGCGCACACGGCGGCGTGGATTGCCACCGTTCTGCGGGGTCGGATCGCAGCCGGTGAGCTGACGCCGGGATCCAAGTTGTCGGAGCAGTCGTTGTCGACGGCGCTCGGCGTTTCCCGCAATACCCTCCGTGAAGCGTTCTCCACGCTGGCCGGCGAGTCGATTGTCACGCGGATCCCCAATCGCGGCGTCTTCGTGGCATCCCCGGGAGCCGAGGAGGTACGCGAGATTTACCGCGTCCGCCGGATGATCGAGCCCGCCGCCGTCCTGTGGGGCGAGGTGACCCCAGAGGTCCTGGAGAACATGGAAGCCATCGTGGAGCGGGCCCAGGCGGCGCGCGACGCCGGATCGGTCCCGGAGATGGCCGACGCCAACCAGGCGCTGCACAGCGCCGTCGTCGGTCTGACCGGCAGCGCATCGCTGCGCACGCTGATGGACCGGGTCCTCGCGGAGATGCGGCTGGTGTTCCACGCAATGGCCTCGGCCCCCGACTTCCACAGCCACTACGTGGACCGCAACGTGCAGCTCGTCGAACGTCTGCGGGCCGGCCAGCGTGAGGAAGCCGCCGCAGGGCTACGCACCTATCTCAACGCGGCCGAGGCCGAGCTGCTGGGCCATCTCGCGGACGAAGCGTCCTAGGGCACCAGGTAATCGCTGTCCCGGGCGTCGGTGATGAGCATGTGTCCCGGGGCGTGGCCGATCGCCAGCGGCGGCCGTGACTGCATCACCGCCGCCTGCGGGGTGACCCCGCAGGCCCAGAACACCGGAAGGTGCCCCTCGGGGATCTGCACCGGATCGCCGAAATCCGGCGAGCCCACATCGACTCCCAGCTCCGCCGGATTCCCCACGTGCACGGGCGCTCCGTGCACGGCGGGATAGCGGGAGGTGATCCGGACGGCGTCGGCCACCTGGGCTGCCGGAACCGGGCGCATGGACACTACCAGCGGCCCGGACATGGCACCAGCTGGGGCCGCCTCCCGGTTCGTCCGGTACATCGGCACGTTCACGCCCTGGTCGATGTGCGCAATCCGGACGCCGCCGTCCTGCAGCGCGGTCTCGAAGGTGAACGAGCAGCCGAACAGGAACGTCACCAGATCATCGCGCCAGTGGGCGGTGATGTCGGTGGGCTCGTCCACCAGGACGCCGTCGTGATAAACGGTGTATTGGGGGATGTCGGTGCGGATATCGCCGCCGGCCAGCAGCGGCCCGGTGGTTTCACCCGGCTCCAGCACCCCGAGGATGGGGCACGGTTTGGGGTTGCGCTGGGCGAAGAGCAGCAGATCGAAGGCCTGCTCCCGAGGGATCGCCAACATGTTCACCTGTGCGTAGCCGCGGGACCAGCCCGACGTCGGGCTCACCAGTCCGGCGCGGAACGCGGCCCGGGCGTCGGCTGGCAGCATCGCCGCCGGGTCGGCCGGCAGGGCGTTCAGCCCGTTACTCAGCCCCATAGCTGGGACAGCCCAATGATTGAGGTGTAGCCGAGGAACAGGGTGAGGAACCAGGTGATGACGCCGACGATCAGCAGCCACTTGGGGTAAACGTACCCGTGCAGCAGGTCTCGGCGGCGCCAGGCCACCCAGAGCAGGACGCCGAACCCGACTGGCAGGATCAGGCCGTTGAACGCACCAGCGAAGATCAGCAGCTCCTGGGGCGCCTGACCGAGGGAGACATAGGCGATGGCACAGCCGGCGATGAAGGCGACCGTGATGAGGTTCCGCTTCCGCTGGGGGGTTTTCGAGGTCGTGATGAAGGAGACCGAGGTGAACGCTGCACCGATGACTGAGGTGATCGCAGCGGCCCAGAGGACCACACCGAACATCCGCATACCGATTTCGCCCGCTGCAACACCGAAGGCTTCAGCGGCCAGGTTGTCGCTGGTCAGCACAGCACCGCCGGCGACGACGCCGAAGATGGCCAGGAACAGCAGCACCCGCATGACGCCGGTGACAATAATGCCCAGGACCGAGCTGCGGGCGATCTCCCCCACGTTGTCGGGACCCGTGACGCCTGAATCAAGCATCCGGTGGGCACCGGCGTAGGTGATGTAACCGCCAACGGTGCCGCCGACGAGGGTGGTGATGATGAGGAAGTCGATCTGCTCGGGCAGGATCGCGTTCTTGAGCGCTTCACCGACCGGAGGCGCCGCAACAATGGCCACGTAGATCATCAGGAGGATCATGACGGCGCCGAGCAGCACCACGATGCGGTCCAGGGCCATGCCGGCCTTTTTACTGACGAAGATCAGAATGGCGATGACCGCCGAAATGGCGCCACCGATCTTCGGATCGACGCCGAGCATCGCGTTGGCGCCCAACCCGGTGCCGGCGATGTTACCGATGTTGAAGACCACACCGCCGATGAAGACCAGCCCGGCCAGAAACCAGCCGACGCCGGGAAGCACCTTGTTGCCGAGTTCGTGGGCTCGGAGCCCTGAAACGCCGATGACGCGCCAGACGTTCATCTGCACGGCAATGTCGATGAGGATCGACGCCAGGATCGCGAACGCGAACGCGGCGCCGATCTGCACCGTGAAGACTGTCGTCTGGGTGATGAAGCCCGGACCGATGGCGCTGGTCGCCATGAGGAACATGGCTCCCAGCAGCGCGGTACGCCGAGCTGAAGAGCTCAACTTGGGTTTGTTCTGGGTGTCTGCCATGGGGGCCGTCCGTTACGTAAGGTGACTGGAGTCACATTTTGTATTGGAGACGACCCTACAGGTTGTTGAACAATCTGCGCAAGGTATTGTTCAACAATTTAATTGTTACCCTGCCGCTGCGAAGAGTTCGAGGGCGCGGCGAAAACAACACTGCGAACCCGGCCGATGCTTCCCTCTTCAAGGGGGGAGCTAGCGAGGCCAGGCGCTGACCAGCTCCCGCTTCGGCAGCATCAGGTTGAACGTCGTCCGCTCCTCAGCCCCGAGGACCAGATGGCCACCGATCGCCTCGGCGAGCTCCGAGGCAACAGCCAAGCCGATTCCCTCCCCGGCCCCCTGGGTCACCCGGCGGGTGAAGATGTTGGTCCGCACCGGGCGGGCGCCGTCGTCGCTCACGGTCAGACTGAGGTGGGTACCAGCGTCCGCGAGCACCACCCGGATGGTGCCAGCGCCGTGGGCGATCGAGTTCTCGATCAGGACGTCAAGGATCTGGTGCACCGGACCCGGGTTGATGACCGCGGGCAGTGGGCCACCCAGAGTGAAGATGTCCCGCCCGTCCGCCGTGATCTGACGCTCCCAACGAGCAGCAGCCTTGGTGGCAATCAGGCCCAGGTCCACCTCACGGGCATCGCTGAGGCGTTGTCCGCGGGCCAGCTCGAGTAGCTCGCTCACCGCTGTGGAGAGCCGATCGATCTCCTTCAGCGAGTGCGTCAGCTGCTCAGTGACGGCGGGCGGAGTCTCCTTCCACAGGGTCAGGTCTTCCAGCTCCAGCCGCAGTGCCGTGATCGGCGTGCGCAGCTGATGGGAAGCATTCGCCGCAAACTCGCGTTCACGCTGCACGAGTTCGGACAGAGCAGCGGAACTGGAATGCAACGCGACGCTGATCTCCCTGGCCTCGGGCACCGAATAGTGCTTCTCCTCCAGATCGAACTTGCCGTTGCCCAGCTGCCCTGCCGTGTCGGCAAGCTCCTGGAACGGACGCGACAGCAACCGCGCCAGGGCGAACCCGGCGAGCGCTGAGAACAGGACCAGCCCAACGCCGAGAATCACCACGGGCGTCACCGCATCAGCGACGCTGGCGGCCACCGTGAGACCCGAGCGTTCCAGCGTGACGATCGAGCCGTCGTCGAGCTCGCGGGTCACACTGATGTCGTCGGAGTGACCGGTCAGTAGCGGACCGGCCGCCGCGAGAACAACGTCGTCAGCGTCCCGGACCTCGATCCGCTCCCCCGCCTGGATCAGCTCGCCGAGGTACTCCTCAGTGAGGTGTCCGTTGACCGCCGCATCGGGCAGCAGCGCGGCCAGGAGGGCGACGGAGCGTTCGATCTTGCGCTGTTCAGAGTAGAACGCCTGGTCGGCCACAATGTAGGCGCGCGGGATCCCGTAGAGCGCGACGACGACGACGGCGAGCCCCACGAAGGCGGCAATGAGTCGCTCCCGCACTAGCTCACCGTCTCCAGCCGGAATCCGACCCCTCGAACGGTGACCACCTGGACGTCGCCGCCGGAGTCGTCGAGCTTCTGGCGGAGCCGGCCGATGGTCACGTCAAGGGTCTTGGTGGAGCCGAACCAGTTCTGATCCCAGACCTCGTCCATCAGCTGTTCACGAGTGATGACGGCGCCCCTGGAGCCGTCGAGCGTCGCCAGCACGTCGAATTCCTTGACGGTCAGCGGCATTTCCTTGCCGTTGGAGAACGCCCGGCGGGACTGGAGGTCGACCAGGAAAGCTGGCGCGGCGTCGTCGTCGGGCACGGACGACGGCGTGGGCTGGTTTGCCGGGGCGGTCCGCCGGAGCAGGGCGCGGGTGCGCGCCAGCAGCTCCGCGAGGCCGAAGGGTTTCGCCATGTAGTCATCGGCGCCGACGTCGAGCCCCACTACCCGGTCGATCTCGCCGCCACGCGCGGTCAGGATGAGAATCCCGTTGGCGTAGCCGTCGTCGCGCACCTTGCGGCAGACCTCGAGTCCGTCGATGTCGGGAAGGCCCAGATCCAGCACAATCAGGTCAAACTGGTCCTCGCTGGCTTGGCGGACACCTTCGAGCCCTTCGGCGACCCGGGTGACCGCGTAGCCCTCCCGTTCAAACGTGCGGAGGAGCGGCAGGGCGATACCGTCATCGTCTTCGACCAGCAAAATATTGTTCCCCATGTCAACCACTATACAAATCAGTCGGCGGAGGCTCGGGAGCTTCGCCGGAGAACAGATGTGGCAACAGGAGAAAGAGCAGCACTACAGCGAGCGCGAGCGACGCGATGCTAAGGATAGCGTTCACGCCGGACCAGGGTTGAAGCTCGCTCCCCGGCAGCCCAACGGTGAGCGAGAGAACGTGCCCGGCGATGGTTGATACGGCGACGATCGCCAGCCCGAACCGTGACTCGAAGCAGTTGTCACGCCAAAGTTTCGCACTGCCCAGCAGGCAGAAGAGTGCGGCCAGGAACAGCAACAACGACAGATACGGTACGTCCTGCAAGTACAGGGCACCAGCGATTGCCTGCGCTGTACCGAGGAGCAGGGCCACCACTGTCACCACCGGCGCACGGAACAGGGCCGACACTAGAACTCCCGGTCCAGCGTGCCGGACTCGGTGATCGGGGCCGTCGAGGTGCGGACGCCGGCCAGGTCGGTGACTGTACTGCTCGGCGTCCAGATCATCGAGCCGGCCGTGGTGACGGTGCGGAGGTTGCTGCTGCCGCTGGCCACGGCGCCGAGGGTGACGGTGACCACCGTACTGGGGACCCCGTTGATGGTCACCGTTGTTGCTGTCATGGTGGCCGCGAAGGAGGAAGTGCCCAGCGAGCGGACGTAGTTCTGCCGCAGGTTCACCGATCCCAGGTTGACCGCAGCACCATTACGGAGGACGTCAGCTGTGGTGCCGCTGGTGCCCATCCCCAGGAAGCCGCCACCGCGGGCCCGCAGGGTGACCCCCAATGCGGAGCCGTTCCAGCCCGAGACGATAGAGCTCGGATTGACGCGGTCGTTGCAGGTGAAGGTCAGGGTGTCGCCGGCTTCCATGCGGCCCGGGGTGCTCGCGCCATTGACGGCCTGGATGTCCAGGCCCCGCAGCGGGGTGTTGTCCACGCGACGGGCGGTCACCGTTGCCGAAATAGTTTCCCTCAAGGCGCGGTCAACCATGACGGCACGGAAGTCGTAGAGACCATCAGCCACGGCGGCGCTGTTCCAGGCGCAGGTGAACGGCGCTGCATTGACGGTGCAGACGGTGGCCCACGCGGTGGTTCCGGCAGGTGCCACCTGGATGCGGACCGAGGCGACTCCAGCGGTGGATGCCGCGTTGGCGGTCAGCGGCACCGAACCGCTGATCACTGCCGCCGGGTCGTCGAGCGAAACGGAGGCGACAACGTTGTTGATTACCCGATTTGCGACCGTGGCGGAGGTCCTCGTGTTGCCGGCGTTGTCGGTGGCCACCGCCCGGAAGCTGTAGGTCCCGTCCGAGATGCTGGTGGTGTCGTACCGGCAGGAGAAGGGTTCGGCCACAGAGCACAGGGTGGTCCAGACGGAGCTGCCGTTGGCCGCGTACTGGATGGCCACCTCGTCGACACCGGAGTGGGCGTCAGTCGCTGTAGCGGCGAAGGTGCGCACACCGCTCAGCGGCGATCCGGGGTCGGCCAGCGTGACGGTAGGGGCCAGGTTATCGACCAGGACCCCTTCAACAACCTCCGAGAAGGTGGTGGAACCGTTCGCTGTGGCCGCGGCACGCAGGTCGTAGAAGTCGTTGGCGAAGCCGGTGGTGTTCCAGGTGCAGGACGCCGCGGAGCACAGCGTCTTCCAGCTGCCCGAATCGGCTACAGCGTATTCGATGCGGACGGCGTAGCTCGTGGTGCCGGCGTTGCCCAGCGACACGCTCAGCGGGACTGAGCCGCGGACGGCTTCCCCGGGATCGGAGAGGCTGACGACAATTGTGTTGGTGACGGTCGTGGTCACTGCGGCCGACGTCGTCGTGTAATCCGCCTTGTCGGTGGCGATCGCCCGGAGGCTGTAGGCGCCGTCCGCCCGCAGCGTGGTGTCCCAGGAGCAGGAGTAGGGCGCGGTGCTGTCAGTGCAGATAGTGACCCAGGAGCTGGTGCCGGGGGCGAGGTGCTGGATGGCGACGGAGGAGACCCCGGTCTCGGCGTCGGCCGCGTTAGCGGTGACGGTCACGGCGCCTTTGAGGGGGGACCCCGGGTTCACCATGCTGACGGTCGGTGGGGTCCAGTCCGCCGCGGCGCGGACCGTGCCGGTGTTGGTGGTGCCGGAGGTGAAGGCGGCGGTGGAGAAGGCGGAGGTCTCCACGGCCACGAACGCAACAATGAGCGCCAGCAGGGCGATCAGTGTGCGTGCTTTCATGGCCAGCTTCCGGTAGGCGTTTCGTCTTCCCTTCAACTGTAGAAAACCGCTGTCAACAGGGATGTAACAGGGGGGCAGTATCACTTCCACAATTGGGTAACAGACCGCGGGGCAAGCCCGGTTAAAGAAGGCCCGCTTAACCAAAAGAGTGCCCTCCCCGAACGGTGGGAGAGCACTCTTTGATCTGGGCCAGCTCTAGCCGGCGACCGCCACAGGCATGGGCTGGACGGTCGATTTCCGGGGTTCGCTCAGTACCCGGGTCGCTTCGACCACGCTCATCAGGGCAATCAGTGCGGCCGGCACGCCAATGATGAGCATCCGCAGATCCTTGTCCGCCAGGGCGATGAACGCCCACCCGATCTGCGGCACAGCCACATCGACACGCGCCTGGGTGGGGGCCGAGAGCTGGAACGTCCACGAGTCCGAGGCCGAGTTCGCGTCCCCGCGGGTCCGAAAGACCGGGCCCGTCCCGGAGTCGGTGATGGATTCGATGCGGTGGGTGACCAGTTCATTGATCCCGGAGTCCGACGGCGGCATGTAGGTGATGATGTCGCCCACCGCCAGGTCGGCCACCGGTACCACCTCGGCCATGACAATTGATCCGCGCTCGAACGTCCCTGACATCGACCCCCCGGTGATGACGTACCGTTCGAACCCCAGCAGCCCCGGCAGGAGCACCACAGCCGCGAGCGCAAAGGTGGCGATCGCTGCCAGGGTGGTGGCCAGCCGGCCGACCTTGCGGAGCGGTGTGCTACGCCGGGTTGAAGTCTTGCTCATCGTGGTGCCTCTCTGGCTGGTCCATCATCTGGTGGTGCTGCCTGGGTGCGGAGCCGGTCAATACGCTCGGCCCCGCACCCGGTTCTGGGGTGTTACTGGTTGGTGGCAGTCGCAGCGGCCTGGACGGCGTCCCAGGTGTAGGTAGCGGTGGCGGTTTTGCCCTGCTCCTCGTTACCTGCGGTCTGGGCGAGGTTGGTGCTGAAGGTGAAGGTGCGGGCTTCGCCGGGAGCGAAGGTGCCCAGGCTGGCCGTTCCGAGCTCACCGAAGGTGCCGGAGAACACGGGTGCGGTGACGCCCTGCTGGGTGACGACGAGCTTGAGGTTGGCCTTTGTGGTGAAGCCGTTGGTCGCTGCTTCCTTCAGGGTGAAGGTGGAGGCCAATGAACCGGTGTTGGTGATGGTGACCGCGCCGTTGAGGGTGTCACCGGGCTTGACGTTGCTCAGGTTGAAGACGGCGGCGTTGGCCTTCGAGTTGCTCTGGGTCAGCGTTCCCGTGGTGTAGGCATTGGAGGTGTTGACGCTGGTGGACACGAAGTCGGCACCCGAGCCCGCAACCAGAGCGGTTGCGGCGAACAGCGCAGCGATCGGCAGCAGCAGGCGGCGGCTGCGGGAGAAGGACTTCTTCTCTGCGCTACGACGACGGCGGGATACTGGCTGGGCTTCGATGGCGGCGGTGTTCATGGGTGCTCCTGAGACTGGGTAACGCTGCGGTTTCTTATGTCCTCAACGTTATTCAGCGCCCGGGAACAGACGGGCAACGGGAACTGCTCAGAAGTTCCACCAGTAGGGAACAGTCACGCGTCAGACCGCACCGAAAGCAACAGGGAGGTTGCAACCTCGTTTAGAGGTGTGGGATGGGCGATCCCCCCAAGAACCGCCCATCCACGCTATTGGGGAAGCCGTGATGCCAGCGTGCGTCCGGGCAGGAACGATCCGACCAGTGACTCATGGCGGACCGGCAGTGTGCCGTCACTGACCATCTCCTCGTGAATGATCTCCATCCCGCGCCTGGCCAGCGCCTCCACCGGCAACCGCACGGTGGCGAGACCCAACAGCTCGGTGCCGGGAAGCAACCCGTCGAAGCCTGTCGCTGAGACATCCTCGGGGACCCGGACGCCAGCTTCCTGTGCGGCCTTGAGGAAACCCAGCAGCTTCATGTCGGACGTGAAGAGCGCTGCCGACACCCTCCTCTCCCGCACCAGACCGACCACCTGCCGGTGAGTGGCTTCCAGGTCCGCCGGAGACAGGGACGGGGTGTCGACGGTAATCACGTTGGCGCCACCATCCCTCAGATGGCGCGTCAGCCAGGTGCCACGCAGATGCTCGATGAGCAGCCCCGAGTGGTTGGTCTGGGGGAAGGTGACGACGATATCCCGATGCCCACACGCAAGGACGGCGTCGACAATGAGCTTGGCATTGGCTTCCTCGTCGAGCGACACGGTGTTCAGGGTGGGATGTTCCTCCGGCCGACCCAGGACGACCGTCGGAACGTCGCGGACAAACGCAGACAGCTCGTCGGGGGCAATGGTGCCGGTGGCGACCAGGATCCCACCGACCCGCTGCTCCAGCAGCCGGCGCAGCCCGAAACTTTCCGTCTGCGGGTTGAACCCCGGAGGGGACGCCACCGTCAGCAGGTGAAGCTTGTGTTCGGCCGCGCCCAGCTGCAGCTCGGAGTGCAGGATGCCGTAGTACGGGTTGTTCGGGTCGCGGATCAGCAGTCCGACGGTGTCTGAGGTGCCGCGCGCCAGCCGCGTCGCTGCCTCGTTGCGGATGTACCCGGTCTTCTTGATGGCGTCCATCACCTTGGCCCGGGTGGGTTCCAGGACCGGCACCATCCCGTCGAGAAACCGGGACACCGTCGCCGTCGACACGTTGGCTTCCCGTGCGACGTCGGACATGGTGACCTTTGACCATGCAGAGGCCGGCCTGCCGTCGTCGTTCTTCTTCTCTGCCAAGCGATCTATCCTCACCGCTAGCTCCGCTGCATTGAGTGTGTACTTGAGAGCCAGCTTAGTCCGCGGATATCCCGGCCAAGATAAGCGTTCAGCAGCGCAGGCCAGTCTGTCTGAATGACGTCGGCGCCAAGACCGGCGAGGCGCCCCCAGCCGTCATCCGGGTTGCCGGTCACCGAGAGGTTGTCATCCCACCCCGCCATCAGCACGCTTCCGTCGCTGAGGTTCAACGCATTCAGGTACACCAGCAGCCCCCGGTCCTGGAAGGCCTTCGCCACCGCCGGATCGCAGAACTCGTGGGCTGGACTGTCGGCAATCAGTTCGACGCCGACCAGATTGATCTCTGGGTCCTCGAGCACCGCTGTCAGCTGTTCCCGGCTGGAGACGATGGCCACCAGCGGATACTTCACCGGGTGGGCGCGGAGGAGATGCATCGCCGTCTGCGTCGGTGGAGCTTTGAGGATGAGCTGCTCGGCCATGTCGAACCGGTCAAGCCAGGGCAGCAGCAGGTCCCAGTAGAACCAGGAGCGATCGATATTGAACAACACCTCGGGGAAAGAGGTCAGGGTGTGCTCAAGTTTCTCGACGTGGACCCGAGGCGCGGCGGTCTTCTGGGTGTAGACCAGCTCGTCAACCTCGACCGTACTGAGGGTGGTGATGAGGTGATCGATCCCGAAGTTCTCGGGTTCCGTGCCGTCATGGAAGACGTAGAAATCGCCGTCGGTGGATTGGACGACGTCGATTTCCACCATGTCGGCGCCGCTGCGGAGCGCAGCCGTCACAGCATGCGAGGTGTTCTCGATGATCATGCCTAGCCCTGTCCCGCGGTGCACGGCCACCAGGGGGTTCTTCTCGGCGAACCTGTTGTTGAGGAGCGAGTTGATGGAGTGGAACTGGTCTTGCCCGAACATGGACGTCCTTAGGTAGTGAATGGATCAGGGCAAGCTGTCGTTGCGAACGGGTGCCTTGTCGGCGGGTTCCACCGTCGACGTCGACGCCGGATCCTGAGACCTGGCGGCAGCCTTCCGGGCACGCTTGTTGGCCCGGTCACTTGATGACTTCCGCCCGTACACCAGCCACATGGTGAAGGTGGAGATGATCATCAGCAGCACCGTGTAGACGAAGGTCAGCGCGGTGGTGTCGTTGATCTGGTCCCCGGTGGTGGCGTTACGGATCACCACACCCAACGGCTGATAGATCGGGTGCGAGAGGAACACCGCGGTGTCGTAGTCGTCCAGCAGGCTATTGAAGTTCAGCGCGGTGATGGCCGCAGCCGCCGGCAACACCAGCGGAACCAGGACCCTGCGGAAGGTATACATTGAGCCGGCGCCAAGAATTGCTGCGGCATCCTCGACGTTGTCGGGGACCCCGGCGAACGCCGCCTTCAGCAACCTGAACGTGAAGGGTATCTTCACGATCACGTACGCGATGGCGAGGATCCCGACCGTTCCGGTAAGAACCTGACCACCCACCAGAGGTTGGGCGTGGTCGAAGGTCAGGATCAGGCCCAGCGCAATCATGGTGGTCGGCAGGATCCAGGGGATGTGCAGCAGGTACTCCATGACAATCGTCAGCTTGTTCCTATACCGCTGGATCATCCGCGCGGTGAACAGCATCAGGACAATGACGACGACGGCGGTCACCGCACCGTAGCCGATGCTGACCAGGAACGGCCGGTAGCCGCGCTCCTCCGTGAGCACGTTGATGTAGTTCTCCAGGGTGAAGCTGTCCAGGCTGATGGTCCCGGAGTTGATGGAGCGGGAGTCGGTGAAGGAGAACAGCACGATCAGTGCTGGCGGCAGCACGTAGATCAGGAACAGGGCGTAGGCCACCACATGCACCACGATGTTGGCGGTACGGTTCTGGATTTTCTGCTTCTGCAGGGCCACGGGCACCTTGGAGACGGAGAAGTACACGCCGCCCTTCTCGAAGCGGTTCATCAGCGCCAGCAGGGCGATCGTGGAGATGCCCAGGATGATGGCCAGGGTGGCCGCCAGGTCCCGTGAGGTTGGGCTGTTGGCGAAGGCCAGGATCATCGGAGTGATGGTCTGGAACTCGCCGCCGCCGAGAATCTGTGGGGCGGCGAGCGCGGCCAGTCCGGCGAGGAAGGTCAGGATGGTGATCGCAAAGATGATTGGCTTCAGCATCGGCAGCACCACCCGGCGCAGCACGGCCCAGTCGGACCCGCCCATCATCCGGGCGGCCTCAACCGTCTGGTAATCCACCCGGGCGATTGCTGCAGACATGAACAGCAGGTGGTAGCCGGTGGACGAAATGGTCATCACGAAGATCACGGCGAGCATGCCGGAGAACCACTGCGGGTCAATGCCCGGCATCACTGATCCGATCACCTGGGTGATGACACCGTTCGGCCCATACACCGTTTTGTACCCGGCGACCAGGACCACTCCCCCGTAGATGAGGGTTGTCGCGTAGCCGAGCCACAGGATGCGCCCACCCTTGATGTCATAGAACCGGGTGACCAGGACGATGAAGATGCCCACGATGTTGACCGTGACCGAGAGGACGACGGCGAGGACAAAGCTGTTGCGCAGCGCGTCAACGGCTCGTTCGGAGGACAGGAGACGCTCGACCGATCGAAAGGTCAGGCCTCCCTCGGGCGAGACGAACACCGACCGCAGGATCGCGAAGTTCGGCATCAGGAGGAACGTGAAGATGAACCAGGTCAGGAACAGGGTCAGGACCAGGAAGAGCGGGTTGCGCAGCATCTGGCGCACGTTGGTCACCGGAGGACTGCCTGTCCATCGGATTCTTCGGCTGCCTGTTTCCCTGTTCCCTGCAGACCGGACTCAGGGCCGGCCTGATCGCCGTCGGGGTATTGCAGGAGGTGATCGGGGTGCAAGGAGAGTGTCACCCAATCCCCTGTCCGGTAGTCAGTGTCGTCCTCCCGCATGATGGTTCGCAGCATTCCGTTGTCGCCGCAATCCACTGAGTAGGTGGAGCTGGTGCCCTGATAGGAGCGTTCCTTGATGGTTCCGCCGATGGTGTAGGCGGAGACCCCTGCCTCGTCGGGAACGATTGTCACCCGCTCGGTGCGGAGGTAGGTGACGGCGTCGGGCTGCAACTGGGAGCCTGGCGCCGCAGCGAGGCGTTTCACCAGCTGGGGAGTAAGCCGGTTGACGTCGCCGATGAAGGTGCAGACAAACTCGGTGGCCGATCGGACGTAGATCTCGTGGGGGGTTCCTACCTGCTCGATCCGCCCCTTGTTGAGCACTGCGATCCGGTCCGACATGGAGAGGGCTTCGTCCTGGTCATGCGTGACGTAGACGGTGGTGATGCCGAACTGACGCTGCAGGTCTTTCAGCTGGACGCGGAGCTGCTGGCGCAGTTTCGCGTCCAGGTTGGATAGCGGTTCGTCCAGCAGCAGGATTTTTGGCCGCAGCACCAGGGACCGCGCGATGGCGACCCGCTGCTGCTGGCCGCCGGAGAGCTCGGCGACGTTCTTCTGAAGTTGTTCGGGCGTGAGATCCACCTCGCGGGCGATCTGCGCGACGGCGTCGTTCACCTCAGCCTTCGGCGTGCGTTTGGCCCTGAGCCCGAAGGCGATATTTTCGAAGACGCTCATGGAGGGGAACAGCGCGTAGTTCTGGAAGACCATGCCCAGCTCGCGCTGGTCACTGCGCAGACGGGTTACGTCTTTGCCAGCAATGGAGATGGAGCCTTGCGAGGGGGCGATGAGTCCGGCCAGGGTGCGCAGCGCAGTGGTTTTACCGCAGCCGGACGGGCCCAGGAGGGTGAAGAATTCGCCCTCCTGGACCGTCAGGTTGAACTGGGGCAGTGCGAGGAAGTCTTGAAAGCGGACCTCGACGTCGGAGTAGGTAATCATAGGATTTTCTCCTTTTCGGGTAGAACGGCGCCGACGGCGAGGTCGAGGGGTTAGAGCTTGATGTAGTTCAGTTCAATTTCTTCCATCCAGGCGTCGACGTTTTCGGCGACGACGGCCCAATCGATGTCCTGTTCGGTGAAGGCGCTGGTGGCTTCGACAGCCTCAGTGTTGGCGTCCTCGATGGCAGCGGCGTTGGTCGGTGCGGTGAAGAACTCCTGGGACCAGGCAGCCTGGACCTCGGCGGAGCCGAACCAGTCGATGAACTCCTGTGATATTTCCTGGTTCTCGCTGCCAGCTACCAGACCGATGTTCTGGTAGACGAAGGGGACCCCGGTCTCGGGGTTGGCGGCCTCGGTGGTGATTCCGTACTCTTCTTCGCGGCTGAACTTGCCGGCGAGCCACATCTGACCGGCGTCCACCTCACCGTTGGCCATGCGTGCGAACAGGTCGGTTCCTTCGATTGACGGGTTGCCGTTGGCAAAGAACTCTTCGATAGCTGTCCAGCCCTCATCGCTCACCCCGAGCTTCCCGTTCTCATCAAAGTAGGGAGCCAGGATGCCGGTGATCACCATGCGGGTGGTGCCACCGCCCAGGACGGTCTGGGTTTCGTATTTGCCGTGGAACTTTTCGTTTTCCCACAGGTCGGGCCAGCTCTGGGGGCCTTCACCGGCGGGGTAGGCCTCGGTGTTGTGGATGAGCATGATGGGTTCGCGGACGATCGGCCAGAATGCTCCGTCCTCGCCACCTGCCACGTACTCTTCGACCTCGCTCGCCCACTCGGGCGTGTAGTTCTCGAGTACTGCGGCTTCCTTGAGGGTCTCAAACTGAACATTGGTGGGGCCGAAGGCGACGTCGGCCGCGGGGTTGCCCTTCTCGGCGATCAGCCGGTTCTGGATGTCACCGGCGCCCAGATCGACCAGTTCGATGTTGAAGCCTTCGGTTTCCGCCCGGTCGGCGAGCCATTCGCCGCGTCCGTCGCTGACCGAGTTGGAGTAGACAATCAGGGTGGTGTCTTCGCGTGAGGCTCCGGCTTCTCCGGAATCGTCACCCGCCCCACACGCAGTCAGGAGAAGTACCGAGGCAGTCAGCACCGCAGCCTTGGACCAGGAAAAAGCAGCTTTGCTCATCGTTGCGTTCCATTCGTAGAAGACAAGCCGGGACCCGAGGGTTTTGGCGTGAAGAAGTTCAGTCAATGTATGCGCATACATCATGCCCCGACAAACGAAGGAACGAGAAATGTATGCGCATACATAGTAACCATGGAAATGTGACTGTCACCATACTTTTGGGTGAACGGGTAGCAAACGGTCCATGAAGGGCGGGGCGCCGACTCTCGACCTCTTGTTTTCCCTCTAGCCCAGCCATACCGTAAAAAGACGGGCAACCGAAGTGCAGGTGCGGGCATGCGGAGACCAATCTGGTCGTCAATGTGCCTCGTGTTGTGCTTTGTGGCCGCCGGATTCCTCGGAAGCGCTCCCCCACCGGCAGCTGCAGCATCCATGCGACCCGCGACCCAAGAGCAGGTGTACGCCGAGCTGGATGCCTACCTTCAGGAGCAGATCCAGGACCTGGGCATCCCAGGCGCAGCGATCGCCGTCGTCAAGGATGGAGTGCTGGTCCACACCGCCGCCTTCGGCCACGCCGATCGCTCCGGAGGGCCCATGACCCCACAGACCCCGGTGCTGTTGGCGTCCACCAGCAAGACCTTCACCGCCATTGCCGTCATGCAGCAGGTCGAGGCTGGCCGGTTACGACTGGATGAGCCGGTGCAGACCTACCTGCCGTGGTTCACGCTCGACGACAACAGGTCACCAACGATCACCGTCCGCCACCTGCTCCATCAGACCAGCGGGATGGCCTCGAGGCATACCGCCTTCGAATACTCCGACGCCCAGGGTCTTGACGCGCTCGAAGACGGGGTGCGGGACCTTGCGGACTCCCCGCTCGCCAGCGAACCGGGTGCACGGTTCAGGTATGCCAGCGCCAACTTCAACATCCTGGGCGTCCTGGTCCAGGAGGTCACCGGCCAGCCCTTCGGCGACTACCTGGAGCAACACGTCTTCGACCCGCTGGCCTTGGATAACAGTCATCCGACCCGGGATAAAGCCCGGGCAGACAACGCAGCAGAAGGGTACTCCCTGTGGTTTGGCAGCTGGTGGCGCCAAACTGACACTCCCGCCCCGACCACCGGCATGCCGTCCTCCACCCTGTACTCATCGGCTGAGGATCTCAGCCGCCAACTGATCGCCCTGCTCGACGACGGCCGGTACGGCGACACCCAGATCCTGCAGCCCGAAAGTATTGAGACGATGTTCGAGCCCCGGGCACGGACCAGCGGATCCACGCGCTACGCCATGGGCTGGTTCACCAGGCCGCTGGTGGAGTCCACCGATCCCACAGCACCCACACCCCCGGAGCGGACCCTGCCCAGGCTTCTGGAGCATCAGGGCGAATGGGGCAACAGCCACACCTTCCTCGCGATGGTTCCGTCCGACGGTCTGGGCCTCGCACTGGTGATCAATGGCAATGACACCGCAGCGCCGTCACGGCTGAAAGCGATCGACAGCAATCTCCTGCGGATCATCCACGGCCAGGCACCGGTACCCGCCGTGGTGCAGGAGGACTGGTTGCAACGCTCCAGCTGGGCGGTCGCACTCGGACTGCTGTTGGCCCAGCTGCTCAGCCTGGGGCTGACGCTTCGGCTGCTTCGGCGCGGCGGGAGGGCAGCTACCCGGACACCGCAGACCCTGCTGGCCTGGGCTGCCGCGGCGCTCACCCTCGACGGGTTCACCCTGTGGCTATGCCTCGCCTACGCCCCGACCCAGTTCGACACTCACCTCTTCGTCATCATCCGCCAGTTCCCCGACGTCGGCGTCTCCCTGGTCCCTGCGCTGGCGCTGGCGATCCTGTGGCCGGTCCCGCGCACAGTGTGGCTACTCCTCGCCAGCACGAAGCGGCACCGGGAGGCGAGCGGGACTCACCCACGGATCACACCGAAACCGGCCTAGCTGGACTCCCCGACTGGCGCCTGACAACTCAGCGCAGCCAGCACCGCGGCGGCGTCCACCGGCTTGTTGGGACTGTATCCGGTGAGCTGTTCAAACCGGGCCAGCCGGTTCAGGACCGTATTGCGGTGGCAGTAGAGCTCCTTGGCGGTATCGGAGACCGACCCGGAGCTGAAGTAGGACTGCAGCGTCTCGATCAGCCGGTCGCGTTCATGGTCGGAAATCGCTGACAGCGGCCCCAACACGGTCTGGGCCAACACCGGGCCGAACTCGCCCAGCTGGGCAGCGGCCACGTGCCCCCAGGTGTCGCGGATCGTTTGTCGTCCCGATGACTCGGGCGTCAACGCTTCGACTGACTGCAGGGCAATGCGCAGCATCAACGGAACCTCCGCGAGCGATCGGGCAGGCGGGGCGAGGAAGCAACCCTGTTGATCCAACCAGGGTCGGGTCCCTGCCGGGTCCTTCCCTGACCGGGCCGGCAGGTCCTCAAGGATCAGGATCAGCGCACCTTCGCGCTCGTGGAGGTGCTGCCCGACGCCGGCCGCCATCGCCCGGTTCCGGAACGCCTGCTGCGCGTGATCGGCGGCGACAGCGACAATGAACTGGCTCTCCGGATCCACCCCAAGCGCGCGGGCCGCCTGTCCCAACAGTTGGGCGTCCTTCCCATCACTGGTCAAAAGCCGGGACAGCAGGAAGGCGCGTTGCTGCTCCTTGGCCTGCGCCATGCTGGCGAGCTCATCCAGATAGCCAGCGTGAACACGGATGGTGTGAAACTCGACCGCTTCCCAGACCCGCACCGCATCCTTGGTGAAGTCAGGCAAGGACGCCGCGGGCACCTTCTCCAGCATCGCCACCCACAACAACCGGAAGTCCATGCGGACCGCCTTCAGCAGCGATTCGAGTGGCACACCCTGCCGTGCGCGTCGATGCCCCAGGGAATCAGACACTCCCGTCAGCCGCTCGGGTAGCGGCAACTCTCCCACCAGGCGGAGAAGGAGTTCGAGGGAGGCGACGGCGGTATCCCGCAGATCCTGGCCGTCGACAGTCGACCCGGCGTACCCCTCAATCTCCCGGACATCCAGCAGAAACTGGTCGGTAATGCTGTCGATGTCAGCGAGACAGTCAGCAACAACATCGGACACGACTGACCGCATGGGCGCCCTTTCAGGCGCAGAGGGCTCAACATTGGGCATGTGCCCATTCTAGCCGGATGGGTGAAGGTGATCACCCATTGTGTGGCAACGTGATCCAGACCACCATTGAGTAAGCCATTTCACTCCTCCCGGCACTATGCCCTCTAGCCCTTGGATATTGATGCTTGATCTAAAGCTCGTCAATGCCAGCCTGTTCACGCTGGCCGATGCCTCTCCCACCGCTACTTCGATGGGTGTTCTGAACGGCCGCATCCTCGGCTTCGATGAGGACATCATTGACCTCCCGGCGCGCCGCACGCTCGACTGTGCTGGCGCCGTCGTCGTCCCCGGGTTTGGCGATTCACACAACCACATGGCGTGGTTTGGACAGTCCCTGAGCGAATTGGATCTCTCCGGGTGCACGACTCTCGACGAGCTGTACGCCGCGGTCACCGAGTTCGCTGGGGGGCTCGACGACGGCGCCTGGGTGATCGGCTCCGGCTACGACGACACCGTGCTCGGCGCCCACCCACACCGGGATGGGCTCGACGCCGCCGCGCCCGGCCGCCCCGTGTGGCTCAAGCACCGCTCCGGCCACATGTGCACGGTGAACACCGAGGTGTTGGACCGGGCGGGCGTCCTGGACCGTTCAGTTGAAACCCCCGAGGGCGGCGTGGTCGCCACCGACGACGCCGGACCCACCGGGCTGCTGGAGGAGCAGGCCCAGAAGCTGGTCTCGTCTCTCGTGGTCCCCTACCCCATCGCGGATCTCGCTGACGCGATCGGCGCCGCGAGCGCCGTCTATGCTTCCGAGGGTCTGGCCCACGTCACCGAGGCGGGCATCGGGTCGGGCTGGATTGGCCGCAGCCCGGTGGAACTCGCCGCCTACACCGAGGCCCGACGCCGGGGCACCTTGAACACCCGGGTGCAGCTGATGGCTGCCAGCGACGCCCTGCACCCGCTGGACTCCGCGGAGGAGGACCGCATCAGCTTCGGCCTGGATCTGGGGCTCACCACCGGGTTTGGCGATGACCGGATCCGGCTGGGGGCGATGAAGATCTTCGTTGACGGCTCGTTGATCGGCCGGACCGCAGCCGTCACCGAAGCGTTCTGCGACCACGACCATTCCACCGGCAGCTTCCAGCTCTCCATCGACGAACTCACCCGCCGCATCATCAACGCCCATGTGTCCGGCTGGACGGTGGCAGCGCACGCGATCGGGGATGCCGCCGTCGACGTCGCCCTCGATGCCTTCGAGGTGGCGCAGAACGAACGCCCCCGCGCCGACGTCCGGCACCGGATTGAACACGCCGGGATTGTCAGGCCGGACCAGCTGGCCCGGTTCGCCACCCTGAACGTCACCCCCGTCCCGCAACCCCACTTCCTCTACGAGGTGGGTGACACGATGGCCGCGGCCGTCGGCGTCGACCGCGAACCGTGGGTCTACCGGCACCGCTCCTTCCTGGACCAGGGGGTGCGCGTGCCCGGCAGCTCCGACCGGCCGGTAGCGTCCGGCGCTCCGCTGCTCGGCATGCAGTCGATGGTGCTGCGGCAGACCTCCGGCGGAGCGGTGCTCGGCCCGGAGGAACGGGTCGACGCCGAGACCGCCTTGCGCGCCTATACCGTTGACACCGCGTGGATGGCCGGCGACGAAGCCCACCGCGGCACCCTGGAAACCGGAAAACTAGCCGACTTTGTCCTCCTCTCCGACCACCCCGCCGACGTCCCACCCGAGCAGATCGGCGCTATCACCGTCCTCGCGACGGTGATCGACGGCGTCGGCGTCTTCGGCCAGGACTACCTCGACACCCTTGAAACCGTCCATTCGCAAGAGCACGTTCCCACCACTCAGAAGCAGGAAGTTTGAGCATGCAACCACATGAGGCAACCCAGGATGAGAAGCCGGACATTCCGGTAGTCAGCGGCAAGGACGCGGGCAAGATTGCCCGCGCCGCCTTCGTTGGCACCGCGCTGGAATGGTACGACTACTTCCTGTTCGGCACCGCGGCAGCGATCGTGTTCAACCGGCTGTTCTTCACCGAGCTCGACCCCACGGCGGCGACTCTTGCAGCGTTCGCGACCTTCGGCGTCGGCTTCGCCGCCCGTCCGATCGGTGCGGTGCTCTTCGGGTACATCGGCGACCGGGTGGGCCGCAGACCGGCCCTCCTGATCACCATCGTGATGATCGGTGTGGCTACCGGTCTGATCGGGTTCCTGCCGGACTTCGGCAGCATCGGCCTTGCGGCCCCCATCATGCTGGCGGTCCTGCGGCTGATGCAGGGTCTCGCCGTCGGTGGCGAGTGGGGTGGTGCCATGACGATCGCCGTCGAGCACGCCCCGATCGAGAAGCGCGGCAGGTACGCGGCGCTGGTGCAGGTCGGTTCGCCGGTCGGCACGCTGATGTCCTCGGGCGCGTTTGCCCTGGTGCTGCTCCTGCCCTCCGAGGCGTTCGACGCGTGGGGCTGGCGCCTGCCGTTCCTGGCCGCGTTCCCGCTGCTGCTGATCGCCCTGTACATCAGGTTGCAGGTCGAGGAATCCCCGATTTTCCGTGAACTGGTCAAGCTCGAAGAGCGCGCCAAGATCCCCGCCGTTGACGTGTTCAAGCAGGCCTGGGGCCGGCTGCTCGTCGCCATCGCCGCAGCGTTCCTGGGCGTCGGCGGGTTCTACGTGATGACCACCTTTGTGATCAGCTACGGCACCACCACCCTGGGCATGGACCGCCAGCTGATGGTGAACGCCACCCTGGTGGCGGCCGTCGTGCAGATCGGCGTCGTTCTGCTGGTGGGCAGGATCAGCGAGAAGATTGGTCCGGGTCGGATGACCTTCTTCGGCGGATTGGCGACGGCGGCGGGCGCGTTCCCGCTGTTCTGGATGATCGATACCCGCAACCCTGCGGCCATCATCCTCGCCGTGACTATCGGTATTGCCCTGGTCTCCCTGGCCTACGCCGTCACCGGTGCGCTGCTGACCGAGATGTTCCCACCCCACCTGCGGTACAGCGGTGTGGCGCTGGGCTACAACCTGGCCGGTGCGTTGAGCGGGTTCCTCCCGCTGATTGCTGTGGCGCTGCTGGGTGTCTCAGGTGGCGGTTCGTGGACCGCGTCGCTGCTGCTGATGGCCGTGTCGCTGATTACGGCGGCCGGCGGGTTCTTCGGTGAGAAGCTCCGCGTCAAAGACAAAGCGATTGTGCAGTAGTCATGTTGACTCCAGAAATCACGAAACGGATTACCGACGCCGTCGACGCCGCGTTCGACCGTCAGCTCGAGTTCACCGCCGAGCTGGTGCGGCACCCGTCGCTCCGGGCCGAGGAAGCCAGCGCGCAGGACCTGATGTTCACGCAGATGGAAGCCCGCGGGCTGGCCATGGACCGGTGGCAGCTGGACGAGGAAACCCTGTCCGCGCATGTCGGTTACGGGCCGACGACCGTCGCGTTTGAGGACCTCACCAACGTGGTCGGCACGTACACACCTGCCGGTCCCGCCACTGGGCGGTCACTGATCCTCAACGGGCACATCGACGTCGTCCCCACCGGGCCGGAAGACACCTGGTCGCGGAGTCCGTGGGACGCCGAGATCAAGGACGGCTGGATGTATGGGCGGGGGTCCGGCGATATGAAGGCCGGGCTGGCCGCGAACCTGTTCGCGTTCGATGCGTTGCGCGCTGCCGGGCTCGCTCCGGCGGCTGTGATTCACATGCAGTCGGTGGTGGAGGAAGAGTGCACGGGCAACGGGTCGCTGGCCGCGCTGCAGCGCGGGTACACGGCTGAGGCCGTGGTCATTCCCGAGCCAGAAGAGAACATGCTGGTGCGAGCCAACGTGGGAGTGATCTGGTTCAAGGTGCGCGTCTCCGGGAAGCCGACCCATGTGCGGGAAATGGCGACCGGGTTCAACGCGATCGACGCCGCGTACACGGTGATGGGCGATCTGCGGGAGCTGCAGGACAAGTGGAATGCCGACAAGGGCAGCCACCGGTACTTCGAGGACCTGGAGCATCCGATCAACTTCAACATCGGGATGATCTCCGGCGGCGACTGGCCGTCGAGTGTGCCGTCCTGGTGCGAGTTCGATGTGCGGGCGGCACTGTATCCCGGGGTAACAGCGGCCGACGCGTGGTCACAGATCGAGGCTTGCCTCCGGGACTCGACGTCCGGTGCCGAGGTGTCGGCGGTGCGCAGCGGCTTCTTCTCCGAGGGGTACGTGCTGGAGGAGGGGTCCGACGCCGAGGGTGTCCTCGCGTCGTCGCATCAGGAAGTGTTCGGGTCGGCGTTGGAGTCCTTCACGACGCCGGGCTACCTGGATGGTCGGGTGTTCACTCTCTACGGCGGGATTCCGGCGCTGGTCTACGGGCCGGTGTCCGAGGCGATCCACGGGTTCGATGAGCGGGTGCACGTCGAGTCGGTCCGGAAGGTCACGAAGACTATTGCCTTGTTCATCGCTGAGTGGTGCGGGGTAACGGAGACCCGGTAGGTCTTTGAGCGGCGCGAGGCCGACATCCGAACGGTTTGCTTGGCTAGCAAATGACAAGCAGGGACCGCCCAATTTTCGTTCGCTCGACTTTGCAAACCCCCGAAGTCGCTCCCGCACCTTGGGCTACTGCACTGCTGATAGAGCTTGGACTATATCGCCTATGGCACTATCGCAACCATTGGATATGTTTACCTCGGCGCCCGCTCTCACATTTAGCGAGCGACACTTCGTGGAATACAGTTCGGCCGCTGCTACCATTCGCTGAATAGCCTGAGTTTGTTGGTCAGTTGGTGCCGCTAGATTCTCGTACGCATCATCGGCTTCTAAATAAATCTCGGTGAGCCTCTCTGCACACTCTTGCGCGGTTCCCGTGACTTCACATATTCCAAGCACGGGACGCTGGGGCCCCTCGATTAAAGCATCTGAGGGCTCCTCGGCTAACGAGCACGCAGCGAGACCAAAACCAGTTGCCAAGATTAGAGCAAGGCAGACAGGTCTGGCTCGAAACGATCTTAGGACGCCAATGGCTTTTACTGACATGCGTTGCTCACTGTTGCGACCGCCTGCTCGACAGCCTCGTATTGGGAATCTATCAGGAAGATTCGCTCCCGCTCGTCGGAAGATTTTTTGCCTATCGCAGCCAAGAGTTGGAGCTCGTCTGATAAGATCTCAGACGACCTCGCTGAAAGCTCTTCAAACCGGTCCGCCTGTTCAGGCGAAGGCAGCGATTCCAGGCTCAAAGATTCCACGTTCAATGCACTCAATTCGATACATGTGTCTGCAGTGGTCAAGCGCTCCACGCTACAGGCGGCCATACTCAGGACCAGTGATAATCCACCTAAGCAGATAATCGACTTCTTCATCGGAACGGTCTTTCTCACAAAAAAGTTGAACGTAATTGGGGCGCCTTGACTATAGCCAATTTAGACGGATGAGCCAACCTCGTTCAATAGCCCAAACTCCTAGGGTATCGATTGGTTCTCACCAGACATCGAGCTGAAGCTAGTCCTCTTTGGCCCGCCGTAGCCTCGAATCAGGAAATTGATCTACCGGGTTTTCTGTGGCCGACAAGTTTGACGGCAGGCTGACGTTGGCTCATCGATACCTATTCTTCCCGGCCAACTCGGGCTGGGCTGACTTTACAAGAGGTCGAGTTCGCCCTCGCACAGGCTCCGCACAACGTCGGTTAGGACGTGCAGTCCGGTGACGATGTCTTGGTCGGTGGTGTACTCGTGTTCATTGTGGGAGATGCCCTCGACCGACGGGACGAAAAGCATGACCGTCGGAACGATGTCTTTCATGTTGGTGGAATCGTGCCCGGCCAGGGTCTTCACCCGAGCGTGGCTGACGCCGCGGTTGGCGACAATCTTCTCCGCGAGGGCGACGCCTTCTGCTTGGTAGGGCGTAACCGGCCAGCAGTGGGAACCCACCTTCTCGACCTCGACCTGGGCGGAGCGTTCGATCTGCTCGATCCGCTCGTGCAGCATCCGGTCAGCTTCCTGAAGCAGAGCCTCATCAGCGGAGCGTAGGTCCAGCAGCAGGTTGACGCGCGAGGGGACGACGACGGGCGAGTTGGGATAGACGTCCAACTGACCAACCGAAGTGTGGACGGCGCCGTCAGGGAAGTGATCGGCGATCTTCCGTGCCGCGACGACAAGTAGTGAAGCGCCGAGGATCGCGTCATGGCGGTCAGCGATGACAGTGGAACCGGTGTGGGCCTGCTCTCCGTGGACCACGAACTCGTACTTATTGGCAGCCCAGTTGGAATCGACGACTCCGATAGCGATGCCATCGCGTTCCATGCTGCGTCCCTGTTCGATATGGATCTCAGAACAGTAGGCGGCCTTCGGCCCAGAGCCCTCACCGAGTGCGTCGGTGGATGCCAGCGCCTCACGAACGGTGATTCCAGCCGGATCGGTGGTGGCCAGTGCCGCGTCGACAGTCATCTTCCCGGTGTAGACGGAACTGCCCATCATCGACGGCTTAAAGCGGGATCCCTCTTCGTTGAACCAGTTCACGACCGCAAGGTTGTAGCGGGGGCTGAGGCCTGCCGCCTGCCATTCGGCAGCAAGGCGGAACGCGGCGTGTGCCGCGGCAAGGACGCCATAAGCACCGTCGTAGCGGCCGGCTGTGGGCTGGGAATCGAGGTGAGATCCGACGACGACGTAGGGCTTGCCGACTTCGAGTTCCAGCAACCCGAACTGGTTGCCGATCTGGTCGAAGCTAACGGTGAATCCGTTATCAGTTAGTAGTTGGGTGAACCAGGAGCGCTGTTCCCCATCTGCTCTAGATCCTGCCTGTCGGTCCACTCCTCCCCCGGCCGTAGCTCCGAAGGTGCTTAGCGTCGCGAAGTCTCCAAGGAACGCTGCATCGGCCTTATCGAATTGGGAGGGGTTGGTTTCAGGTACGGCGCCGTTGCTCATTTTGCTGATCCTTTGACTAAATGGACGTTCATTCAATCGTCGCAGGGGACTGTCTCGGGGGCATTGAGCATCGTCAACCGCTTGCCTTTCAAGCGTTGTGTGGGTGCACAACCTAGTCGTGTCGACCCAGCCGAGGAAACAAAACTCTCTGGGCGTCTCCTGTAGCAAGCTAAATACTCCGCTCGCCAGCATCCATCACCTAGGAGCATTTTCGTGGCGAGAGTCCGCAAGACCGCCGGCCAAGTAGTTGAGCTCATGACTGCCAACGGGGGTCCCCGACGAAAACGAGCTGCTGGCCCGAGGATTCAGGTTCAATACTCGTCACTGGCTCTCGAAGTGGGAGCTCGCAATGCGGCAAATACCCCGCAATTTTGCTGATCGGAGAGTTACATGGACGTGGACGAAACGACTTAATCGTAAAGATCTGTTCGCTCGGGCAGGAAATCGAAACCGCTTCCGATGCCATTGATTTCTATGCCGTTTACTCATGGGGTGCGGGTAACAAGTCGCGGGATCTCTACCGGCGCATAGGTCCGTTGCGTCACCCTGAAGCAGGAGATCGGCTGGTCCAGGGGATCAAGTCCACCCAAGGACCGATGGGATCAGCAAGCACTGGATACCGAGGCCTCTGTAAATCCGACGCCGCATACCTGAAGGTCTCGGACCCGCATTCTTTACCAAGCTCCTCTAATTTTCAGCGGGAGAAACCCTGCAAGACCACTTCCGACCTCCCCTGATCATGGAGCAGGAAGTTGCCAAATCTGTGGGGTGGCCGTCGAAGACCTGGTGGACCGCTGAAGAATACGCAGAGTACTTAGATTTGGTGGACAGTGTGCGGAAACCCATGATCCGCTGCCGCGAGCACACACGACTGAATAGGCTCTATTCTCACCGGGTTCGTAGAAGCCAATGGTGCCGCACCTGCGACGCCGGCGCGGCCCAGCCGGATACGAGGCGCCACACGTTTTCAAACCCTTCAGGAAGAGTCTGAGTGATCCAGATGGTCAGGGCACCAAAAAACGCAACTGGTAACCCGGATCCTCGAGATCTTTGTGGTTCCACCGGCGTCGATCCGGTGACCTTACCTAGCCAACCGGGAACCCTGCCTCGAGGGCATAAGCTCGAAGAACACCCGAATACTCGCGCTCCCTTGCGACCGCAGACGAAACGTCTTCTGCGTATAGTTCTTTAAGCTCTGGATTTAGCTCAGAATGCCAAATTCTCAACTTGCTGTGCAACTCTTCAATACGTCTCATTCGGGAAATCAACAAATCTTCGCGGGAATTCAGCCGAAGCTTCCTGACGGTATTCTCCCCCCGCGAACTGTCCAGCGTGGCCACTGTCAGTGGGCCGCGGAACGCGAGGTGCTGTTCTATTGCATCCCGGTAGGGGTTTAGCAGCTGCAAACTCAAATTTTCAGACCAATAGCTGCCCTTGTTCGTATTGCACCTCGAACATGTTAGACCCAAATTGGTCCATTCAAGGACCAAGTTCTCGAAGATCTTTTTGGGCCGGATGTGTTCGACGGCAGAATATGAAGTGTCATCTATGAAACTTTCGCAGTACATACACTTCTTCGAACATTCTACCTTCAACGCAACGACTACCTCATCTGCACGCCATGGCGAGGGCTTACTAGCTGCAGGTGCCGCTATGTACTCAGCAGTTTTCCGGTCTTGGTTCGACATTATCCACTTTGGTGCTCCTCCCTTTACAATTTCAATCACTACTGGGACCTAAGGAACGAACCGCAGCAGGAAACTGTCGGTCGAGACCTAGTTCCTCGAGCTGGTCACGAAAACCGCGTAGCTCCGCAACAGACGGTGACGCCGAAAGTGTGTCCATTAGCTGACTCAGGCGAGATTCTGCCCATAGCGGCAGAGCCGTATCTAGCCCGAGTACAGACATGAGAGTTTCATCAGGCGTAGCTGATGTATTGATGTCGCTCACTATGCGAGAGCTAATCCGACCGTCTTCCTCCGCACCGAGCGCGTATACGAAGGCATCCGGCGTTGATGTGACAACAAAAGGGCTATGGGTCGCGATAATGAAGGTAACTGCGGGGAACCCCGCGAGTAAAGATGGAACGATTGACCTCTGAAGCTCAGGATGTAGGTGATTTTCGGGCTCATCAATGCAGACAGAAAACGAAGCTTGATTCCTTTGACGAAGAAAAATCTGCCAGGAAAGTTCGAGCATCGCGCTGATGCCACCTGAAACGGCTTCGAGGGGGAAGCTCTCCGTCCCCGTCACCAGTATTAACTCGGAGTCTTCTACTTCGAATCGTTCAAACTGCAGAGACGCAGGTAAAAATCGCCGAAGTACTTCCTGGTATCCCTCCCAAACTTCCTTAGCTGAGGCGTTGGGACGAACTGCTTGGTTGCCGTAAGCGAACATTGCCGCTGCCACCAAAGCCTCTTTCATTCGGTACAACGGTGAATGCTCCGAGCTGCCCCCTGAGTAACGAATTTGAATCTCAGATGCAAAATCTTGTTGCAATACCTCGTATTCGGAGAATCGGGCGGGAAGACTCTCCAAACGTTGATAAGCACTAATCGAACGATGGGAGTTAATGAATAGGCCGGGGACCTGTTGCATGTGGGTGATCGATAGGGGCGAATTCTGGACCCCTGTGGTCAGGTGCTGAAGTATTGGTGATCTTGTGCCGTTCGAGTATAGGAGTTGCCCCACATCTATAGCGGTATGCGACGACTCCTTTCGGGGTTTTTGGGTGAGTAGCTGCCCAGCCCAGTCGAAGTGAGGCCCGAGAATGTTTAGCAATGTGGTTTTACCAGCACCATTTGCTCCGGTCAAGATTGTCAGCCGGGGATGGAAAATTATGTCTACATTGGAGAATTGTCGCCAATTGCTAACAACGAGCCTGCTGACAGCGTTCTCTGACGACTCGCGCCTTTCGTTGAGGGCCTCTAGCATCTGCTCGTGTTCGACCCATTCGTCAAGCCAATCTGCAGCCAACTTCGTCGGCCATCCAACTTCCGCGACTCGGCGCCCCAGAGTGGTTGCATTATGCGCATATCCGCCCTGCATCACATCTGCGTACTTCAGCTTTGTGAGAAGCTCAAGCGCGCGCATATTCAGGCGCACCTGCACTGGATCCGTGTGCCAACTTTCGTCGTAATCGTCGATCACACTTAGAATTTGGTATAGATTAATGTGGCCCTCAAACTGAAGCATCGCCGCCAGGAGCTGCCGTGCACGTGATTCAACCTCATTCAAGTCCATAGCTAAATTCTAATACTAGGCCTTTGGTTCTACGTTTGGACTCTAAATTGGAGGTTGGGACCTAAGCTAAGGGACGTGGGACTGCCTCCCCAAAGACTCGTTGAGTTGGTGTCGATACCTTATGGCTGGTTTCAGTCAGCTTGAGCCTAGTCGAACTACGGAAGCCCTCGTGCGTGAGCTATAGCAGCTGTCTGACCAAAGCTGGATGATCCCCGACCTGCTTGTCTTCGCTATCGAAGGAATCAGAAGTGCGGTAAGCATCCTCAAGGGTGTAGGGCCCCCTCTTTGTGATGGATCCTCCTGCGGTGCGGCGTTACCAGGTCCACCGCGATATCGCAGTCAAAACGTCGAGAAAATAGTCCGCCCTATGCGTGGGTCGACATCAGACCATGTGGAGGCGCTGTGGTGTGCTTGGACCGTGGAATACTACTTTGCCAACCAAGCCACGAACTACGAGCAGGTCATCCTCAGCAAGACGCTGTGGACCTGCCCACGGCCCGAAAGAAAGATTGATGAAGCACGTCGACTCATCCACGACCTGCGCCGTGGCGACGTCATACTTCACTATAAAGATGGGGCCTTACGGGCCGTGAGCACGGTGACAGTCCCGGCAGTCGCTCATCCACGTCCTCCCGAATATCCTCCTCGTCCGGGTGAAGGAGAAAACGGGTGGCTCGTTCTCGTTGAGCCGTTGAGGAAGGACATCAATATGGGTTACAAGGAACTCGGCTCCATCATTGCTCTTGGTCAGCACGGGCCTCTCAAGTCAGACGGCAGGGGCGCAGCTCAGGGGAAGTTTCTGTCGCGTGTCTCAGCCCAGGACGGGCACAAACTATTAGATCGGCTCCACCTGGTCATCCCTGACCCAGATGGCAGTTGGCTGGGACGTCCCCCAAGCTTCTGGGATGGTGACGACTCAGACATCGTGCGATTCGGGAAGGCACGTGCGGAGCAACAGGATCTTCGTCATCATCTGATAGCCGGCAGAAGATCAGCACTTTGCTCGCTGTGCAGTAGAGACCTGCCTGCAAACCTCCTCATCGCTGCGCATATCAAGCCTCGTTCGCGCTGCAGCGAAGCCGAAAGAAGAGACTTCGAGGCCGTTGCAATGCTTGTGTGCAATCTGGGATGTGATGCCCTGTTCGAATGGGGCTACGTCGCCGTAGATCACACGGGACACATCACCCAGGTTCGGCCGTCGCTCACCCCTCATACTGAACAAGCAGTGTCCAGGCTGCTGGGCCTCAATTGCCCCTCGCACAACGCGGCTACAGCACCCCACTTCGCCTCTCACCTAGATCTGGCTAAGCAACGCCACCTTGATGCCCGTCAGCCCTAAGGCAACAGACCCGACAATCGATCTGGACGCGATACCTCCGCCCTTGAAGTAGCTCGCAGCGCAGACGCAAGAAGGACACATCAGCGGCTTGATTCACTATTGCGGACTATAGACTTCGGGGGGGGCAATGGTTGCCCTTGAGAAGAGGTTGATAGTCAACGTGGTGGAATACGAGGGCCCTAAAGGACGCCTAGAGCTGACCTGGACGAACAAGCACATGCGGCTACTCTCCAAATTGGGGGGTGGCTACGAATGGACCACCCCAGGCGACTACCGAACCAGTGAGGTCCGCCTCCTGCACGATGTAGAAACGGTAGGGAAAGTTCACGGCAAGAACGACAGGGCCCAAGACAACCTCCTCATCCGAGGTGACGCCCTGCACGCTCTCACCGCACTGGGTAACCTGCCCGAATTCTCAAAGGAGTACACCGGCAAGGTCAAGCTGGCGTATCTCGATCCGCCCTTTAACACAGGCCAAGCCTTCACTCACTACGAAGACGCACTCGAGCACAGTGTCTGGTTGACTATGATGCGCGATCGGCTACGGCAGATCAAGGATCTACTCGCGCCAGACGGGTCAGTGTGGCTCCATTTGGATCACGTTGAGGTGCACCGCGCACGTGTCGTCATGGACGAAGTCTTCGGACCCGGCAACTTCGTCGGTGACATTTCGTGGGAGAAAGTTTACAGCCCGCGCATGGACGCCAAGCAGTTTTCTATCAGTCAAGATTCCATCCTGGTGTACTCGAAATCCCCGGGATGGCGACCCAATCCTTTCGTCATCGCGCCCAATCCCGAACAGTTCCGACACATCGACGACGAAGGCCGACCGTACCGCAGCGACCCCTTGCGGAAGTGGGGAAAGAACTCAGCACGGGCAGACCGACAAAACCTCTGGTACGGCATCGAGGCCCCGAACGGCGAGACAGTCTGGCCCATCAAACCCAATGGAACAGAGGGTAACTGGCGGTGGCAAGAGTCCACGTACCTCGAACGCAAAGACGAAGTGGACTGGCTTGATAAGGGCAACGGTCTGCAGCCCTACCTCCGCCAGTACGCAGACGAATCAACGACTCGTCCACCAGAGACGCTGTGGCGGACTGCCGACGTGGGTCACAGCCAAGAAGGCAAGGCGGAAATCAAAAAACTGTTCCCCACCGGAAATGCCTTCGACACGCCGAAGCCCGAACGTCTGATGGAACGAATCATTTACATCGGGTCCGATGCAGGCGACATCGTTCTCGACTGCTTTGCCGGCAGCGGCACCACTGCAGCTGTCGCCCACAAAATGGGCCGGCGATGGGTGACTGTTGAGTGGGAAGCCGCAACCATCGAACGATTCACCATGCCCAGACTCACACGGGTGGTGGACGGCACGGATCGAGGCGGGGTCAGCACAGCCTCTTTCAGGGAAGCCGTGGGGGTACTGCCAGATTCCGTAACCCCGCAGAACGCCTACGACGCTCTGCGGGCCCTAAACGCTGTCGTCGCTAGCGGCTCCATCGAAGGCACTGCTAGTGATGCTTTCAAAGCCACTCTCAAAGTTTTTCGGGACAGCCTTAAAACCCAGATGGTCGCTGAGGATCGATGGGGCGGAGGCGGAGGTTTCCGCGTCCTCGACGTAGGCCCGTCCATGTTCACCGTCGACGACGACGACGTCTACCTTTCGCGTTGGGCGGTCGGTGATCAACTCGGTGAAGCAGTCGCAGCACAGTTCGACTTCACCTTCGAGGTGACTCCTCCCTTCGCAGGCAGGCGAGGAGATGTACGCCTCGCTGTGGTCGACGGGTTCGTCAACCAGGAGTTCGTCGATTACCTTCTTTCCTCCCTTGATCCCGGGGAACTCATCGAAATCTACGCAACAGGAGTAGATCCTGACGCGCAGACCTACATCAAGCAGGCCCTTCGGGGGTCACGCCTGGTCAAAATACCGGCATCCATCATCTCGTCGTATCGACGTGCCAATCGTCGTTCCAGCGGTCTCAACTGGTTTGGCGACCACAACAGTGAGGAATCAGAGTGAGTGAGTCCGGGGAACTCAACATCGACCACGACCTGCTGGCGCTCATCAAGCACCAAATGCAGTTGCGGCAACCCAATGCCGAAGCCGTGGAAGACATAGCCACTGCCATATCGGATCACATCGATCGTCTAGGGCGGTCAACACCTTTCGAAGGCGTCGTCGATTCAGCTACCGGTGTCGGTAAGACCTACGTCCTCGCGGCAACAATCGACTACCTCGCGCAGTCCCGAGGATGGAACAACTTCGTCATCGTTGTCCCAGGCCGAACAATCCTCACCAAGACGATCGCTAACTTCACCCCTGGGTCCCCTAGAGATCTGACCAACCTACTGGGCGTTAAGACGGTCCTCGTCACCAGCGAGAACTTCGACACCCCTGAGATGGCGTCGATCATGGACGACTCAACAATCGTCAAGGTCTACGTTCTGACCGTACAGACGTTGATCCAGCCCACAACCAAAGTGAACCGCCGTACCCGAACCTTCACAGAAGGCTTGGGGGCCGAGTTCTACGAGTGGCTGGTTAACGCCGACGATCTCGTCGTTCTAGCTGACGAACACCACCTCTACTACGGCGAAAAATTCTCCGACGCCGTTCGCGGGCTAATTCCACGCGCCATCGTGGGCCTTACCGCGACCCCCAGCAGCAAGACGCCTGCGGACCACATCATCTACAAGTACCCACTGTCCGCTGCGATCGCAGACAAGTTCGTAAAAACGCCCGTCATTGTTGGGCGAAAAGACGATCGCACAGACACCAACACGGCTCTCAATGACGGCATCACACTTCTTGAGGTTAAGCGGACCGCACAGGACGCCTACCTCGCGCAGAACCCGACAACATCAGCGGTCAATCCGTTTATGCTGGTTGTCGCGAGAAACACGGCAGAAGCAGACGAGCTCGCCGAGTACCTTCGCTCCGACGACTTCCGTGACGGTGCCTACGCCCACGCAGTACTGCAGGTCGATTCATCCGTCACCGAGGACAAAGAACCCGACATGTGGGGCAAACTATCGCGAGTCGATTTACCCACGTCACCCATCCGCGTCGTCGTCAGCGTAGCCATGCTCAAGGAGGGTTGGGACGTCAAAAGCGTCTACGTACTGCTCTCCACACAACCCTCCCTGTCCAACGTTCTCACTGAACAGGTGCTGGGCCGCGGACTCAGGCTCCCCTACGGTAAATACACGGGCGTTGAGATGCTCGACACGCTCGAAGTTCTTGCGCATGAAAGGTTCGCCGCACTACTCGACCGCGCTGGCGTGCTGAATGAAGAACTTGTCTCCTTCCGGACACGAACAATCGTAACAACCGATCAGAACAATGAAATTGTGGTCCGGACAGTAACCGAAGAAACGGGCCGGGCAGTCTCACCTTCTCCCTCCGACACTCAAAACCAGAGCGAATCCGTCGACCCTAACGCTGCTGGTCAAGATCCAGCCGCCACACCTGACGCCAACATCGGTAGCTTCCTAATCTCGGAGGTAGATGCGCGTGAGACAGCTGGCACAGCCGAAACCGAGAAAATATCTCGTACTCCGATCACTCTGCAATTAGCCGATCCAGAGATCATCCTGCCCAAAATCACCCAGCGACCAGTCGCTAAGAAGTTCAGTCTGTCGGACATTACGACAGATGCAGTCTTTGTCGAGCTCGGAAAATCCTTAAGATCCAACCCCGACGATGAGCTGCGCCGGATACGCCTTACTGCGGTTCGTGTACAGGGGCCGGATGGTGTGTGGCGCTCAGAAACGAGACAAGTAACAGCCGCAGACGCCATCAGCTCAAAACCAACTCTCGACCTCCCCCTCGAACTCTCCCGAATTGCTTTGATATCGCACGTCATGGATCTGCCGATGGTCGATAGTTCTTCTGCATCGAGGTCAGTTGAGAAAGCGAATGCTGGACGTCTTGTTGACGCCCTCATCGAGGGCTTGGGCGATCAAGCTCCAACCCTGCTATCAGCCTTCGGCGGTCGAGCAGCTGTCCGCCTCGCGCGTCTGATTCAAGCAGAGCAACGCAAAGTCACACCTGGCATCGGCTATGAAGAGCAGATCGGATTCGCCAAACTCGCCCCCAGCAGAAACCTTGGGACCAGAGTCATGTCAGATGATCGCCGCGGCAGCTTCAGTAAGACAACAGCCTATGAGGGATGGGCTAAATCACGTATGTCCGCCGACTGGTTCGATTCAGAACCAGAAAGGGCGCTGGCCCTCATCGCAGATGAGGCGAAGGAAGTGCAGTGGTGGATGAGGCTCGCTGTAGGTGATCTCACCATCGCCTGGGGATCAGGACAGCTATACAACCCGGACTTTCTAGTCGCCGAAGACAAGGGTGTGCGGATCTTGCTTGAGGTAAAGGCTGACAACCAAATGCTGGCGGAAGATGTTCAAGCCAAACGTCACGCGGCCCGCAAATGGGTGAACTATGTCAACGGTTTGAAAGAGGTCCAGACACGAGAAGAGAAGTGGTCCTACGTGCTGGTATCCTCCTCTGACATCAAACAGGTCAACGGATCATGGGACGCTCTCAAGCGCCTCGGGTAAGGCGGTGTGAACCGCCCGGGGTTTGTTGAAGTGAACCGTCCCGGGTTTGATGCTGCTATCTTCTGTGAGAAAGATAGTGACTAAGCTCAGGCAGTTTCCTCCCGAAGTCCATGATCGTGCAGTGCGCATGACAGTGGATCGGTTGCCCGAATATCCCTCTGTTTATACGGCCTGTAAGGCTTTAGCGCCGAAGCTGGGGTCGGTGCTGAATCGCTGCGTCGTTGGGTGGTCCAGGCTCAGATTGACGCCGGTAAAAAGACCGGTCCGAGCAGTGAGGAACTGGAGGAAATCAAGCGGCTCCGGGCCGAGGCGCGGGATCTGAAGGAGTCCAACGAGATCCTCAAACAGGCGTCGATTTTCTTAAGCTCAGGGAACTCGACCCTCGCCGCCGCTGATCTGCCGATTCATCGACGACATACGCGCCCTTGGTTACGCTGTCGAGTCGATCTGCGCCGTCCTGCGAGATCAGGACGTGCAGGTCGCCGCACAAGCCTACCCTGCGTGGAAGACACGCCTGCCAGCGTTGCGCACCCTTGAAGACGCCCGCCTCACCGATGCCCTACGAGCTTTGAACGTCCCCGACGCGAAAGGCTGTCCACGGCCCGAGGTCCTTTACGGGCGGAGGAAGATGACGCAGTGGCTGCGTCGCAACGGTCTCCCGGAAGCATCCAAACACACCGTTGACCGGCTGATGCGCGAAGAGGGCATGAACGGGTTGACCAAGGGACGCAAGATGCGCACCACGATCCCTGGGAAGGACGGCCGCCGCGCCGGGGACCTGCTCAACAGGGACTTCACCGCCCTGACGCCGAACCAGGTCTGGGTCACTGATTTCACTTACGTCCCGCACAACGCCATCCGCAGGCACTGTTCCACGAACGCTGTGTCTTTCACGGTCGAGGTTTCCCAGCCGACGATCGCCCGGGAATACAGGTCAATGACCAAGGCCACGTAGACGAACCCGGCGTAAACCGTGGCGCCGTCACCACACCGGCCGGCCGGCCGCGGCGGGGCTGATCCATCACTCCGATGCAGGACGCCGATACACCTCGATCCGTTACACCGACACCCTGGCCCTGGAGGGCTTGCAGCCCTCGATCGGAAGCGTCGGTGACGCGTACCACAACGCCGCCGCTGAGACGGTGTTGGGCTGTTCAAGAACGAGGCCGTCGCGAAGGGTTCAACATTCCGCAGTAGAGCTTTGAAGACCGAACCCGACGCGCAGGCAATCGTCTTCGAATGGGTTCATTGGTATAACAACGAACGCTTGCATTCCGCCCTGAATCACCAGACGCCAGAGGAATACGAGCAAACACATTATGATCTACAAACCGGCGCGTCACCCGACGCCACCGCCAACAAACAGGCGGCATGATTCCCGGGTCGGTTGACTGCGCAATTCCTAGGGGTTGGTTGGGCCCTGGGAAGAATTCCTTGCAACGGCGAGCGCCCAGATACCTCTCGGTTCGATTTTGCTCACTGATGGTTCATGAGACCGACTCTGTAACGGTCAGCCATCTCGCCGCTTATCCGACTGGAATCGCCGCAGCTAAGTTCCATGAAGCCGTCCTGAAATTGGAGTCTCGCAAAGGGTAAGTGTCGGCGCAGCTTCTAGCGTAAGGGATGCCGCCGTCCCAGGAGCTTGAGCGACGGTCAAATCACGGGCCAAAATAAGCGATACGCAAAGTAGTACCCTCGGCTATTGGATGGGTTGATCGAGGACCCGGTGATGCGCCAAGAGCCCATCATGCTCACCGAGGCTCAGCTGGATCTGCCGACAAATCCTGTGTAGGACTTTCCCGCGTCACGTCGGGTCTACGTCTGGGTCAGGTACCCGTCCCGGCGTACCGGAGCCAGGCACACGCACTGTCCTGAAGGGAGGCGGCCACCAAGGTCTGCTTCTTCGAGCCGGGCATCAAGATCCACCGTGAAGGCTGGGTCTGGGTTGGCTCGGTGACGCCAGCTGATCCGGATAGGAAATAGTTGGGAAAAGTGCCCTCGGCAATTCTGTGCTGAGGTCTGGCGGGATTCCGTCGTCCCCAATATTCTGTGGCCGTGGCCATTGCACCTGGCATCGAGGAAGAGGACCCCAATGACTGGGGTCCCTGCTTATCCGCTGCGGAGTGGCGGCTGATGTACCTGCGGGGGCTCACCCCAGATAACATCGCTCAGCTATGCCGAGTCCCAGCTAAACGCGTGCGTAGGGTCATCCGGAGCTTTGAGAGAACGCAGCCAGAATCAGCCGGGAAACGACTAGTGCTGAACGACCGTCCCGCGCTCCCAACAGCAGCTGAATTGCCAAAGAAGGCACCTCGTCCGTCGTGGGACGCGCATCTGCAGGGTGTGAAGAACTTCCAGCGGCGCCATGGAAGATTGCCACGCACACTCTCCAAAGACCCTATAGAACAGAGGCTTGCTGTTTGGGTCGCCGGCCAGCGCAAACAAGTCCGCAAAGGATCCCTAGATATCGGGCGCCAGCAGTTGCTCCGATCAGCGCTCGGAGACTGGATCGGTCCTCCGCGCCTGCAAGCTGAAAGTACCTTGTGGGAAAAGCGCCTCACTGAAGTCATTGATTTCATTCGCAGCGAAGGACATGCGCCACATTTTCACTACGGCGTCGACAGGTTCGAAAACATCCTGGCAACCTGGCTAGTCACCCAGCGCGGGCTCTACCGACAAGGCACACTGGACCCTGGCAGGCGGCAACTGCTGGACCAACAGATACCCGGTTGGGAATCCGCGCGGCAATGGAATAGCGGAATCTCGCGCTGCACTACATCTCCTCGCTAGCCTCGCCTATGACGTCATCACGCGCTACCTGAATGACAAGGCTATAACCGAGGTCGAGGATCTCATCACCGCAAAGCGACGTAGCCTTTCAGCCTCCGGCTTTTACCGACTGTTTGAAGGTGGACGATGGCTCGACGACATCACGTTGCCGAAGCATCTAAAGTCATCATCAGTCCGCCGAGTGCTGAAGGAGAAGTGGCTCGCCGAAGCTGATTTCACCCGGAGCCATGACCAAAGCAATATCACGCTGATGCGACTTGAAGTCATTGCCGAAGAACTGACGGAAGCTCACCTAGATGATCTCCTCGGGCGCCCAACGGTAGACAGCTACGGTAACGATCAGGAAGCGGGGATGCTCCCCTTCATGGAATACATGCGAGCGAAGTACCTAGAAAAATATCCCTTCCAAGGTAAAGCAATTGGTCGAGAGCAAACATCGCGATTATGCACAGCGACGCTAGATCGAATCACTGGACAGGAGACACCGACGGGCGTTGTCGTAGCTGTGCCCGACGCGCTTGGCGCTCTCACATATAACCATCTGGGCGTGCTGCCGGCGCTGGGCTGAGCCTACCCGTATGCAACAGAAATTCTTCTTGTGATGGTCTTGATGAGCACAGAGTTGAAATATGATCCATGACATCTCGTTTCGCCGAAAGGAACTCCTTGCTAGAAATGAACCCAACCGTGGTGGAAAAAGTAGTCGTCCCCCCGCGCCCGCTTAATGTGCAATTCATAGATAACTGGGCCGACCGTTTGTACCCGCTACCGGGGATGGATTACGGACGCACCCGTGCTATCGCCAACTATGTCGAAGCAGTGGGGCGACTGACCCTAAAGAGCGAGCAACTTGCAAACACTGCCGGATTCTTAACGAGCCTGACGCTACGAAGCATACCGCCCGCTCACCATCAGCACGAAGTGTTCGATCTCTACGAAGGCTACTTCCAGGGCCTCTATAAGACCCTGTCAACCCTGGCAGCAATAACCGTCAGATTTCAGACAGTCTATGGAGATTTGAAGGTTCGAAGTATGAAGAAATTCTTGGACGCAGTCGCAGATAAATACCCGGATGCGAAAGCTGCGTGTGAGCTGCTCGAAATGGCCCGCCTTTATCGGACTCACCTCGATCATCCAGCTGGAGACGCAGTGTCGAACTGGCTCAGCTTTCGCAACGAGGACGGGCGCGGACTGCGCATTCTTTTTTACGGTTACAAAAGCAATTCTGGTGGGATTCCGAAGGGGGCCGAACTGATCACGTTCCCTTTTCCAACGGACGCCGATTGGGTCTACGACGCACCCTTCGTCCCTTACGTAAACCAGGCCCTCCGCGACTTAACCGAAGCGCTTTTCAGCGAGCTGGAGCGACAAACTTTGTAAAAGTGCAAGATCGTGGTGAATGCCCACACCCCAGGGTGCGGGGCTGAAGCTTCTCTGGCCTAATGGAAACGCCGATAACACCCAGTTACGTACGCTCATGTCCGCGTGCTTCCGCGGTCAGATCAACATCAGGTCCTGTCACCTGATGTTGGTGAAGGTAGTGTCTGAAGAGGTCAAGTCGACCTCGTCTACCCAGACCTCGGACGACTGAATCGGTCGGCCTGTTGTCTGCGCCGACCGAGGCTCAAGCAGGATGCAGCAGTGCACGTAGGTTTCGGTTATAGCCAGCAGTTGAAGCTCATCGCCTAACCAGGACCAAGTGGAAGGTATTTATCGACAGCCTAAGTATTGAGCGGCAACGTGAAGCAGATCAGGCCAAGGCCCGATGGTACTGACTTGGCCACCGGCCTTTCAGGTCGCCAGCATCGACTCGCAGCTTGAAATACGGATCCCGAAGCAAGGCCCGTCCCACTAGAACGGCCTCCACGCCTCCATCCAGGGCAGCTTCCACAGCCACCGCATCAGCGATCTGGCCGACCGGCGCTACTGGCAACCCGGAGGCTGCAGCAAGCTGAACGGCATAGTCAACATTGAGTCCCGTGCGCTGGGGTGGTGGCGCCGTCGGGATTAGAGCTCCTGAAGAGACATCCAGGAGGTCGATACCCAGGTTTGCCAACTCGGATGCAAAGACTGTCGCTTCCTCGAAGCTGATTCCGCCGTCTGCCCAGTCCGTTGCGGTCATCCGCACAAACACCGGCTTATCCTCCGGAAAAGCTTCGCGCACAGCCTTCGCTACTTGAAGAGCGAGCCGCATCCGGTTCTTCAGCGAACCGCCATAGTCGTCGGACCGCTGGTTCGCTAGTGGTGACAGGAATTGGTGCAACAGATACCCGTGCGCTGCATGGATTTCCACGACGTCGTATCCGGCACGATCCGCTAGACGAGCAGATTCCGCGAAAGCTTCCACGACCACATCGATGTCCGTCACGGTCATCTCCCGCGGCACCGTCAGTGCACCAAATGGGACTGCCGAAGGAGCCCACGGGGTCCAACCACCATCTTCGGGTGGCACCGGGCTGTTCTGGCCGCCACCCTGCCACGGCACCTGATGCGAGCTCTTTCGCCCCGCACACTGCAGCTGCACCGCAGGAATGGCGCCGCTACTTCGAATGATCCCCGCGAGACGGCTATGCGCTGCCATCTGGTCCTCGCTCCAGAGACCCAGATCCGCGGCGGTGGTTCGATGATCGGGACCGATGGCGGTCGACTCCACCATCACCAGCCCACATCCGCCGACAGCACGGGAACCGTAGTGCACCAGATGCCAGTCGGTCGGCACACCATCGGCCTTGGCCGAGTACTGACACATCGGCGACATCCAGACCCGGTTGGGGATGGTGACCCCGCGCAGCGTAAGCGGAGTATTCACAGCGGTTCGGCTGGTGGTTTCCATCAGCTTCGACCACCCTGAGCCAACGCGACTGGTTCTTTTGCTGCGGCAGACAGACCAGCCAGCAGTCCGGCTGCGAGGCAGGTGCGTTCCAGCATCCCATCGATGCTGATCCACTCGGTGCGGGCGTGCGCGCCGTCGCCCACCGCGCCCAAACCATCTAGCACCGGCAGGCCGAGCGCTGCCGCAAAGTTGCCGTCGCTGGCGCCGCCCACCGAGGTCTCCTCCAGCGGGAACCCCAGCTCTCCGGCAACGGCGAGCGCCTCGCCAAAGAGGCTCGCGGTGTCTTCGGACCGCACCATGACCGGCCGGTTCCATCCGCCGGTGACCTCCACGGATGCCTTGGCGTTGTGTGGAGTCAATCCGGCCAACACCCCATTGATGCGCTGGGCTTCCTCATCGGAGGACACCCGCACATCGAGGTTGGCGGTTGCCAGACCAGCCTTCACGTTGGTACGGGTGCCACCCTTGAGCAGACCCACGTTCAGCGTGGTGCCGGCCTCCAGATCTGCCGCGCCGTGCAGTTCGAGGACCAGGCGGGCGATCTCATCGATCGCGCTGACCCCAGCGTCGGGATCAAGACCGGCGTGGGCTTCTTCACCGCGGACCTGGACCTGGAAGATGCCCACCCCCTTGCGGGCCGTCTTCAACGCCCCGTGCGCACTCGCTTCAAACACCAGCACGGATTCGCCGCGCACCACTTCTTCCTCAATGACGGGACGGGAAACAGGGCTGCCGATCTCCTCGTCACCGTTAAGGACCAACCGCAGGTTCGGCCGGGGCAGCCCGAGAGATGCTGCGGCTTTCATAGCCCAGACCAGCTGGATCAAGCCGCCCTTCATGTCGAAGGCACCGGGTCCGGTGAACCTGTCGCCGTCAACAGTGGCCGGCCAGTCGGCCAGGGTGCCGGCGGACCAGACGGTGTCGTAGTGGCACAACGCTGTGACCCAGGGGCCGGCGTCGTCGTCGGCCGGATAGTCCAGGATCGCTATGTCACCCAGCTCGCCGCCGTCGACCATGCGACGGGACGCGGGATCGCCGATCCGGCGGCGCAGCCATCCTTCGATCCATTGCAGGCCCTGATTCAGTAGGTTCTTGTCATCCGAGGGGGTTTCGGCGCTGACGTAGTCGGAGAGGTCCTGGACCATGGTGTCGCGGTGCTGGGCAACCCAGCCGGGCAGGGAATCGAGAGTGCTCATGCGTGGGCTGCCGCCTTCGTGTCGAGAGCTGTCAGGTGCTCTTCGGTCATCTGGATGGACTGGGTTTCCAGTTGCTGAATCAGAGATACCAGTTCGGTCAGCAGGGGCGTAACGATGCCATGCTGTTTACCGAGCTCGATGACCGGCAGATACTGGGTCGGCACCTCGGTCGGGCGTTTCCGCACCGCAATGTCGCGCCAGATCCCGGAACGGGTTTTCGTCTGGGTAGCGAGCCACGCAACGAGAGCATCCGTCGCCGCAGCATTGCGGGCCGGATCCATGCCCCGCCGGTAGCACTCCGGATCGAACGCGTCGAAGCCCTCCAACTCAATCCCTTCCTTCGCCGCGACATCGAAAACCTCGGCCGCGAGGCCGTTCATAGCAGGCCGATGGGCGTCGATCAGTTCGCTCATGTCGCGGTCGGCGAGTGCCGTAGCCACGAGCATGGCACCGAAGCCAAGCTTGGACCACAGGAAACCCGCCACATTGTCCGTCACCACGGGTGTCCCCCAGTGCTGGAGGTCCTCGGCGAGCTGTCGGGTGCGGTCACTGGGTCCGCCGGTGTATTCGCCGAGCGCCATGCCTCCGCTGCCACCGTCTTTGATCACTCCGGGCTCGAGCACGTCGGCAAACAGGTCGACGAACGCCGCTACCGTGCGTTCCATGCCGACGTGTGAGGCGATGGTTGCCTCGTTGAGCCCGTTTTGCAGCGAGGCAACGAAACCGTCGGAGGAGAGCCGTGGAGCGATCCACGCGACTGCCTTATCAGTGGCCTGCGCCTTAACGGCAAGGAGGACGCGGTCCAGCTGCGCCGGTGCATCGTCGAGGCCGTACACCGGCACATTGGCAGTGAGCGTGCTCTCCGGGCCGCGGACCTGGAGCCCGTTGGCTCGGATCGCTGCGACATGCTCGGGATCGGCGTCGACCAGTTGCACCGGCACACCGTGGGTATGCAGGTGAGCCGCAAGGGTGCCACCGATCGCTCCCGCGCCGACCACTGTGTAGGGGGAAGGGTTAGTCATGCTGTCCTTTCGGGGAATCCGTGCCCTGGGCTGGCCAGTGCAGCGGAAGGTTCATGGCACCGGCGGACGATCCGCCGTCCACGCGCAGTACTTCTCCGGTGATCCATTCGGCCTCGTCGCTGGCCAGCCAGAGGACGGCCCGGGCAATGTCGTCCGGTTCACCCCGCCGTCCCAGCGGATTGCCGGAGACCGCCGCCGCGTAGTCCTCGGTGACGGGGTTGGCTGTGCTGTCCACGGTGACGAACCCGGGTGCCACGGCATTAACGCGGATGCCTAGCGGACCCAGTTCCAGGGCTGAGGCCCGGGTGGCCATCTCCAGCGCCGCCTTCGACGTGGAGTACGGGGCGGCGCCGGGGCGTGCCCGCAACGCTGCGCCCGAGGAGATGTTGACGACGTTGGCCGTCCGGCCGGCGTCGATCACCCGGTTCGCGAGAGCCACGGTCGCGAGGACCGGAGCCCTGGTGTTCAGGGTGGCGACGGCGTCCCAGGTGTCAGCGTTCAGGTCCAGGAACGGCGTCGCCGGGTACACCCCGGCCGAGTTGACCAGGACATCCACGGGATCGGAACCCCAGGCCTCGTCGATCATGGCCTGGGGACCGTCCGCAAGCCGGAGATCGGCGGTGATGGTGCCGACGTCGTCGGACCCTGCCTGGGTGCAGGCGGCGGCCACGTCGGCGAGCGCCTCAGCGCTGATGTCAACGAGGGTGAGCCGCTCCCCCAGGCCGGCAAACCGCAGGGCGATCTGCCGGCCAATTCCACTGGCCGCACCGGTGACTATGATGTGGCGTCTCAATCGAGCTTCTTTCCCTTGGTTTCGGGCATCGTCAGGTAGACCACGACGCCGATGGCCGCAGCGATGGCGCAGTAGAGCCAGACCAGATCGCCGTACCCGTTGGTGTTCATCCAGGTGGTGATATACGGCGCGGTGCCGCCGAAGATGGCGACGGCCAGGGCATAGGGCAGGCCGATGCCGGTGGCGCGGACCTCGGGTGGGAACTGTTCAGCCATGATGACAGCACAGTTAGCGGAGTAACCGAGGAGCAGGATGACGCCGATCAGTTCGATGAGGAGCAGCATCCAGAAGTTGCCATTCAGCATGGCGAAGGCTGGCCAGGAGAACAGCAGGAACCCGGCAGCGAAGGCGGTCATGGTCGGTTTGCGGCCGATCTTGTCGGACAGGATGCCGGCGAAGGGCAGCAGGACCAAAAAGACACCGACGGCGATGAAGTTGGCGGTGAGAGCCTGGCTCAGTGGAATCCCGGTGGCGACGGCAGCGTAGGTCGGCATGTAGGAGACCCACATGTAGTAGAGCAGGGTGCCGGCGATGGTGATGCCGAAGACCCGAGCGGTTTCCTTGGGGTGCTTGGTGAACATGGTGAAGACCGAGTTGCGGCGCTGTTCGGTGGAGGATTCCGCCGCTGCCTTCGCGTTGGTGAAGGAGTCGGTTTCCTCAACGGAGGACCGCAGCCAGAGGCCGACGACGCCCAGCAGAGCAGCGAGGATGAAGGCAAGCCGCCAGCCCCATGAATCCAGCGCCTCGGGTGAAAGAGTCGACGTGATGATGGCGCCCATACCTGAGGCGATGAGCACACCCGCACCCACGGATACCTGCTGCCATGACCCGGCGAACGCACGACGGCGGGGAGCCGCCGACTCGACCAGGAACGCCGAGGACGAGCCGAACTCGCCGCCAGCGGAGAAGCCCTGGATCATGCGGGCCGCGACCAGGATCATCGGAGCCAGGATGCCCACCTGCTCGTAGGTCGGCGCAAAGCCGATGACCGCCGTCGCAGCCGCCATCATGCCGATGGTGAGGACCAGGCCCTTCTTACGCCCGTTGCGGTCAGCGTAGATCCCCATTACTGCCGCGCCCACCGGGCGCATGATGAAGCCGACGGCGAAGATCGCCAGCGTGGCGAGCAGCGCCGCTACCGGATCGCCCGGCGGGAAGAAGTGGTGGGCGAAGATGGAGGAGAAGGTGGTGTAAACGGCCCAATCCACCCATTCGACGGCGTTGCCGATTCCGCCGGCAATGATGGCTTTTTTCCCCCTGGGGGAAAGCTTGGTTTGGTGGACCTCTTCATGTGTGGTCTGAGAGCTCATGGGGTGTCTGTCCTGGTATCGAGTTGGGATGCGACATGGTGTGCCAGATCGGCGTGAGTGGTGACCCAGACGTCGTCGAACGAGCGGATGTGCTTCATCAGTTCGTCGAGAACGATCAGTCGCGAACGGTGGCCAATGATGTGGGGGTGCATAGTGAGCTGGAACGTGCCGCCCACCGCGTAGGCGGCGTCGAACTCGTCCTTCCAGATCTGGATCAGCTCGCGCGGCGGCATATAGGGACGCAACGAGGCGAAGCGGTCCATCATCAGGTACGGGGCATCGTCCCGGATCCATTCGACGGGGATTTCCACGACGCCGGTCGGCTGCCCGTCTGCGAGGAGTTCGTAGGGTTCGTTGTCGGCCATTAGCGATGAGTCGTACTCGAAGCCCAGCTCCTGGATGACCCGGAGGGTGGAGTCGGAGAAATCCCACGAGGGGGTGCGGATTCCTGTGGGCCGGCTGCCCGATTGGGTCTGCAGGACGTCGACCGCCCGGCCCAGCAAATCCAGTTCCTGCTCGTAGGTCAGGAGCGTGTTGCGTTCGTGGATCCAGCCATGGACTGCCACCTCGTGGCCGGCGGCGACGTAGCCGGGTACCTCGTCCGGTCGCAGCAGCGCGCACACGGCGGGGATGTAAAACGACGCCGGCGCCTCGTGCCGCTTCAACAGATCGAGGATACGCGGGACGGCAACCCGCGCCCCGTATTCTCCCTGGGCCATCTTGCCGGGGGAGGTCTCGCCGTCGCGCAGGGCGGGTGTCTCGTGGTCAGAGTCGAAGGACAGCAGGACGGCAGCCTTCGCGCCGCCCGGCCACCGCTGCGCGGGGTCTGGATGTGCAAGTGGCTTCCCTGCACGGACGCTGTTGACGTGTCCGCGCCATTGGGATTCTGGCCAGCTCCACGGTTGGGAGTCATTCATAGGTGCTCGTTTCCTCGATGGAATCGTGGTGGGCCGAGCCACATTCGTGTGGTGCAGCTCTCACCTAGAACAAGTTAGATGAGATCTGTCACTCATGCAAGACTGAATGGCTAATTCGGTCATCAATTACATGTTTCATGATTATTTCTTCTTAAAAGAGAGTTCTCATGGGCCGGTTGCCCTGTATTGTCGAGCTATGGCTCCTGTAAAAGCGGCAGTGACGGCGTCGACACCTGACCGCAACACCTCCTCGGTCCCCCCGCATGAGCCGCCGCCCATGGATCAAACGGATCTGGATATCGTGGCCGCACTGCAGATTGCTCCCCGCGTTCCTGCCAACGCCCTCGCCGACATCCTGGGCGAGCCGGCCAGCACTATTACGCGGCGCCTCAAGCGCCTGCAGCAGGACCGGCTCATGAAAGTCATCGGGCGTTTCGCGTGGCCATTAGTGACCTCTGGGAATCCACGTCAGCTGTGGTTCAAATGCCAGCCCGGGCAGGCGCTGGAGGTTGCCGAGAAGCTGAGGGGCTTTCGGGAGATCCAGTTTCTGTTGGTGACCTCGGGTAGCGCTGATATCTACGCCGACCTCTATCCCCTGCACGGGTCGGACATCAATGAGCTGCTCAGCCGCAGTGTCCCCTCGATTCCCGGCGTCGCGTCCATCGAGAGTCAGTTGGTGCTCGAATCGAAACGAGTGGGACACTCCTGGCGACTAGACCGACTCAAACCCGAGCAGGTTGCCGCCCTCGAGGTGCACCGGGTGCCGGTGAATAAGCCGCCCATGACGTCGATCGATGAACTAAGCGATATTGAGTTCGGTACGCTCCTGCAGCTGGGTCAGAACGCGCGGGTGACTGCTGCCGAGGTAGCCCGATCATTGAACATCAGCAGCTCTTCGGCCTACCGCACCATCCAACTACTCCTCAACAACGGTTCCATCTCACCGCGCGTCGAAATGGAACCGGCGGCGGCCGGGTTTACCTTGCATGCCATCATTTCCCTGCAGGTGAAACCCAAGTTCATTGCTGCTGCCCTGGAAAACCTCAGCGTCAAAAAATCAGCCCGCATGGTGTCCATGGTGACCGGAAAGGCGTCAATCATTTATCACGGGACCTTCAGGGGGCCGGATGAACTGGCGCATTTCATCACTGACGAGATCGGTGCGCTCTCCGGCATCCAGTCCATCGACACCTGTGTGGGACTGAACGTCCTGCGCCGGTATTGGATGGACCGCGACGGAGAGCTGATGGGCGACCAGGTGGAGGGTCTTCTGACCCGGTAGGCCTACTGTCGGGTGGATCCGCGAAGAGTCCTGCGGTCGCGCCAGGCGCCGGTGGACCACAGCGCCCACGCCACCAGAAGCGGCTGGAAGAAGAGTCTCGTGAGGCGGGCGGAGTCGGTGTCCAGACCGAAGGCGTCGACACCGTCGACGTACTGGGCGATATTGCCCGGGAACACCGCCACAAAGAAGGCTGCCACGATCCAGCCGATGTGGACGCGCCAGCGTGGGAGGAAAATCAGCGCTGCTCCCAGAACCACCTCGACGATGCCTGACGCCACGACGACGAAGTCGGTATCAAGGGGCATCCATGAGGGCACCTGGGCGGCGAATTCTTCACGGGCAAAGAACAGGTGTGCCGTTCCGGCAAAGAGCAGGAAGACGCCGAGCACAATGCGGGCGGTGGTTCGGAACGGAGACAGGGCGGGAAGGACGGTCACGTGGGAAGCCTAGCAGCGGCGCCTGAGGACCGGGATCCCCAGGCGCCGCGCTACCGAGGTAAGTTACGGGGCGCCGGGGAGCGACTCGCAGACAATACCGTCTTTATCCCGGTCAAGCTTTGCCACGTCTCCGTAGTAGGGGAAGTACTTCTCGTACCAGTTCTGCGCTTCCCGCCAGGTGCTGAAGTCATCGCAGTTCTTCGTATCGCCTGGGTTACCCGGCTTTGGCTTGGGCGTCGGCTTCGGAGTTGGTTTCGGCGTTGGCTTGGGAGTCGGTTTGGGCGTCGGCTTCGGCGCGGGCGCCGGAGCAGGCGTGGGTTTCGGCGCCGGGGTCATGACCACGGGAGCTGGCTGGGTAACTGCGGCAGGCTGCCCGGCACAGTTGTTCAGCACACCGGCCATGGCGTCGCGCTCCGCCTGTGTCACCCACAGGCCGTGGATGGCCTTGGCCGAGATCTGCCGCGAAACGTAGGTGCAGCGGTAGGAGGTGTTCGGCGGCAGCCAGGTGGCCGCGTCGCCGTCGCCCTTTTGACCGTTGATCGGACCGTCGGTGGCCTGCAGGTTCAGCGGATCGTTGGCGAACATCAGCCGCTGGTCGGCGCTGAGCTGCTGGGCACCCTTCTGCCAGGCATCGGACAGCGCAACAACATGGTCGATCTGCACCGCTGTGCTGGTGGCGGTTCCCCGCACAAAGTTGATCAGTGTTCCGGTGTAGGGGTCGTTCAGCACGCCGGTGGCGACCTGACAGTTGCCGGAGGTGTAGGTGATGTTGGTGAGTTGGAGCTTCAGCATGTCGTTGCGGGTGTCGCAGCCGTTGTTGTCGGTGTCGAACCAGGTGGGCCCGAAGTTGTCGCGGTCGTAGCCGGTCTTGGGAGCGCGCCCCTTGACGGGGATGGACTGCAGCACCTGGACCGCCGTCGACCCGTAAACGGCCGGACGGTTCAGCGGAAGCTCGGTCTTGGTCCGATACATGAAGGCTGCCATCGCGTCCCGCTTGACCGGTTGCAGGGGCAGGAAGCGGCCATCCGACCAGCCGGTGGAGATTCCAGTGTTCGCGAGCCAGCTGATCTCTTTATAGAACATGTTGGCGGTGGGTACATCGCGGAACGCGCTGGTCTTCGACGCAGTGAATGCTGGCTTGACGGAGAACCGGTAGAGGAACGCTGCCATGGCGTCCCTGTTGACTGAGCTGAGCGGCTTGAAGGTCCTGTCCGGGTAGCCGGTGGTGATTCCCTGGGACGCGAGCCAGTGGATCTCTTTGTAGAACTGGGTTCCGACCCGCACATCGGTGAACCATGACTGCGTGGGAGCCTTGTAGGCCGGCTCTCCGGCCAACCGGTAGAGGAAGGCTGCCATCGCGTCCCTCGCTACCGACTGCAGGGGACGGAATGTGCCATCCGGCCAGCCCTTGGAGATCTCCTGATCTGCGAGCCAAGAGATTTCGGTATGGAACTGGCTGGTGGACGGGACGTCGCGGAATGTCGGCGCGGCGCTGACTTGGCTGGGTGCCACTAAGGTACCGGCGCTGATGACCAGCACCGCAAGCATCATGAGGGCAGCTCTGATTGGTTTCACTTGTTCTCCATGGAGTGATAACGCGGACGAAGTTGATACAACGCGATACACAGGTAGAAGAACTTGAACGCCTGGACCCCCCAGCGCATGATGTCCCCCGGCTCATGCTCGTGGTTGAAGCATACGGGTATGGAGCAAGCTCTTAACGGGCTTCACCAAAAGGCCACGGCTAGGGTCAAAGTAGGTCGCTTGGTGAACACCCCCACAACGCGAGCTGCCCTCTCAATCAGCGAGATGATTGAGAGGGCAGCGAGTTGTGTAGGTGTCAGGTTCTTACTGCATGACTTTTTCGGATGCGATGGTTGTCTCGTCGATATGCTGAGGGGCTTTCACGAGACAAGCGATGCTCAATGCGCACATGGCGATGAGAAGGAATATCACCGGAACAATGCTCCCGGTTTCTCGGAACACCAGGGTGGCAACAACCGGCGAGATTCCACCGAAGATCGCCCCAGAGACCTGGTAGGCCAAGGAGATGCTGGTGTAGCGCGCCTGGGGACGGAACATCTGGGAGAGAACTGCCGCCACCGGTCCGTAGGTCGCCGCCATCAGCAATCGCATGAGCGCAAAGACCAGGAAGATGAGAAACACCGAGTCAGAGGACACAACCAGAAACTGCGGTGCGGCTAGCAGCGCGACGCCGATCAGCCCCCAGACCACCACCCGGATCCGTCCGAAACGGTCACCGAGCCAAGCCATACCGAGGGTTGCCACCAGCTCAACGACGGCGGCCACGCTCAGCGCGTGGGACTGCCCACGGTTTGGTTGACTCGTGGGGTTGATAGTTTCTTAGGCGGCTAGCACCATGTTGTTGATTGTCTCAAACT
>NZ_BAAAIJ010000012.1:0-10273 GCF_039526005.1 Arthrobacter flavus | reverse complement strand
AGGCTTTAGGCATGATGAACATCCTTCCACCCGCGAGGTTAATCCTCACAGGTCAGGAGTCAACCAAACCTTCAGCAGTCCCGTTTTGCTCACATTCAGATTGTGCTGCGATGATCGCGGCGCACCTATGGGGTAGGAATCAGCATGGAACTCAAAAATAGGAAACTCGTCCGAACTGTTGTCTCAGTGTCGATCATCAGTTCTTTGTCCTTCAGCGGCATCTCAGCCGCTGTAGCGTCGCCGTCACAATCTCACTCAACAACTTCTGTGTCCGCTTCTGTGGTGCAGACCGCTCCAGCAGCATCGTCCCTCCGGGCGAGCTCGACTGCTGCCGGATCACTAACCTCTCCCATCCGGCCAGGGGCTCCTACGGTGGGAGGTCAAGCTTCCCCCCAAGCCGTGCCAATCGCGGTCCGCCTGGCCGTCAAGGCCGGCATGGCGGTCCTGAAGAAGACCAACGTCAGATGGTACAACGCCATCCGAGCCCAGCTCGGAAAGGGCCGAACCGCCTTCGTGAACTGGTGGAACAACAGCGTGCCAGCCAGCGTGAAGAACACTCTTTACGCCGTGACTGGAGGACTATCCGGTAACGCACTATACGACGCGCTCCTGTGGGTATTCGGCTTCTAGGGACCTATACGATCAATTAGCGCTTCAGCCCAAAAGTCGAAGCGCTAAACGCTCCGCCGAGGTAAGCCGTTCACGGTTGGAAGATATTGCCTTTGGCCACCTCGTGACCTCCGAGCAATATTCTTCTCGTGCTCAACAAGTAATCAGATTGTGCTGCGATGATCGCGGCGCACCTATGGGGTAGGAATCAGCATGGAACTCAAAAATAGGAAACTCGTCCGAACTGTTGTCTCAGTGTCGATCATCAGTTCTTTGTCCTTCAGCGGCATCTCAGCCGCTGTAGCGTCGCCGTCACAATCTCACTCAACAACTTCTGTGTCCGCTTCTGTGGTGCAGACCGCTCCAGCAGCATCGTCCCTCCGGGCGAGCTCGACTGCTGCCGGATCACTAACCTCTCCCATCCGGCCAGGGGCTCCTACGGTGGGAGGTCAAGCTTCCCCCCAAGCCGTGCCAATCGCGGTCCGCCTGGCCGTCAAGGCCGGCATGGCGGTCCTGAAGAAGACCAACGTCAGATGGTACAACGCCATCCGAGCCCAGCTCGGAAAGGGCCGAACCGCCTTCGTGAACTGGTGGAACAACAGCGTGCCTAAACCCATCAAAACCATCGTCCTCGGAGCTACAGGCGGCGTCGGCATCAATGCCCTGTACGACGCACTCCTGTGGGTATTCGGCTTCTAGGCTGACTAGCGGCGTGCGGAGCTAGCTAGATTAATAGCCAGCTCCGCACGCCGTTGCAACCTACCTGCGGTTTGCCCGGGAATGACGACCTGTATATAGATAACGGAAGAACTCCGCAAGCACTCCAAGTCCAATGAGAAGCAGTCCAATCAAAGCCCCAAAGTTCGACACCGGCTCCAGCGCCTCCCACCCGGACTCCTTAGCTGCTCGAAGACCGAACCAGGCAAGAACCCCGAGAACCAAACCAGTGACGATGAAGGCGAACCTCAACCGCGGCTTAGCATCCGACATAAGATCCTTTGCGTACTCTTCCGGCTCCCCAAACTCCCGGATAAGTCCGTCGTCATCTAGAGGAAACTCTTTGAGCGTCAACGCCGCGTCGTGGACCACGCTATCGCTGGCGCCGCGAGAGCGCAGTGCTGCCGATAGTCGGCTTTCGTAATCAAACATCATCTCTCTTTCGCGTTCAATCGGTTCAAACTCTGAGTTATTTCTTGCCAAGCTTGTTTCGCGTGCGCCAACTCCTTCTCGCCCTCAGGCGTAAGACGAAGAACCTTCCGAGCAGGCCCTCCCGTGCCCGTATCCCAGGTATGAGCCACAAGCCCGTCGTCCTCTAACCGATGAAGAATCGGGTACAGAACGCCACCCTTAATATGGCCAAACCCATTTTCCTTCAGACGTATTAGAAGCTCATACCCATGAATCTGCTCCCTCGCCATCACAGCCAAAGCGGCATAAGCCAAGGAACTTCTGACGAAGTCACTGCGCCACTGTCGGATACACATAGGTAGAATCTAAATCATAGTAGATAGAATATCAACCTATGCCGAGATCAAAGATGCCAACCAAGTTCGACGGTGGATTTTCCTTCTTCCATGCGTTTGAGCAGACCGTCCAACTGGTGCCGGTGGGCGGCAGACAGTGAATGCGTAAAGGCGGCATAGAGGTTCCGGTTGGCCCGCGTTATGGCTTCGGCGCAGATGCGCTCGATGACGTCCAACGACGGCATTACGACGTGCCGACAGCGCAGTGCGTCAACCACGCCAGCCGGCACGATGCCCTCATCAGACTGCATAGCCAGTTCCGTGGTCGAATGCACAGCTTGTCGGTAGTGTGCCAGGTCGAAAGACTCCAGACCGAGGTAAGTGCGCAGCTCAAGTAGATGCTCGCGGCGTGTTTCTTCCCGTGTGGCATACGCCGGCCACAGGCCGTGTATCGGATGCGGTTGCTTGTCTCTCGGCAAATGCACCCTCTTCAACCCAGGCGACGAGGCCGCCGGCGAGGGCCCCGGTTCGCGATGGCTGCGAAAAGCCGACTCCGATGCCTCAACCCCCTAACAGAAACAGGCGTTTGCTTTATCCCAACGTCGCACTCGAGGTAGCCGTACGAGGGTACCAACCGGGCGGTAAACGCTGCACTGAACTCGAGGCGTTGCCATCTAGTATCTCGAAACCAATGTGTGTCGAAACCGATGGATTCAGAGAGCAAGGTTATGAGACATTTCGCGGAGTTCTGCGGCTGATCCCGAGATCTGCAACTCGCTTAATGGGCAGGAAACCTGGGACGCTTCAGCTGCGAAGAACAGGCTGCTGCAGCTCGGTCACCCAATCGGACTGATCTTTTGAGATCGCCCGGACATAGAGCTCCCGGCACGGCCCTGAATGAACAAGGCCTCGAGCGAAAATCTCAGAATGAATCGCCTGCCAACTCTCGGCGATGTGCTCCATGGAGCCGAGATGGACGCCGCAGACGGCAACTTCAGCAGCGGGCAGCTCCACGATCTCGAAGCCGTCGCGAGCAGGTCCGTTGTAGGCATAGCCGGTGGTGATCTGCAGGCCGGCTTCAATCGTCTCGTACTGCGCTATCGGCGTCGCCAAAGCCCCGCACTGATCGGAAATTATCTTGGCAATAGCGTCAAAGGCAGGACCCACGATACCGGCGACCGCTGGCTGGTCAGCGACGACCGCCCGGCGGGCGGCGAGGCGGACGGCGGGCAAGGACTTCTCGATGATTTCGATCTGGGACATGTGTTTCTCTTTCTCGATAAGTAGGAGCCGACGTTCCACGTCGACGAGTCGGCCAGCAGCGATCTGGTGTTCTTTCTCGACCTCTGCGCGGCGAATACGTAACAAAGCTGCTATTCGGCCCGCATCAACGCCTTGGTGAAGAATCGATGAGACATCTTCAAGACCGAACCCAAGTTGGCGCAGCGCGACGATTCGATGCAGACGCTCAAGTTGCGAGGGATCATAGGATCGGTAACCGCTGAACTCGTCCACATGAGCCGGCACGAGCAAACCTGCGGTATCCCAGTGCCGCAGCATCCGATGGGTTACTTGGCCGATCTGCGCGAAGGCTCCGATGGATAACATGTCTCAGTTCTCCCACCTTCCACAGTGTCAGAGTCAAGTATCGCCCTCGAATCCGCAGCAACCCGACCGTCTTGCAACCAATGGGATACGAGACTAGGAATGCTTCGGATCACCCGCGGGTGGGTCGTGAGATGCCTCGCTCACCAGGATTGCGAGACACCGGGCTAGGGAAGTAGTACCCTCGAGCTCGTCCGTAGGACGCCCGGTCATTGAGCTTAGTCTCGGGGCACCTAAACGGTTGCTGGCCGTTTGGCCTGCAACGCTTCGACGACGCGTTGAGGAAGACTTGAGCGTGATGTGGCCAGCACCCCAGCAGGTGGAAACGGAGCGGTTCTTGTTGGAACCGCTCTCAGTCGACCACGCTCCGGAGATGGTCACTGTGTTGGCTGATCCGTCGCTCTATGAGTTCATCGGTGGCGAGCCACCCACTCCCGAAGGGTTGGTGCGGCGCTACGTCGCCCAGTCGGTTGGGCAGTCGAACGACGGCTCGGAGTGGTGGCTTAATTGGGTCATCCGCCATAAAAGTTCCGGTGTCCTGGTCGGTTTCGTTCAGGCCACCGTTGGAGGCGAAACGGGGAAACTGGGCGCCGATATTGCGTGGGTCGTGGCACCTAAAGCGCAGGGAAATGGCGTTGCTACAGAAGCGACGCGAGCAATGATCCAATGGCTGCGGGAACGCGGCGTTGGATCATTCGGCGCCTTCGTGCATCCTCAGCATCAGGCCTCGATGGCGGTGGCAAAGAATCAGGGTCTTGCACCCACTAGCACGATCGAAGATGGCGAGATTCGATGGGAACTGAAAATCGGCGACGACCGGTAGTCGTTCTGCTCGCGGGCGGCATCGGCTTCGCCAAGGTCGAACGAGGACCTTGCACTGTCTCGTAACCAGAGTGCCTCGAATCCCATGAGATGTGAGACGAACTGCCCCGTCTGACACGCCACATAGCGGTGCAGAAAGACAGCCATTTTGCGTTGCGATCCACAACTCCCCCCGCGTTACTGCTTCTGGGGTGTCTTGCTACCCTGTCTTGCCAGTAGTGGTGGCATTTGGTGACGGAGGAGTCGGTTGCGAAACGGTTTTCGTCCCGTCAGCGTTATCGAGGACGTAAACGACCTCGGAGGGATCAGGCCATTCCTTGAGGAAATTATCGACGGACTCGGCGGTCTCCTGGTCTGATGGTTCTACCGCGAGATGATCTAACTGGCCGGCAGAAATTTGCAAGAGGACTTGATACGGCGCGCCCTCCGGTCCGCTGAATTGGGCCCGCACCGGAAATACCTGGTCATGGGGCACTGCGCGCGGCAGGTCGGCGGGGACTTTGAAGTACACGGTCGAGATGAATTCGTCAGCCCAGTAGACTTCCTGCGCGGCACCGAGCTGTTCACGGAGCTCGCGTGCTCCCGCTATGTCGCTGGCGTCCAGGAGGCACTGGATGAGGCCCCGGACGCGCGGGTCCAGTGACCTCACTTGCTCAGGTTCATCGTCCAGCATCGTCATGGACTGCCCTCTTCTGGCTGCAGCACGGTCACCGAGGAATCCAGAGAAAGTAAATGCTGCGGCACCTGCTGCCATCCAGCGGCGCGGGTGCCGTGTGCCGGCTCGCCGAAGTTTCTCCTCAAGGCGGGCATCGATCACGTCTCCGACATCAGCGAAGCGAAGGGCGGCCGCAGCCGCGGCGAGCCCAGCCAGTACCCGCAACGGTAGGTACTTGCCGCCGACCGTAACCCCGATGTACAGGCCCGTGAAGACAGCGGTTCCGACGTGGACAGCGCGGCGCTGCTGATCATCCAGCTTGGCTGCGTCGATGAGAGACAGGCCCCCCATGATGGCGGTCGATAGGATGCCGAAAACCGGTGACGCCGGATCGGATAGTAAATGCTGCTTCTCTTCAGTCATGAGTGGTCCTTTTCAGAGGGGTTGCTCTTTGTCTACCACGGAAGGACGGGACCGCTGATAAGTCAGGGGCCATCCGTGTGAGTCATAACGATAAGTGGCACTGTTCTTGTGGGGCTCTATGCCGGACTCGGCGCCTGTCCTCTTTCAAGGTCAGGACACCTCGTTTGCCCCCATACTGAGGTACCGGTACACGGTGGCACGGCTGGTTCCAATAATCTTCCCAATGTCTGCCGGCGCGAGTCCTTGAGCTTTCAGATCCTGGGCACGCTTCACCGTGGCATGGTCGATAGTGACTTCCCGGCGCCCAGCCTTCCGCCCCTGTTCTGCAGCCACCGCCATGCCAGCTCTGGTTCGCTCCGCCAGCTGGTCACGCTCGAGCTGAGCGAAAGCAGACATCACCGTCAGCATCGCCCTGCCCATGGGACCGGTGGTACTTATACCCTCCGTGACGCTGCGGAAATGCACACCCCGCTGTTCCAGATCATCGATCAGAGCCAGCAGGTTGCGGGTGTTGCGCCCCAACCGGTCCAGCTTCCACACCACGACCTCATCTCCCTCCCGCAAATGGTCGAGGAGCTTGTCCAGCTCAGGCCGGCTGGCCACCGTTCCACTGACCCCATGATCGGTGAAAATCCGGTCGCACCCAGCTGCGCCGAGGGCAGCACATTGCAGGTCAGCGTTCTGTTCCAGAGTGCTGACCCTGGTATATCCGATGCTTCCCATCCTGACGCTCTCCAAAACTCATCAAAGGTACTTTTCTTCCTTGCTGAGAATATATGCGGTGAGACACATTGATGAGACGACACGCGGCCGAAAAACCCCCGCAAATGATGGGCACCTCAAAACCGCCACCGAACCCTTCCGCTTGTCCGGTCAAAGGATCCTTTGCTGAGATGCCAGAAGGCGACATGTCCGAAGTCAGACAGTCCCTACACCGGCGACCATATACCGACCGCGGTGCGTTGACCGGTTGAAACCACATCCCTTCAGCCACCCCCGCTCAGCTAACCGAAAGGGTTTTCCGTCGTAGTCCAAGAGACCTAGCTTTCCAGTGGCCGACTGCTGCGCCTCCTGCCCACATGTGCACGGCAAAAGCTCCCCCACGCTCCGCTGCTTTTCCCGCACACACCTGGACAGCAGGAACCAAGAACCCGCCTGCACACACCCACCTGAGTCACCACCACGAAAAAGCTCACTCAAGCAAGCGGTGGACGTGCACAACCTCCTTCACGACGTGCCACCGACGACAAGACCTCAGGATCAAATTGGACCAATAGTGGCAATAGAAACAGACACCGCAGCGCCGGAGAAGCGGGCCCAGGCTCTTGGCGGGTCATCCACCTGTGGGCGGGTGGAGCCCGAAGGACAGAGCTCAAAGCCGTCCACCTGCGGATGAACCGCCACAACGATTCACGTTCGAAACCGCGAACGGGCATCGAAGGCATGCTGCTGTAACCGGGAACGCTCCGATTCGACCTGTCGCGTTGGGGTGTACCTCTACGCCGCACCTTTGTTCGGCCCTTGGCCAGAGGGGTGATCGACGAGGCGTCACCGCCAGTAGTGGCAGGATACAGATCATGGACGTAAGCCGGGCACCAACGGGAGAACGACAGCGCAACGCAATACTCGAGGCGATTCGTCAGGACGGCGATGTTCGGGAGAAGCACTTTCTCGAGGTGAAAAGTTCCTTTGACCTCAATTTGAAGGAGGATTGCGCTAAAGTCGCAAAGTTCATTCTGGGTGCAGCAAATCGGCCCGTTGATCTAGCGGCTCGTGCTTTTGGAGGTTACGCCGTGATGGTGCTCGGTGCCGAGAAGGGCCGAGTAGGCGGAGTTCCTGCTGGGCTAGAGATACTTGCTCTGGAGCAGAAGATCGGCCGTTACTTCGGTACAAGTGGCCCGCAGTGGGACCTTGAACGGCGTCCTGCCGATGGGCCAGGCACAGAGGCGCTTTTCATCCTGATTGAACCTCCCCGGCAGGGTGACCCAGTGTATGTATGTCGAAAAGATTTCACTGGAAGCAATGCATCCTCCACTCTTCGGGATGGTGACGTGTACGTCCGGGGTCAGGGAGAGACAAGAAAGGTTGACTCAGCGGATCTAGACCGTTTGTTCGCGCGAGCCCGCCAGCGAACGGTAACGGTGCCTGAGTTCGAGGTCAGCCTCGATAGTCCCGCGCATCTCATCCTTCCCTCCGATGGCGTCCGACAGCGAATCGTGGAGAATGCGATCGAGCAAGCGCGCGAGAAGTACGTAAAGGTGCAATCAGCCCCCTTCCCGAACGCAACCGTGGCCGCGCTAGCCATTTCCAATCCCATGTTTGGTGGTACTGAGTGGACCTCGGAGAGATTCGATAAGCGTGCCGAGGAGTGGGAAGACGAGCTCACCGACAACTGGTCAAGTATCTTGGACAAACTGGCTGGTGCAGTCCTGCCTGGGCCGAGGTTCAGCGTTCACAACACCCAGAGCCAATTTTTAGAAGCGGTCAGAGTCGACATTCTCCTTGAGAACGTACGCGGCGTCGACCACACCAACGTCGAGGATCTTGATAAAAACAAGCTGATCCCTCCCGTGGTTCGCTCCCGCAACCCTTATGGCATGGACCTCTTCGAGCCGATCGACTACTCAGGGCTGCGAGCCGCAAACAGTACCTATCCCCTTAGTTGGGAAAACGAATTGGATGGGCTGCGAGTAATCATTGAACTTCCTCACCTTCGGCCGAGCACGCCGTGGGTTAGCGAGGATGACGATTTAGTTCTGCTGGCCACTTCGGAGTCAGTTAGAGCCCACTGGCGCGTCACGGCTCTCGGTTATAACCACGCATTCGAGGCCGATCTTGCTGTTCAAGTTTCCGAACCTCACGACTTCCGCTCCCTAATGCGCATGACCACGAGCTAAGGTTACTGGCGCAAGAACGGAAAAGGCCGCTGAGGGGTCCTACCACCATCGTTTCTAACCTTTCTGAACGATGCGGTCTCGCGACACGCACACACCTACAGCGCATAGTCATGCAACATACATATAGTTCTCGTTATGAGTATCCGTGAAATGCGCGAACCTACCTTCCTGATCCTGACAGCCCTGGCGAGAGGTAAACACCACGGCTATTCCCTGCTGGCTGAGACGAAGAAGCTCTCTGGCGGCAGGGTGTCGTTGCAGCCAGGCAGCCTGTACACAACCCTCGACCGTCTAAAGGAAGAAGAATTAGTGCAGGACGCCGGCGACGAAATCGTCGACGGTCGACTCCGCCGCTACTACACCCTCACCGACACAGGGGCCAAGACACTAGAGCGTGAAATTAGTCGGCTGGAGTCCAACGCGGGCGCTGCACGGCTTAGCCTCCAGGCCCGGGCTGTAGGAGGAATGGCGTGAGCGCTACGACCGCGCTCGAGGGCAGGTACCGCCTCGCGCTACGCGCCTACCCTGCACGATGGCGGGCAACACGTGGTGAGGAACTGGTCGGGGTGATGATGGACGTCGCAGCCGAAAAAGGTAAGACCAAAGCATCAACCGCGGAGATCCTGCATCTGGCCTTACATGGGCTGACTGCTCGCGCGAATCAGGCCCTTTCGGTGGTGCCACGTCGCCGACGCGATCGACTCGCTGCTGTCGGCCTCATCGCTGGCACCGCGCTGGCATTGATGATGTTGGTCCTTGGGGAGTTCGGGCGCTGGTTCCGCTGGAACAGCTACACCTTTGCCGATCACCCCTTCGGACCAGTCACCACCCCTGCTGCCATTGTTTTCCTACTTGCCCTTGGCGCATTCCTTGCACAGGCGGTAGGCCGGGCCGGGGTGGCCAAATGCCTGCACGTAGTCACCATTCTGGCCAGCGTCGCCTTGGCTATCGTCCTAGAAACTTCGGCCCCCACCATCGGGGTGCCCCTCATCGTGTTTGTCTGTTTCACCGTGACGAGCCTTCTCGCCCTGGCAGGAAATCCCACACGGACGCCACGGCTCCGCCAGCTGGTCGTTGTAGGCTCACCGGCACTCGGCGTCATCATCACCCTCACCAGTTACCTCCAAGGCAGTGGATCACAGAAAACGTTCTGGCCACCCGATAACGTCGGCTTCATTGATGGATCCGTGCTCTCACGGTGGACTCTTGAGCTTGCGCTCATTGCGGCGCTGATCACCATCGCCGGCTCAAAGACCCGCCCATGGGCTTGCCTCATTCTGATCCCGCTGGCCTCTGCACCGCTGTCGACAATGTTCATGACGCTCGGCGGCCGAGGGGGCGGACACATCACCATCGAACCAGCCATAGTCATAGTCCTATGCTTCCTCGCAGCTCTCATTAGCGCGTGGGCAGCATGGAAACGACCCATCCTTCTCTTCCCCACCAAAGAGATCAGACCACACGCGAAGTAGATCGGCGCTACTCAGGGTCTCCAAAATCCGTCGTTTGGGAGCTGCTCCAGTAGGCTTCGGGTGTGAGTGAGGAAGAGCAGCTAACCGGCGGTAATACTTCGGACAGTGTTGTTCGCGTGGGAAACACGGTGCGAAAACCCTGTCAAAAAAGATCCGCAGCAATCCAGAGCTATCTACAGGCACTTCGCGAAGCTGGAGTAGATGCACCAGAACCGTTGGGACAGGACTCCGACCACCGACACATCGTCGAATACATCGACGGTGACCTCGCCCTGAACCAGCTGCCCCTCAGCATCGATGCCCTCACCCGCGTCGGTCGAATGGTCC
>NZ_BAAAIJ010000011.1:0-23591 GCF_039526005.1 Arthrobacter flavus | reverse complement strand
CCACTATGCGGTTCCCAACCAACAACGGAACCAAAAAATAACACAACACAATACAGGTATAATCTGTTCAAGTTGTAACCACAAAAGTTTTCCCACCCCCGAACACCCGAAACGGTGAACCAGGGGGACGGGTACAAGGGTTACGGCGGTCACAGCGTGGGGGAAACGCCCGGTCCCATTCCGAACCCGGAAGCTAAGACCCACAGCGCCGATGGTACTGCACCCGAGAGAGTGTGGGAGAGTAGGACACCGCCGGACAACCATTCACGAAAGGCCCCACCACCGGTGGGGCCTTTCGCCTTTAACCCCGCCCACCACCACCACAGACCACAGCTACAGACCACAGCTACCCACTCCACCCGGTAAAGTCGCGGGTATGAGTGACCTGTTTTCAGATGCCGCCCCACCGCTGCCGACGCCGGACAGGGCGATGGTCCTTGAGCTCGCGTCGACTGTTCCTGTCCCACCAGAACACGCGTTCGCAGGGTTCACTGAGAACATTCATCTGTGGTGGCCGGCCGAGGCGCTAAGCGTCTGGGGGCCCGAGAGCTTCTTCGACCTCGAGGATAAAGCGTTGGTGGAGACCTCAATCAGTGAAGCCGAAGCGGTGTGGGCTGAAGTCCGCCCGACGGTGGAGCCCCTTCGTCTTGACCTTATCTGGCACCATCAGCCGGGCGGTGGTGAACCTACTGAGCTGACCATCGGGTTCCACGCGGACCCGACCGCCGGCACTGTGGTGTCGTTGGCCCACGAAGGCTGGACCACTGAACCTTCCTCCCAGGAGGAGCGGAAAATCTACGAAGTCTTCTGGCCTTTGGCTTTGGAAAAGTTCAGCCGCTTCATGGGCGGCACACCATGATCCCGGAGCTCATCGCCGGGTTGTCGGGGCTGTTACCCGCTGGAGCGGTGAAAACAGGCGCGTTCGACGTCGAACCGTATGCGAGGGACCAGGGCCCTGTGCTCACTCTTCAGTCTCCGTCGGCGGTCGTTTGGGTGGAGACGGTGGAACAGGTACAGGAGGTGCTCCGGTGGGCGCACACCAACAGGGTGCCAGTAGTCCCCAGAGGAGCGGGCACGGGAGTATCCGGCGGTGCCCACGCCACCACCGGATGCATCGTCCTGAACCTTGAGCGGATGAACCGCATCATCGCCGTCAAGCCGCTCGATGAGATTGCCGTTGTCGAGCCCGGAGTCATCAACGCCGATCTCAACACCGCGGCGGCACGCCATGGGCTGATGTACGCCCCGGATCCGGCCAGCTACCGTATCTCCACCATCGGAGGCAACGTTGCCACCAACGCCGGTGGCCTGCGGTGTGCCAAATACGGGGTCACCCGCGACTCGATACTGGCCCTTGACGTAGTTCTCGCAGACGGGACTCTGATCCATACCGGGGTGCAGACCTTTAAGGGCGTCGCGGGCTACGATCTGACGTCCCTGTTCGTAGGGTCGGAGGGGACCCTTGGGATCGTCGTCGGCGTCACCGTGCGGTTGCGGTACCTGCCCCACAGCGAACAGACCCTTGCTGCTTTCTTCCCCAACGTACAGGCTGCCGCGGCCGGTGTCCTGGCCATAGGGCAGGCCCGTGTTCAACCAGCCATCATGGAGCTGTTGGACGGGATGACGCTGAGTGCATTGGATGGTGCTCACGGATCGAACCTGCGCGGGCGCGGCGGTGCACTGTTGCTGGTTCAGACCGATGGTTTCGGCGCCGAGGCGGAGGCCGCCGTGGTGCGGACAGTCCTAACCTCGCTGGGTGGGACCGTGGATTCACAGGACGTTGGGGAGGCAGCACGGCTGATCGACCTTCGCCGGCACAGCAGAGGTGACGAGGTCGACGACGAATTCCGGGTGGGTGAGGATGTTGCAGTTCCCCGCTCCCAACTAGTGCATTACATCGCCCAGCTGGAACGCGTGGCGGCCGATCACTCGGTACAGCTCAAGGTGGTGGCCCATGCGGGCGACGGGAACCTTCACCCAACCTTCTGGGTTTCTGCCAGGGAGGGCGTTGAGGGGGTGGCCAGGCTCGACCTTGCACTCGATGAGTCGGTGCGGCTGGCCCTGGATCTGGGCGGAACCATCACCGGTGAACACGGGGTGGGCCAGTACAAGCTGCGGTGGCTGCCGTGGGAGCAGGGCGAGCAAGTGCTCGAGCTGCAACGGCAGATCAAGGACGTGTTCGATCCTCACGGCATCCTCAACCCCGGAAAGGCCATCACCGCGAGAGCCTAGCGATGGTGGATAGAATGAATCCAGTATTCGCTGTCAGCGGGCGGCGTCATAACCATGAATGGGGATTCAACGTGTCGGAAAATTACCCGGGAAATCAGCCAGACCAGCAGGGCGGTCAGGGCGACGACCCGAAGAAATATCCGGCTGGCCAGCAGTGGCAGCAGCCCGCGCCGGGCAGCCATCCCACGCCCTATGGGCAGCAGCAGCCTCCGTATGGTCAACAAGGCGCCAACCAGCAGCCGGCTCCGTACGGCCAGCAGGGCTACGGTCAGCAGCAGCCATACGGTCAGCAGAGCTCCGGTCAGAGCCCCTATGGTGGTGGTCCAGGCGGTTACGGACAGCCGACGGAGAACCCGGGCAAGACCCTTGGGATCGTCGGGTTCATCCTGTCCCTCGTCCCGTTGCTGAATGTTGTGGGCCTGATCATCAGCATCGTGGCAATGGTGAAATCCCGCAAGGCACGGATGGGCAACGGCTTCGCCTTGGCCGGCATCATCATTGGTGCGTTGGCGGTCATCGCCACAATCGTGATCATCATCGGGATTGTCGTTGCGTGGCCGTACGCCATGGAGGTCCTCGAGTACTGCGAGCAAGTGGGACCTGGCACGCAGACCTTCCAGGGCCAAACTATTGAGTGCTGAGCTAGTATTCGTTTCATCCGTCCCTCTTAGGGAAAGCCCTAGCTAAGGCGAGTCGCGTGCGCCGCCGCCTAGGATGTCCATGGTCTTGGTGTCAGCCGTCAGCATGATGGCCGCCTCGTCGCGGCGGTGCATGAGGATCGAGTCGAGGTAGGACTGTACTGCCTCGGCCATCGGCACATTGCGGTCCTGCTTTTCCGACATGTACCAGCGGTGCTCCAGCACCTCGTGGACCACCTCTGCCGGTTCAAGCTTGCGGCCCAGCTCCCGGGGAACGGCCCTGACAATCGGCTCGAACACCTGTGTGACCCAGAGATGGGCACTGAGTTCCTCGTCGACATCGGGGTTGTTGTCCGCGCGGTACGCATCCATGTCGTTGAGGAGCCGCCGGGCCTGGTTTTCCTGGGCGTCCAGACCGGTGAGGCGCAACAGCCGGCGGCTGTGGTGTCCGGCGTCGACCACCTTGGGTTGCAGCTTGATCTGGGAGCTATTGGCTTCGGTTTGGATGGCGTATTCCTCGACGTCGAAGCCTAGCTCGTTAAGCCGGCGGATGCGGGCGTTGACCCGCCATCGGTCGTTGAGATCGAAGGATTCCTGATCGGTGAGTTCGGCCCAAAGTCGGCGGTAGCTGTCCATGATGAGCTCGCTGGTGGCCAGGGGATCGATCTCCTCTTCGATCAGCCCGCCCTCGGAGAGGTCCATCAGCTCCCCGGCAATGTTCACGCGGGCGATCTCAAGGTCATACTCTCGTTGCCCGGAAGATAACCCGGGGTACAGCTCACCCGTTTCGGCGTCGACGAGGTAGGCGGCGAAGGCGCCAGCATCACGACGGAACAGGGTGTTGGAGAGGGAAACATCGCCCCAGTAGAACCCGATCAGGTGCAACCGGACCAGGAGTAGCGCCTGGGCATCGATGAGCCGGGTCAGCGTGTCCCGGCGGAGTGTCTGGGAGAACAACGCGCGGTAGGGCATCGAGAACTTGAGATGCCGGGTCACCAGGACAGTATCCAGATCGGTGCCGTCCCGGGCCTTCCGGCCGGTGATCACGGCGACCGGCTCAACGCTCGGCACATCGAGCCGTCGTAGTTTCCGCAACATATGGTACTCATGCCGGGCAACGTGCTCGCTGGTTTCCTTGATTGCAATCACCGAGCCACCCAAGTGAGCGAAGCGCACAATGTGGCGGGAGATACCACGCGGCAGGGCTGCCAGATACTGGGCTGGCCAGTCCTCAAGCCCAATGTGCCACGGCAGGTCCAGCAGCTCGGGGTCGGTGGCGGCAGCGGTGATGTTCAGGGATCCCAACGTGCCCGGATCCGAGCCGCCCCGGGTGCGCGGCAGTTTGCCGGGCTGGTCCCAGTCGGTCGGCTCGTCGTGCCACTCGGCGTCTGGCGAATCGTTCATGTGTTGCCCTTTGTTGTAACTGTTTACTACTTAACGAAATTCGGTGCTTAACGAAGGACGGTGGCCCCTGAATTGAAAGTCAATCCAAAGACCACCGTACTCGGGTCAGTTCCGCTCGGACAGCGGGGCCGGCTTAGACGTGGTCAGCCAGCCGCAGTCCGTCCTTCATGTCGAAGAGGTGCACATGGCCCTTTTCGGGGGTGACGTGAATGGTGTCACCCTTCATTGGTGGGCGCCGTCCGTCGACGCGTGCCACGATGACCTGTTCTTCCCCGTTGAGGGTGGTGTGGCCGTAAACATAGGCGTCTGCGCCGAGTTCCTCGACGACGTCAACCTCAACCTGCAGGCCCTGGCCGTCCGGCGCAATCTGAAGGTCTTCGGGACGGACACCCAGGGTCACGGTGCCGCCGTGTGCTGCATCGAGCACCTCATGGGCAACCGGGTAGGTGATGCCACCGAATTTCACGCCGCCGTCGGTAACGGGAAGTTCCAGCAGGTTCATGGCGGGGGAGCCGATGAAGCCTGCCACAAACACGTTGACGGGACGTTCGTACAGGTTGCGTGGTGTGTCGACCTGCTGGAGGACGCCATCCTTGAGAACAGCGACGCGATCACCCATGGTCATAGCCTCAACCTGGTCGTGCGTCACGTAGACAGTGGTGACGCCCAGGCGGCGGGTCAGCGACGCGATCTGGGTGCGGGTCTGCACGCGCAGCTTGGCGTCGAGGTTGGAGAGGGGCTCATCCATCAGGAACACCTGTGGGTTACGCACGATCGCGCGTCCCATCGCAACACGCTGCCGCTGGCCACCGGAAAGGGCCTTCGGCTTGCGGTCGAGGTACGGCTCAAGGTCGAGCAGCTTCGCGGCGTCCCGAACCCGCTCGGCGCGCTCTTCCTTGGAGACGCCCGCGATCTTCAGCGCGAAGCCCATGTTGTCGGCCACCGACATATGGGGGTAAAGCGCGTAGTTCTGGAACACCATCGCGATGTCGCGGTCCTTGGGTGGAACATCGGTGACGTCGCGGTCACCAATGAGGATGCGGCCCGAGTTCACATCTTCAAGTCCGGCGAGCATCCGCAGCGAGGTGGACTTTCCGCAACCGGAGGGCCCCACGAGGACGAGGAATTCGCCGTCGGCGATCTGAATGTCGAGCTTGTCAACCGCGGGCTTATCTGTGCCGGGGTACAGGCGTGTTGCCTGGTCAAACGTTACCGTTGCCATTTTGCTTTTCCTTTTCACGGGCAGGTACGTGCCCGACGATCCGTTGTGAATGGAGAGTATTCAGTTATCTGTGTAGCTCCGGCCGTACGTCATCGAGACGGCAGGTGGTGTGCGTCACAGATTCTGAGTATGGCAGATAAATCAGGTTTGCGCACTGGCACGGCGTAGCTCGAGGAGACGCTCGAGTACCAGCACCAGTTCCTCGGGCGAATGGATCCGGTGATCGGCACTGGTCTCCCCGTCGCCAATCTTGATACCGAGGTCCTGGGCCTCCAAAGCAGCGAACGCGTGTTCGTCAGTGACGTCGTCGCCCGCGAACAAGACGGCCGTCGCCCCGGTGTACTTTCTGAGTGATCTGATGCCCTGCCCCTTGTCGGCACTGATCACCGAGGTTTCCAGCACGCGTTTGCCGTCGGTGATGTGAGCACCTTCAAGCTGGTCCAGGGCCAGGCGGGCGGCGTCGGTGGCTGCGGCTGCGACGTCGTCGTCGGCGGTGCGGGTATGGAGTACGACGCCAGCCGGCTTGGTTTCCAGCACGGTTCCCGCATGTGCGTCCACCACTTGCTGGACGGCGTCGGTGGCGCGACGCAGGAGGTCAGTCTGCTGGCTGGTGAGGGTGAGGGGTGCTCCGTCGGGGCCGGTCCAGGTTTCGGCGCCGTGGCTCCCGATCAGGAGAGTCTCGGGGTCCGGCGTCGCAACCGCGCGGAGGCTGTCCAGTGCGCGACCGGACACGAGGGCGGTCGTCGTCTCCGGTAGCTGACCCAACGCAGAGAGCGCCGCAGCAGAACCGGGCAACGGCCTGGCGTCCGAAGCATGGGGTACCAACGGCGACATCGTGCCGTCAAAATCGAGGGCGATCAGCAGGTGATCGGCTCCAGCGATGGTTTCCAGCGCGGTCAATAATTCGGCGCTGAGCTGCTCACGCATGGGCTGCCTCCTGGGGGTTGTCGTCATTCCCTTCCTGTAACGCGGTGAGGAAGGTTTTGGACCAGCGCTCGACGTCGTTCTGGAGCACCTGACGGCGCATGATGCGCATTCGACGGGTCGCTTCGGCGGGGCTCATGTTGACCGCGGTGACGATGGCGGCCTTGAGACCATCAATATCGTGTGGGTTGATCAGGACCGCCTGGCGCAGGGTGTCCGCCGCGCCAGCAAACTCGCTGAGCACCAGGGCGCCGCTGTTTCCGGTCCGCGCGGCTACGTACTCCTTGGCCACCAGGTTCATGCCGTCCCGGAGCGCGGTGATCAACATGACGTCTGCGGCCAGATACAGGGCGACCATTTCCTCCACCGGGTAGCTGTGATGCAAGTATCGGATGGCGGTGTTCTTGATGGTGTCATAGGTACCGTTGATCCGTCCGACGGCCCCCTCGATTTCCTCGCGCAGTAATCGGTACTGCTCAACCCGTTCCCGGCTCGGGCTGGCCACCTGGATGAGGGCAGCGTCCTCGACCTTGACGTGGCCGTCAGCCAGGAGTTCCTCGTAGGCCTTGAGCCGGTGGCCAATCCCCTTGGTGTAATCCAGGCGGTCAACACCGAGCAGGATGTGCTTCGGGTTGCCGAGCTCGCGGCGGATCTCTTTGGACCGTTCGATGATGTCTTCGCGGTTCGCCAGGGTGATGATCTGGTCGACGTCGATGGAGATGGGGAATGCCTCGGCCCGGGAGGTGTAAGTGGGGCCGCCCTCCTCGACTTCCACCTGGACCTGTTGCTGCCTGACCGTGTGGCCGACGAAGCGGCGAACGCAGCGCAGGAAGTTGCTCGCATCGCTGGGACGCTGAAAACCGATCAGGTCGGCGCCGAGCAATCCTTCAATCACCTGGCGTCGCCATGGCAACTGGGCAAAGATCTCCAGCGGTGGAAACGGAATGTGGTTGAAGAAGCCGATCTTCAGATCCGGCCGCGCGGCGCGAAGCATCTTGGGGACCAGTTGCATCTGGTAGTCCTGGACCCAGACGGTAGCGCCTTCGGCGGCAACAGCCGCTGTGGCCTGGGCGAAGCGTTCGTTGACCCGTCGGTAGGAATCGTACCAATGCCGGTGGAACTCGGGTGGGGCGATGACGTCGTGGTACAGCGGCCACAGGGTCGCGTTGGAGAAACCCTCGTAGTAGAACTCCACCTCGTCCTCGGTCAGCGGGACCGGGACCAGACGCATATTGTCGTGGTCGAAGGCATCAAGAGATTCGTCGGGTGCGCCGTGCCAGCCCACCCAAGCGCCGTCGGCCTTGGACATGACGGGGGCCAACGCGGTGACGAGCCCACCGGGGGAGCGGCGCCAGGTGCTGCTATCGGTAGTGGAGACCCGGTCGACAGGCAACCGGTTGGAGACCACGATGAACTCGAATTCGCCGTAGGCAGTGGTCTTATCGGACGAGGGTTTAGCTGAAGGCACGCTGACTCCTGCATATAGTAGGCCTACTTAGTACTTTACCGTTTCGGCGGCGAGGCCCGGTCCGTAGTCGTCGGCGGGAATGGATCGCTAAACTTGAGACTACGCGTACCCAACCATGACGAGGACTGATGACCCCCAGCTCGAGCCATAAACCGACTAAATCGCAGCGATCGTCGCAGGCCCGTGAGCAGGCGCGGCTGCTCCGTGAGGCCCAGGAGCGTCAAGAAAAGCGGAGAGGGCTGCTCATTCGTTGGGGTGTGGTCGCGGCTGTGGTGGCGATCCTGGTAGTTGTGGCGTTGATCGTGACCAACACGATCCGCGGCCAGGTACCCGACGCTGGCCCTGCTCCGGCCGGGGGCAACGAGTATGGCGGGATTGTGTTGACCTCAAGCTCGGAGGTCGAATCGTTCGAGGCGGGGACCGTGGATTTGGCGACGCTGCCGTCGGAGCCGCGTCCAGCAGGGGAGCTGCCGCCCGGTGTCGCCGAGTCAACGGAGGGAGAGCCGGTGCAGGTGGTTTCGTATGTCGACGTCAACTGTGTGTTCTGCGCTGAGTTCGAGAGCACTCATGCGGATCAAATCAAGGCATGGCTCGACGCCGGCGAGATCACCATGGAGCATCGCAACGTGGCGTACCTGGACCGCAACTCATCGACTGACTATTCCTCGCGGGGTGCCAGTGCGCTGGCCTGCGTGGCTGAAGAATCCCCTGAGGCGTATTTCGACTTTTCGGCCGGTGTGTTCGCCAACTATGAGAACGGTGAATTGGACGACGACGGTCTGGCAGGTCTGGCGTCGTCGGTGGGTGCCGCTGACATCGCCACCTGCCTATCGGAGGGTACCTTCAGGCCCTGGGTTAACTTCACGACCGAGGCTGCCGAACTGGATGGCATTTCGGGAACTCCCACCATCTATGTCGACGGTGAAGCGGTCCCCGAGGCCATCGACAACTTCGCTGCGTTCACCCAGGAAAAGATCGACGCCAAGGGCTAGTTTTCGCTGACGCGCTGGCTGGGCTAATCTTGTCTTTGCGCATTCGATCGGTTTAGTCACGACGACGGCGCTCGCTGGCTTAGCCAGTTTGCCTCCTTAGCTCAGTTGGCCAGAGCACCTGTCTTGTAAACAGGGGGTCGCCGGTTCGAATCCGGCAGGAGGCTCCAGCAACCCCTTCTGACTAGGCAATACGCCTATCAGGAGGGGTTTTCTATGACAAGCAAACCGTCGAACAGACGTTTATCGGACGTTTTAGCGGCATTGCCACCGGTGAGCTCTTTCCCGGCCGCCGCACACATGGTGCTCATGGAAAAACATAATGAGCAGTCTAAAGCAGTGCCCGTGAAGGTACTCACCCGCGTTGAAGTCGCCCGGATCCTCGGAATCGCTCCGAAAACACTCGCTAATTGGTACTCGTCGGGCATCGGTCCTCCGGTCGTCAAGCTACATGGCCTCGTCAGGTATGACGAGGCCGACTTCATCACCTGGTACCAAACAATGAAGACGGTCGCCTGATGGGCCGCGCACGTCTGCGACGGGGCGAGATCGGTGTCCCGGGCACCAAACAGATCAATAAGGATCGGTGGGACGCCTGGGCGCGTTTCGGAGCTTCGGACGGCAGGACGGTCCGGATTGAGCGGACCGGACGCACCAAGGCGATCGCTATCCGGGCAGTCCAGGAGGCCGCTGCAGCACGGGTGGAGGGGTGGCGGTTAGACGGCGAGGCCGCAGCTGAGAACGCCGTGCCGACAGTTGCGCAGCTCGCTGAGGACTGGTTCAGGAGCATTGAACCTCCCAAAATCGAGGTCAACCAGATCGGTAATGCCGTCGAAGCGAGCTTCGATACGTCTGTGCGGCGACAGACGTTCGATCAGTACCAGAGCACCTACCGGAACCATATAGGGGCCGGGCTCGGACAAATGAAAGTGTCCGATGTCGGAGTCAAAGTCGGCAGCGATTTCCTTTTCGGGCTGATCGATGGGGGCAACGGGCTCACCCGAGCTCGACTTGCGCGAGTCGTCCTCAGTTCTATCCTCCAACTCGCCGTCGACCAAGAAGTGTTGCCCTACAACCCGGTCCGAAATATCAAGCCGCTGCCAAAGAGAAGAGCGAAACCAAAGGCGCTGAATGAACCTTCACTCGACGAGGTGCGGTCGGCTGTGCGGTCATGGCGAAACCAGCCGGGCACTTTTGGGCCACCGAATGACGGAACGCTTGCAGACATCGTCGACGTCATGTTGGCAACCGGCACACGGATTGGAGAAGTTCTAGCCTTGCGCTGGAACGACGTTGATTTGGTGAGCTCAGTTCCCACGGTGTCCATTACCGGCACAATTGTTGAACCCCGTCATGGACCTAAGTATCGGCAGCCGGCGCCGAAGTCCGAGGGAAGCATCCGGAAAATTCCCCTACCCCAGTTCGCTGTCGATGTACTACTTCGGCGGCGAGCTTGTTCGCTGCCAATAAACACGGTAGATGCCGTCTTCTGGTCCCAGAACGGAACTTTCATGCAACCGTCGTCTGTTCGACGGTCTTTGCGGAGTGCATTGAGCGCCGCAGGTGTTAAGTTCGATTTTAAGGTAACCCCGCACACGTTCAGAAAGACCGTAGCTACTTTGCTCGCGCGGGAAGCTGGCAAGGGTGCCGCACGTTCCGTGATAGGCCACTCCAAGGAAGAGACCACCGACAAGTACTACATCGAACCCGTCACCCAGGTTGAAGACCATAGGGATCTAATCGAGGGAGCTTTTGGTCGACGACCGGAAGGAAAACTGAACCGTTCTACATAATTGAAATTCAGAATCTCGGCGCTGGTTAGAAGCCGGACAAGCAACCTCAAGCAACCTCAAGCGACGGAGACGCGGCCCAGGAGACAGCTAGGTCCCATCATATTCACTACGATCGAACTCATGAGCGACGATCAGCGACTCGAAGTCGCGGGATACTGGTGGACTTCACACACTCCGGATAACAGAGTGCCGGGCGTCCTTCGCTATCTCGGAAATGGAAAGCAGGAGTTGACTACCGTTGGTGCGCTGAGACAGGGCTATGAAGGTTACGAAGGATCGGGAGCAGCAACGATTCTCGGGAACTGTCATGGCACGCCGTTCACCCTGCCGCAGGCCTACTTTGGGGGTGAGAGTCGCCATGTCCGAACTCGTGAGGAACTGCTTCAGGTCAGCACGATAGAAACCTGGACCGCATTCACCTTGGTCCGGGGCGTACATCTTCACCCTGATTCGCGTTTCCGTACTGCCACTTTCGGACTAAGCCGGCTCTCGTCGCTTTGGTACGGCTGGGGTTTGGGGCTGTCGTCCGATGAAGATTTATACGAGTCACGAAGCGAAATTGAGCGACCAAATGGAGACCGGGTAAAGCTAGTTCGATTGCGGAGTCAAAGCTCCGGAGTCGATCATCGTTCATATCAGGACCACATTCGCTTCCAGATTGAGGCCGACGACGGTCTGACGCTCGAAGACTTGGATCAGCGGTACATTCAGCCAACGAAAGCATTTGTAGCGAGCGTCACAGATGAACCCTCTGATTCGATACAGGTGCAGCTGGGCGATTTCATGGATTCAGCATTATCGGGTGACAACGAGCACACAACTGCGACCGTAGACCCCTGGGATCAAGGAACCGAAGCCCATGAAGGGGGTCTCCTCCCACTTATCCATGCCACGGATTCATTTTTTGAGTCTGTGCTCTCAAATTGGCTCTCACTTTCAGAGAAGTTGATCAGTCCCATGGTCATTTCGGCGCCTCGCCGAAAGCGGGGGTTTCTGGAAACTGAAACCTTCGCTGCTGCGGGTGCGATGGAACAAGTACAGCGAGAATTCGTCACAGATCTGCCGACGCCGTTCGCAGACTCTGTAAAACGGAAGCTGGCAGAACACGCCACAACCATAGGTTTGAACAAGGAGGAAAGGCGTAGCATCTACAGCGCCGTGAAACTGTCGGAAACTTCACTTCAGCAAAGGTTGGAAAGGCTCGTCACAAGCAAAGGTGAGGCTTTCTTCCACAAGCTCCTTCAAGGGCACATCTCGGAATGGGCTCAAGTAACCGCGAGAGTGCGGAACATACTGGGCCATGGACTTCCCTACCCTGACGGGAGTACATCGGACTACGGTATTTTTCTAGACGTTGAGCATGCAGCAAGGCATGTGGTCATATTCCGGCTTTTGATCGAGTGTGGCTACCCGGAAGAAGCGTTGCTCAGTAGGGCATGCGAGAAGCTGTACTGGAACCACCTACTCGATCGGGCGCACCAGTGGCCGAAGCATGCGCGGTCCATAGGCGGTCGCACGGCGTAGAGCCAGAGCCCAATACGGGGCCGCCGGCGAACTATAACCGGATTTTGGGAGAGGTGTCAGGCATGCCACAGGATGGATTCACTGATCCTAGGAGCAGACCTTCTCACGGCAGCTGTCACGCTTTGGGTCTGCAGAAGTGAAGGTGTTCGTCTGCGATGTAAATCAAGGTAATTCCGGGGAGGCTCCAACCGAAGACCTATCGCGTCGTACTGACCTTCGACGGCACCAGATTCATCGATCGCGGCTGAACCAAGCCCCTCGGAGACGTCCTACCCAAGCTGCAGATGCACCAGATTGCTGGCCCGAGAAACGGTGCGTAGATGACGAAGGTGACCCACAGCACCTTCATCACGACCGAGACCTGGCGTCGGGTAACGATTGAAATGATCGCGAGCATAGTCAACACAATGAACGTAAGGGCGAGAACGAGGAACATTACGTCCCAGGCTCCAGGAACGAGTGGGTTCGTCATTGCAGCTCCTTGATGTGGCAATCGGTCACCTGATCCTAGTCCGGTATGAGAATTCTCCGCCTCCCTTCAAATCGAAGTCCAGGTCGAGGCAATCCTCGTTGATCAACTCCCGCCACGCGGCCGTTACGGGAGCACTTTGGAGCGCCCGGGAAATCGGCATCCGATCCACCGCAACCAGTAGTGCCAAGTCCAGTCCCGTAAGCGCTGCGATGTCGCGGATGGGCACCTGGAAGGTCCGGAACGGGCCCAGCGGGGGAGCATCATCGACAACCCTCCGCCCCACGTCGGGCAGATCCTCGATCAACGGAGTCTGATCGACAACGCACCCGGTCGCCGCGAGCGCGTGGATGCTTACAGAGACATATAGACGTTAGCAGGCTCACCTGGCATCCCCACCGGTGCAAGAAAGTGCCTCCGCGAACTACCGCATATTCCCTGCACTTTTGAGCCCAGCAGCCAATGCGTCCCGTTGCTCTTTTCCTGACTGGGAGCGTTGATCCAGGTTTGGGCCGATTAAGCACAACCGAACTGCATGCCCTCCGTCAGCATCGGAAATAGTCTGCCGTACCTGGTGTGCTGGCCGGAGGCGCTGTTCAGATTCAGACTGGGTTCTGGGCAGTGGACTCTCCGCCGCCGCCGCTGATGCCACGAACAGCATTCCCGACTAAGACCCGACCATCGTTGCTCCAACTCCAGCGTTTAGCCAGCCCAAAGGCACACGGACTTCCACTCCAGCTGCTTGCGCGTCGAGCACGCTCATCGCCTACTCCTTGATTTGGCCGGTTTGCTGCCGGAAATTGACCGGTTCGCTAGTTCCAGGACCCAATGGGGTGTCGGCTTTCCGAGCTTGGAGTCAGTCGTGATGCGAAGACGAGCGGCGAAAATGAGCACCCGCTCATACTCCCGTTCCCGCTTAACGTCGTATTTGCCGACATGCTTACCTGGACTGGTCCGACCGCTGTGAGGTCTATCTATATCCGCGTGGGACGGGTTTGCGGTCATCGCGTAGTTATCCTCAGTGTTTCAATCCGCAAAGGCGTGGATCCGGGCCAGACCAGTGCCCCGTTGCCGTCGTTGGCCAGCTCGTTTGCCAGAACATCAACTCGTGTGACCGAACCGTCCTCATGACGGAGTTCATGGATTCGTCGTTGATGCCAATGACCAGCGAACAGATGCGGAGGCTGCAATCTATGCACCACCTTGTCGAGAAGAATCCTGGTCTTCGTTGCCTCGGCAATGACGTCGGCCGGAAGGTTCAAATCACTCGTCATGGGGACGGAGGCCGGCACGTCGTGGGTGATCAAGATGTCCACCGGTCCGCCCGCCACCAGCTGGTCGGCTTCCTGTTGCGTTGGTTCCTCATTGGCCCACCAATCCTTTCCCTCGATCCTGTACTTCTGATCGATGCTGTAGGCGCCGCCGAGACCTCCGACGGTGAGGCCCTCAACAACGGTCCGGCCGCCCCGGGGGAGGATCTGTATATTGGAGCGGAAGGTGGCCAGACCATCAGCCTGAATTTCTAGGGTGGAGACCGTATCGTGATTGTCGTGGTTGCCGACCGACAAGATAAGAGTCATTTCGCGTTCGATCAGAACCAAATTCAGTTTCTTTTCGAACCTTCCGCGGTTCCGTCCCGGGAAATCCAAGCCGAGGTCACCGACATGGATCAGCGTCTTGACGCCAGCATTCTCTGCCGCGTCGATGCTGCCGAGCGCCCAGCCTAGATGCCCATGCCAGTCCCCGTAGATGGCGATTGGACGCGGATCCGTTGTCATTTTCCCAGCGTAGTTCCGGGGAGTGACAATTAGCCGAGCTCTTAAGGATTTAGTCCGCCTCGGGTAGGTAAAATAAAGGCCACACCGCGAAGGGATTCATATGAGACCATCCTCAGATAGCATTGAAGGCGAAAGTCGATCAGAAGCCATAGGAATCACCGCGGTGGTCCGTGAACTCAGCGAAATGCTGACGGCGCGAATTGTTGCTGGACTCGCAGGCGTCCGCGATCCTCTGCAGGTATGTGAGTGGGCAGAAGGGTCAGCTATTCCCCCATCGGAATCCCAGTCGCGGCTGCGCTTCGCCTACGAGGTGCTCAGCGAGATACAAATGGCGCGGCGCACGAACATAGCGCAGGCATGGGCGCTCACCGTCAACCCGCGGCTGTCCTACTTATCACCGGTTAAAGCGATCCGTGAAGGCCGCTTTACCGAGACGAAGGCAGCAGCAAAGGCGCTGCTTGAAGATGCCTACGATGGCTGACCGGGGTGCGTCGGAGGCATCGAAGTGCATCGCCGAACCGCCCAATGGTTTGGCAGAGCTCATGAGGTGTTGGCCACGGAGATTGCTGTAGCGTCCATGCACAAGAGGTCGACAAATTGCTGGTACTGCCCAGGACCGAGCAGGCAAACCAAATCATTGCGCCGGCGGTTTACGACTCGATGAGATCCCCCATCGCTATTCGCGGTACCGCCTAACTACCGAGCCGTAGCCGTCGTGGGAGCCGGGCGTCACCGGCAACACCGACACCTGCCCCGAGCGGGCGGCCTTTGACCTTGTCTGGTTTCGCGGGCGCCGGGTGTGGAACCTCTTCACCGGCACGGGACATGGGGGTCCCGATCAGGTGGGTGTGATCACCGGTCCGCATCCAATGCGGGGTGGCCAGGATGGCGGGTGCGTTGTCGATGACGGCGGTAGCGTCGAAGGTTTCCCACGGGGTGAAGGCGTAGTCCCCGAACAGCTGACGCGGTGCCCAGCGTTGCGCACCCTTGCCGGGAGCTGTTGCGAAGTCTGCTTCCAGGGAGAAGAATGCTTCACCGAGTTCGTGGCGGGCGGGGAACCATTCATCCCAGGATGCGACTCCCATCCGGGCGGCCGGTGAGTCGGCGCCGGTGCCGGGGAAGTCTTTGAGGACCTTCGCGATCCGCCGGTAGATTTCCGGGCGCGGGTCTTCACCGGAGCGGAGCCGCGCGGGGTGGGGTGCGGCGACGAACACAATGACCAGGCCCGAGGTTTCCAGCGGTCGGTCGGCCAGAACTTGAGCCCAGCGCCGGACCTTGGATTCGAACGACGTGGACGCGGTGGCGGTCAGCTCGTAGGCGATCCTCAAACCATCAGCACGGACGATGACGCCGTCGGCCCTGCGTTGGTCGGGCTTCTTCACTGTCTTGCCGAGGCCGGTGCCGGCGAGCAGATCAACGGTCGCGAACTTCTCACCCAGAACTGCGCCAACGGGAAGGTACTCGGCAGCGCGGAGCGCGAGCTCCGTGGCGAGCAGGTTGTGCCGGTCGTACTGGCCGCCGTGCGACCAGGGGTAGCCGCCGGTCACGGAAACCCATTCGGGCCAGGTCAGTTTCGGTTTGATGTGGGCGTCGAATGCGTCGGAGTTCCCGGGCCGGTACAGGACGTTGCGCCCCCAGCCGACGTCGCGGTGCATGGTGACGGGGAACTTGCCGATGTCGACGAGGTCGAGCGAGAAGGATGCAGCGACGTTCGCGCTGTGTGGGTTCAGGAAGTTCATGGCGCCGGTCAGGGCGGCCATCTGTTCAGCGGACACGGTCCGCCACGAGTCCAGGCAGGACCAGCCGGCGAGCCGGGCGGCCCGGCCCTGGTTGATGTTCAACAGCCGCAGTGCTTCTGGTGTGTCCACCATCAGGCGTTTGTTCGTCCGGGACCGGTTGACCTGGACCCGGTTGCGTTCCATGGATCCGGAAACCCAGTTGGCGGTCGACCCCGGCGCCCAGAGCATGTCCCAGTAGGGGTCGGCGCGGTTGTGGGTGGCGACCTCATCGAGGGTGCACGCCGAAGGCATCAGTGACGCGTGGACCGAGTCGACGGCAGTCTTGCGCCTGGGGGTGGCGTTCATGCCGCGTACCCCTGGGCTTCTGGGTAGGAGCTCATGTCGGCCTCGTGGTTGGGCAGCTTCACGATGAACGCGGACTGCCGGCGCTGGCCAACATGGGAGCGCACAAGCACATGGTACGGCTCGAGGTGCTGGACGTCGTCCTGGGTCCATTCAGCGACGGAGCCCATGTTCGCGGCGACTTCGACGGACGTGGACACATCCGACTGGGCGAACGAGATCAGGGTCCCGTAGGTGAGGAGGTTATTGCGCAGCGCGGGCGGGAGCTGCTCGGGACGCTGGGTGGCCAGGAACGGGCGGCAGCCGAAGGACCGGCCCTGGTCGCGGAGCCAGGAGATGATCTCCGGGGAGTTACCGGCCAACAGGGAAAGCTCGTCAGCGAACAGGGAGACCGACCGGCCGTGGGACTGCCAGCCGGAGCAGATCCGTTTGATGGCGTGCTGCATCGAGTACATGAGCATTGAGGAGATGGCCTGGTTCACGTTGTCGTCCAGGACGACGCCGGACGCGGATGTTCCCGTGTTGATGACGACCGATCGGTGGCCTTCGAGGATTTGCTCCCAGGTGACCTTCTTGCGTGAAGGGGTCCACCATTCTTCGAGGCCGAGGAGCTGCTCGATCTTCGAGTACGGTGCCTCAGTAAAGGTGCGGCGGGCCGATTCGGATTTGCCGTCGTAGAGGAAGGAGATGGCCGCGGTGGCCTGTTCCAGCTCAGCCGATGGGGTTCCTCGTTCGCGAAGCTGGACGGCGCGGCCGCGGATCCCGGAGGCCAGGTCAACACCGACCTTGTCGGACATGCCACCGAGGAGCAGGTAGGCGTAGTACATCGGGGAACGGCCCAGCGGGATTGTCATCGGGTCACGGTCGTCCATGCTTTCGAGGAGCTCATCGTCCACGGCGAGGGCAGCGGTGAGGACACCCTTCAACGTCGTGACGGAGCGGGCGCCGATGGACACGGAACCGAAGACGTAGACCATCGCGTTCGTGAAGAAGGATGCTTTTGCTGCGTTGTCCCCGGGGACAGCGAAGATGTCGATGGCCGGGGTGGCGGCGTCGGCGACGTCGATGACCAGGGCCCTGTCGCCAACCGAGTGGGCCCAGGCCAAGTATTTCTCCACACCGTCACCCTTGGACTCAAACGCGACCAGGGTGTTGCGGTTGCCCGGGTAGCCGGGGCGGCCGGACGGGCGGGCCCGTTCCAGGCAGTGCCAGCCGAACAGGGACCGGATCAGCAGTGACTTACCCGAGTTGGGGACACCGAGCACGGCGGTGCCGGCGAACGCGTCCTGGGCTGAAAGGTAGGCGGGGGATCCGGCTTCGTAGCCGAGCAGTGGGCCGATCGGCTGTCCCATCGCTGGCGGCACGGACCGGGACCGGGTGACCTTCTCACCGGAGAGAGCACCGGCGTGCGGGGAGACCATACCGACGACGACGGTTGGTCCGACCAGGAAGGTGTGTGGGTGCAACGGGTAGTCGCCGTCGGAGGCGGGAATGGTCTTCTCGTAGGGGACCTTGTTCTCACCGACCTGGCGGGTGCCGCGGACCGTCTTTTCTTTCCGTGGTGGTGCCGGGCGGCCCTTGCGCGCAGGCGGGACGGGGAACTCAGCGCGGTCGAGACGTTTGCGCAGGTCAGCGTCAGGGGAACCGATCTTGCCGCTGAGTCCGATGATCCCGATGACGGCGGCGACCACTGATGCGGTGAGGAGCCCGGCGGTGAACTCGGAAACCATTTCTTTGATCTCACCCGGCAGGTACGGGATGCCGAAGATGGTCGCCGCGGCCAGGAGCAATCCGATCGGCAGCAGCACCGAGGCGCGGTGGCGGGCGCGGCGGAAGCTGATGTCCGAGTCCAGGTCGAACCCTGGCATCCCGGCGGTCACCTGGTGCAGTAGCGCGCGGACTTCGTCCTTGGTGGATCCGCCGGCCGTGATGGTCATGGCGACAGCTGTCGGGTGAACGGAGTGGTGTGTTGGGACGGCGGTGCCGAGCCGGTTGGCCAGCCACGCGGTGTAGCGGGTGCGTTCCTTGTTGGCGGGTTTGCGCATCGTGACAGCAACCCAGCTTCCGGCAGGCATCGCGTTCGCCAGCAGGCGGGGGAGCTCGGTCGGGTCGATGCCGGATTGGGTTTCGCGCAGCGCGGGGGAGCGGCGGTAGGTGAGTTCGCCGATAGCCGGGGAGTTGCCCAGGTCATCGGGCAGTTCGGCTTCTTCAGCGCGGGCGCCGACCGTGTGGGCCAGGTGCAGTGGGGCGTTGGAGCCGAGGGATTTCTCGGGCAGGATCAGGTAGCCGTTGAGGCCGGTGTCCTCGCGCCGGGTCAGGAGGGTGGCTGAGCCGTTCTCAGTGGCCGCGGAGGAGAAGACTCCGGACTTCTGGGTGAAGGTCATGGGGTTGGTTTCGATGCCGCCGGCGCGTGCCAGCCGGTAAATTGCCTGTTGCATGCCCGAAGCCATGCGTAGATTCCTGGTAGTGCCCCTGTGGAACCCGGGACCCCGGATTCGGGGCGATCTGGTTTCGTCGAATTCCGATACACGCGGCCCGAATCGCGGGAAGCCAGGCTCGGGCGCCCATGGGGAGCTTCCACCTCGAACAATTGCTCATTTTCGGGCGCCCAAGGGCAGGTGTAACTGCGCAGCAGTGCGGGTTGTGGAGGATATAGGACGGAAGTTTTTGGTGTCACCAGTCTTGTGTGCGGCAGCCTTCGGAGAATGTCAGGTTTTTGTGGACCAAGTTGGTGGATGTCTTCGACGGTTTTCATTGTCCTGCGGACGGCAGTAAGCCCCCGGCCAGGAGGGTCGGTTGGAATCAGCTTATGCGCTGTCTGGATGGCAGTTACTGCGATGAAAGAGGGGTCTGATGAAAGATTCTTCGGGAGGTTGTGATGGGGAGTGAGCGTGCATCTCCAGGTGTCTTTGCCTCCGGCGGATTTCACGGTCCTGCGGACAGCAGATGTGTGCGTGGCAAGAGAGTTTCCTCAGCGAACTTTCTGTGTGGCCGGAGGGGTTCCTGGATGAAACCGCGACGCTAAGCCGTTCCGGCAGCCGCATCGCTTGACTGGTGTGTCCGGGATCAACATGCAGTGAAGCAGCCTGCTCCCGCAGGGGAACGCGAGGAGTTCATGCTGTCAGCTTTTCAGAGTGCCATGACGGAAATCACTGCGTGGCCGGGATGGTCGCACCGCGTCAGACGCCGAAAGCATGTGGGAGGCAAGTCTTGCTCCGGCCCAGCAGTTATTCAGTGGCAGAGCCCGCTGCGCGAGCAGGATCGTCCCGGACAAGTCAGGTGCTGAGGTGAAGGTCATTGCTGTGGAGAGGCAACCCGCTGCGCGAGCAGGAGTAACGGAGCTGGTTGGATGCCGAAGGCGAAGGTTGTTCCACGGGAAGGGAGGACATGGAGGAGGAACCACCATGGGAAACGGACCGAGGTGCGCCAAGAGGATCAGAGCGTGAAGCGCATCGGCGGCGCAGCCGCAATGAGTCCCACACAGTTCCACATAGTGACCATCATGATGATCACTATCCGGCGGGCCGCAGGCCATTGCATTGGACTGGTCATGGCGAAGAGAAGAGTGGCTCATGTCGGAGGGGAGGCCCGTCGGAGACGGAAGTGAATCTGTGAAGGATCAGAAGAAGAGCTGAGAACGGAGAGAGTCCCGCACTGGTCGCCTGACTGGGCAACGGTGCGGAGGAGCAGATGGTTGTCGGCGGCGCAGCGTCTGCGCACAGTGAGCGAGATGGGTGTCGTGAGGTTGTGGTGGGGGAGCGCAGCGAGGCCGCCTGGCTGGGTTAAGTGTGAGCCGGTGTCAGGTGTGGCTGGCTGGAGTGGGCAAGTCAGGTCCGGTGTGGTTGCGTGTGTCGGTGGCAGAGAGTGAGCGAGATGGTGGCGCTCAGGTGGGTTGCCTGGTGAGCGTGACGGGTGACGGTGTGGAAACGGAACGGGAGCAGTGTGGTTGTGGTGGCAGAAGGATCAGAGAGCCAGGAAGTTGCGTAGGTTGTGGAGGTTATCGGAACGGTGGGCGAAGGCGCGCAGCGCCAGAGCAGGGAACCAAGAAGAGAACGAGAAGGGAACGTAAGAGGAATCGAGAAGCTGGTTTGTCGGAGAAACACAAAGAGGATCACGAAGCAGGGAAACGATCAGGGGAGCGATGAGGAAACGAGAAGGTAAGCATTCTGACGAGGCCCGCCAGGGCCGAGTCTCTTAATATGCCAACCTCAGCAGGTCCACTGGATCGCAACACCATTTCGGATCGCTCGGGGCTGGTTTGGTTTGACTGGCAGCTGGTTCAAAACGGCTTCACATTCAGCGACCGGTGGTGCGGCTATCGCCGGACCGAAACGCACCGGGGGCCGGCGCAAAGCAACGGGCGTGCTTGGTGGTTGGCTGGTCAAGGTTCGGAGATGGTGGCGGTGACGAGCTCGCCGCCGCTGACCTTCTGGGTTGCCGAGCAATCGAAACCGATCCACTCGCGGGTATCCCCGGGCAATCCTGGATTACGGAACCGCCCTGACCCGGACCAGTTCTCGTCGAGGTCGTAGATTCTGACCCGGTGGGATACTTCGGCCTCGGGGATCTCGACTTAAAGGGCGCTGTGGCAGGCGTCAATGACTCTTTGGCGTTCGGCCATTTCGGCACCCTCGACGGCGTTGGCGATGACGGAGAAGATGGTGAGCCCGGCGGTGATCAGGATGACGGCCAGGAGCGGGAAACCCGCAGCCGGATTTCCTAGATGACACGGCATGCTTCGCGCGCTCGGTTTCAGCTGCAGCTGTCGACTCCGATTCCGGTGCGGGTCCATGGATCGAACGGCGCCCGCTCACAGTTGTCGGCTTCCGCGCGCGCGGATCATCATGATCTCAAGGTACGCGCCCAGTGACATCGGCTATCGCCGCTAGGCCCAAACCCGCTCGGTTTCTGCGGCCCACGCTGCGGCATCGTTCCGGGCCAGTCGGAGGACTGGTTCAACGTCACCGCCATCGCGAAGCCACTGGGTCACCGTCTTGCCGTCCAGTTCTTCATCGACAGCGGACTGTAGCCACAGCGCCCACGTCCATGGGTCGTCGATACCGGCCGCGAGCACCTTGAGAACCTCGGGCAGGCGGGCAAGTAACCTGCCGTCGTTCTGGAACTGCCAAACGGGGTAGATGAATCTTCCATCGGCAGTGCGGCACCCAAGGATCGTCCGTGCTCCCCGGCGCTTGTGGATCGCCTGGCGACTGACACCCAGCCAGTTGAGCACCCCTTCGGCGTCATAAAAAGGCCCGACCTTCTGCGCAAGCCTGTTTTCGCTCTGCTCGCGCGAGACTTGAGTAGCCATCCGCCTGGCAATTTCTTCTACTGGCACGGTCCCGCTGATGGCGATTCCATGTATCTGTGCTCGGGCGGCCTGAAGGATTTGGTCTGCCCTACTCGGCTGGATGTCGGCCGGGTCCGTCATCGCTTCCACTCCTAGTCAACTCGTCAATTAAGCTTATCGAAGGCGCTGACAACTCGTCAGCCACAAAGAAGGCCGATCCTCAGGCGGGGCGGACCTGCGGTGCCTACGCATGGGATTGGACGACTGAAGGAGTCTCTATGACCCGCCGATTATGGGGCACAGCCAGACGCGCCGATCAAGAACGGGATGTTTGGAGGCGGACATGGTTCGAGTGAAGCATGAAGCGGATTCGATACGAACGACAGCAGCGGGTCTAAATGGGACGCTCGGACCGCTGCTCACCGGCGCCCTTGCGGGAAATCCGACCCCTCGGATTAGCTTGGAGTGGGTGGAGAAGGATGGACCTCTCCCGAACGATTATGAAGCCGCTCGGATGATTTTGGCACACAAGGTGTTCTGCCTGATCAGTCGCGCTGAAGGCCCTGATCTTGCAAGGTTGTGGTTCATCGGCGGAAATCCCTGGTTGGGCGACGAGACGCCCGTGACGGCAATCCGCGAAGGTCGCTTCGACCAGGTGTCCGGGGCGGCGACCGCGTTGATAGACGGCACCTTCTCAAGTTAGTGAGTAGGTCCGCGAATAGGGTTCAACGCCCGACCTACTCGGAGAACGCTGGGACAAGGCAGCTGGCTGGCCAGGTGCGTCGAGTCCCTGATCGGAGGTTGCTCTTGTACGACCGGGACTCAAGCATCAGGGTGTAGCGTCAGCCGGTGTTGGCGGTCCGTTCGATGGAGAGCACGGGAGTGGTGCTGCGGACAGTTACGGTCTGGCCGTCCTCGACGACGTCTAAAATGAGTACTCCGCGCTCTCCGACGACTAGTCGTTCAATTCGAATGATGGGAATTCGACTCTCATCACGCCGGAGGTCGCATACAGGTATTGATGCGAAATCGGTTGTGGGCGGCCGAACGTTGGGAAACCTCTGAAGGAAGCCCCGGGTGCAGTCCACCACGTACACAGTCCCGCTCTCAGTGGTGATGGTGAAGCTTCCAGGTTCGTCACCCGATAGCTCGTAGAGTAGGTCAAGATCGTTCATCTGGCCGAAACTCGCTTTCTGTCAAGATGTTGATGCAACTTATGGCTGCCGCTCGATCAATGCTGCTCAGCAACGTTCCCGAGGCGAGGGCTCGTAGTGATGCGAGCCCGATCCGACGAACGCGAGGTTCTGTGCTGAGGGCTCGGTCCATCGCCGCCCGGGTAAGATCCCAGGAGAGCCTGCCGGGTAAAGGACCGCGCGACGGGCACAAAGGTCGCTTCCTAAAGGGATTCATCGCCCGACCTCGGAAACGGGGGCTGCAGAAGGACAGGGTGGGGGTCAACCGGTGCAAGCCCATCGCGGCAGTCCGCGGGGTCATGACATCTCCGGTTTGTGCAAGTCGATTGCTCGTTCTGCTGCGGACTAAGAGTGGCATTCACGGCTGACTCCCTAAGGTGATTAGATGCAGTTTGATAGACCAGACGTTAGCCTCCGTTGGTGACATTCCTGATGATGAATCACGCGGCCCCTCATGTTCGAGGCGATTGTGGCCACTGAGGTTCACCAGGTTGCAGTGGCGTAAGGGACTGCTGAAGGTTTGGTTGACTCCTGACCTGTGAGGATTAACCTCGCGGGTGGAAGGATGTTCATCATGCCTAAAGCC
>NZ_BAAAIJ010000010.1:0-11601 GCF_039526005.1 Arthrobacter flavus | reverse complement strand
GTTTGAGACAATCAACAACATGGTGCTAGCCGCCTAAGAAACTATCAACCCCACGAGTCAACCAAACCGTGGGCAGTCCCAACGTTACTCATACTTCGGGGAGAATCCAATAGAATCCGCGAAAAAAGTTCTGCCGCAAACGCAGCGAAGCGCCTTACCCTAAGCGCAAAAGTTGAAGGGAATTGTAAAGTATCTCTATTGATCTCGCAATCGTCTTTGGTCTTCAATGTTGATTACTCTTGCATAAGGTGGCTATCGCACCGGTAGTTTTCTTCGCTACTTGACCTGATACCACTACGCCACCCATAGACACCCGAGTGCGTAGACGGCGCATACCGTGGCACGCCGAGTGTTGGCGGTGCTGGGGCGAGGATCATCGCGGTGATCGGGGGTAAATTATTTGTGTTGTCTGATCGGAGGCGAGATCATCCGTAGTTACGCGGTCGTGTCGTGAACGCGGTGAAGAAGTTCGATAGAGCGGCGAGAACTACGCCGGGCAGCGGAGCAAGGGCGAAGCCCCTCCGCTCTTGGGGTCGAGGCCATCTCTGCAGGTGTTCACTGGACGCGGCAGCCTTCGTTCCCATCAAGATCTCGGGCTGAAAGCCCCGTGCGGTGATCGTATTCGGCGACGGATGGAAATGGTTCGTCACGTTCCTCGTAGGGCTGCGACGGGTTCGATACGTGTTGCTTTGCGGGCGGGGAAGCCTCCGGCTATGAGTCCCACGATTGCTCCGAGGAGTGCTCCGCTGGTGGCCACGAGCGGGTTGACGACGGGTGTCCATTGTTGGGATAGGGCTATGGTGATGATGGCGAAGACCCCGGTGGTGGCGCCGAGGAGCCCGCCGAGGAGGCCGATGATGATGGATTCGGTGATGAACTGTGTGGCGATTTGTCGGCGGGTGGCGCCGATGGCACGGCGTAGCCCTATTTCTCCGGTGCGTTCCATGACGGAGAGCATGGTGACGTTCGCGATTCCGACGCCTCCTGCGAGGAGGACGACGACTGACAGGACGACGAAGATGAGGTTGATGTCGGCTTGTACATTGTCTGCGAGTTCGGATCGACCTTGCGGGGCTGCGATGTCAACATGGTCTGGTGCATCGGGTGCGAGGGCGAGTGCGGCCTGTTCAGCGATCTGGGGGCCGGCGCCGATGACGATGCGGGCTTGAACGTCTCCTGGTGCTTTGAGGCCGAAATCGGTTCGGGCTGCACCGGTGGAGATGATGACGCTGTCGAGGAGTTCGGGGCGTTGTTGGACGTCGCCGAAGACACCGACGACAGCGTAGGGGAGACCGTCGATGAAGATGGACGGTTGGGAGTCGACGCGGGTGATCCCGAGGCGGTCCGCGAGTCGATCGCCGAGAACGGCTACGCGGTCGTGCCGTTGGTCGTGTCCCTCGTCGAAGACCCGGCCGTGGAGGATGGTGCCTTCAAGTGCGTCGATGAGCCCGGCGGATGTGGCGAAGACTCGAGGTGGCGCGGTGCTGGGGGCGGAGGGGTCATTGATGGGTACTGCGGTGACGGTACCTTCTTGGAGTTTCACTTCTGTAATGAGTGCTGCTTGCTCAACGCCGGCGAGGCGCTCTATGCGTGTCACCGAGTCCCAGGGCAGGGTGCTGGTGGCGACGCTGTTTCCGTCAGCGTTCTGTGCCTGAGCGGGTGAGGCGATGATTTGGGTTGCAGCGAACGCGTCGAAGCGTTTGGCGAGTTGTCCTGCTGTTGTTTGTGCGAAGCCGATGGTTACGACGAGGGCTCCGATGCCCAGGATGGTTCCTGCGAGAGTCATCAGCAGTCGCCCGGGTCTTGTTCCGAGGTCGGAGGTCGCCTCGATGAGTAGGTCGATGAAGCTGAAGCGGTCTACTACCGGTACGGGTTGGACGAGGCTCTGAGCTTGCGTGCTGTCACTCGAGGGGAGGGTTTCGGTTGGCGTTTCGCCGACCGTAGGAAGATCTTTGCGGTTGAGGGGGTGTCGTCTCATTCTGGGGTACTTACCCGTCCGTCAGCGATATGAACGCACGTGGGTGCGCGCTGGGCAACGGCCAGATCGTGGGTGATGATGATGAGGGCGAGACCGTCGGTGACGAGTTCCTCGAACAATTCCATTACATCCGTGGTTGTTGTTCCGTCGAGGTTGCCTGTAGGTTCATCTGCCAAGATCAGGCTGGGTCGGGTGACCACTGCACGCGCGACGGCGACGCGTTGACGCTCACCACCGGATAGCGTGCCGGGCAGGAAGTCCACGCGGTGGCTTAGACCCACCCGGTTCAGGGCGTCTCGTGCCCGGTCTTCGCGTTCTGTACGGGGCGTTCCGCTGTAGAGCATGGGCATCATGACGTTCTCCAGCACCGAGCGTCGTGGCATGAGGTGGAAAGCCTGAAACACGAATCCGATGCGCTGGGCTCGCACCGCGGCCCGCGTGTCCTCGTCAAGCCCTCCGGTGAGATGCCCATCAAACCGGTACTCTCCGACGCTTGGCCGGTCGAGTAGCCCCAGAATATTGAGCATGGTGGATTTCCCGGATCCGCTGGGGCCAACGATCGAGAGGTAGTCGCCATCGTTGACGGTGAGGTTGATGCCCTTCAAGGCTTGGACTTCGGGTGGGCCGGGAAATGAACGGGTGACATCGCGCAGCTCAACGAGGGCAGTGCTCACTTACCCACCACGACAAGGTCGCCTTCGGTGAGGTCACCCTCGATAGGGGTGACTTCCACGGCCCCGGATGTTGCCAGTCCGCTGCGGACAACGACAAGTCGTGTCGTAGTCTCTTCGCCGTCGCGTGGGTCTCCCTCGGTGACTTCGACGCGGGTTTCACCGCCCGGGCCTGCGCTCAGAGCCGCGTAGGGTACGGACAGCACGTCACCGTCAGTGGCACCGACAGCAATAGATACTCTCACATTTGATCCTTGAAGTTCCTGGATTTGTTCAGGAGTCAGGGGATCCGGCTGCAGTTCAATAGTCCACCGTGGCGACTCGCCTTCCCCAGCTGCCACGGCCTTGATAGTCGCCTGGTGAACGGTGCCATCCGGCAGCTCGAAGGTAGCCTTATCATCGACTTTCAGCAACCGGGCATCGGCTTCCGCCGCTGAGCCGGACAGGCCCAGGGTCGCGCCGGAGACAGTCATCGCAGGTCCCTCAAGGAGCGAACCTCGTTGGGCGGTAACGGCGTCGACTCGGCGAGGAAGCTCGGACAGATACAACACCTCACCGGCAGGCAGCGCGGGAAGGGCGGCCTGCTCGGTCCGGGTCAGTTCCTCCTGCGCCTGCGTGAGCTGTGTGGCTGCCACGTCAACGGCGGCCCGCTGCGGTGCGTCGGTACGATCGGAACCTAGCTGTTGCCGGCGCAGCTCAGCCAACTCGAGCGCATCCACTAGATTACCGAGCTGAAGAGGATCCTGCGGGTCAGCATCCTGAGCCGCGGCGAGTTCACGACGTGCACTAGCCACCGTATTGTCAGCTTCGCGAACTTCGATAAGCGTCGCGCCGACCGGGGTCGTGGCAAGCTCGTTTTGCGCTGTGAGGAGTCCCTGTTCCGCGGCCCGCACAGACTCCTGTGCTGCCCGTACAGCTTCCGTGGCACCTTCTTCTGATTCCGGGGCGGAGTAACCGGCTTCCGCGTAGAGCGCCGCGACGGCGTTGGCTGCGTCAACGCCAAAGACCGGGTCCGCCGGGTCGCCGGCGTCGATACCGATCGTTCTGACAGCCGTCTTGAACTGCACGACATCCGGGCCGGACACACCGACCTGGAGGGTGCGATAGGCAGGAAGCTCGCCGGGCAGAACGATCACCGGTCGTCCGGCGACCTCGAGAGCGATCGACAGTGGTTCCAAGTCTGTGCCCTCTTCGGGTACCTGACCAGTAACGACTGCCGGCCCAGAAATAGAAGAGGTGTCGATGCGTACCTCGACAGGATCGGCGTACGCGACTTCACCGCGGATAGTGACGTCATTGCTGAGCTGCCCGTACTCGACCGGGACGGTGACCAGACCCGGGGTGGGGGGTTCGGCGTCGGCGGCAGCGTCAGCCGGGGAAACCAGAAACCGGCCGAGTAATAGACCAATCACCAGGCTCAGGGCCGCAGCGGCGACAACAATCCATAAGGTTTTGTTGCGCTGAAAGACGGCAGCGACTCCTGCCGACACTGAGGATCGAGTAGGAATGGGTTCCTGCTCCTGACCTGTGTCATCGAGGACCAGATCAAGGCCGGCAGTTTCCGCATGCTGCTCAGCTGAGCGGTCGCGCCGGGACCGTAGCACCTAGCTTCCCTGCTCGAGGTCAGCCCGGAACGCCTCGAGTTCTGTCTTGTGGTCATCGACGAACTGCTGCTCCTGGGCGAACTGCACATCCTGGAGCTTTTCCTGGTAGTCCGTTTTGTCTCGGCAGTCGAGATCGACGAGGGCGAGGTCAATCTCCTTCTCGCCGAGCTCCGTCATAGCGACCTCGTCGGGTCCGGTCTCTGCTGTATTTTCGTAGAGCGAGTTCATCTGATCATTGATGCTGTTCTGGGCATCCATTTGAGCTGAGAATCCTGGCTGGCCCGCGTCAGCCATGCACGAGGACCATGCGGCGTCTACGTCGGCGAGTTCCGGGGAGCTCATCATGTCCTCGTAGAACCCGTTCATCGCGTCCATGAGTGGCTTGTGCGCATCGGAGGCCATCGGGTCCTCGATTCCGCGTTCGTTCTCTGCCCACCCGTAGCACCCAGCTGTCGTCCAGTCCCATTCCATGGCTTCCTCATCGACGGGGATGTCTTCCTCGTCCGGGACGGGCCCAGATAGGGCCTCGTAAAATGCTTCCTGCTCGGATTCAGACAGGCTCGAGACATAATCAGCATTCGCGTCCGCATACTCCTCTTCGCCGGAGGGCATGTCATCGCGTCCAGGGTAATTGATCATCCCGTACCCGTACTGGGACACCCACTCGCGTGACTCCGGATCCCACTCCTCGCCTGCAGCAGGTACCGCCATCGACGCGCTCTGCAGATTTGGGGTGTACTCGAACCCTTCCTCCGTCATGCACTGCGCCACCAGTTCCTCCCGCTGGCGCTCGTCCTCGGCAAACTTCTTTTCCTGCTCCTCAGGGCTCAGATCCCCGCCATACGCGGAAGAAAAGAACTCTGACAGAGGCGATTCCTCTACGGCGGTAGACGTTGTGTCAGACGGTGTCGTGGAACATGCTGACATCGCCACCGACGTCGTCAGAATCATAAACGCGGCGGCGGTGGCGCGGAGACGAATGTGCATGGTCTTTCTTTCTGTAGTGAGAGCAGTAGCCAGCATGCTAGCTCTGGTTTAGCAATGGTTTCGCCCTCCTCAAGATTGAGAAGGGCTACCTCGGGCCGGTACCTTCCTTGGCGAAGGGTTGAACGAGATAACTCGCGGCTGCTGTGGTGATGATAATGGATAGCGCGATAGCGGCCAGCACCACATAGAGGCCGCCGAGTACCGCCGTGGGAAATGATGCATCGTGAAGATAGCTGATGCCGCCCGTCGCGCCGAGAGCCCAGAAAGTCGCTCCAAAAAATAGTGCGAGCAGCGAAGGGGTAACCCCACGGTGAACAGCCAACCAATGCGTCTGTCTGCCGAACGGCGTCTTCTGATTCCCCATCCAGTTAGTATCCGGCCTTGTGGGAGCACAAACCGCTCCCAACCACTGGCCGACGCATATCAGAAGTGTAACGATTACCAGCAATGCAGGGCCCAGAGGCCCTGCGGGACGAGCATTGCAAAACATCGCAAAAAGTAGTGTCGATCAGAACGTGAAAACTGCTGGTTCGGACAAATGCTCCGGGCTTAATGGGCCGCCAGTTCCTGTCGTCGCGGCCGGCAGGATCTTTTCTTTTTTGCTGCTGTCCTTATGTTGTTGAGCAGGTAGTTCGCGGGGCAGTTGTAGTGTCTTGGCTACCCAGGGGTGATGGGTATGGCTTTTGCTGCTGTGCCGGACAGTTGTTACGGCTTCGAAGGATTGGCCGCCTGTCGCTTCGATGATGGCCCGACCGCTGATTGAGAGACGCGACAAGAAATGATCGCTGGATAAGGACACGACGGCGAGGTTATCTGCTGGGCTTCATATTCGAACGATGAAGGGAGACCGCTTTGTTGCAACTGTGGGCCGGGATAGACGCCGGCAAAACCTGTGACTGTCAGTTGGAAATGGCGGGTTTTTGACAGTTCATTTGGCGGTTCCGGACCTCATCCCGCTAACCGCTTACTACGTCATGCGGGGAAATCCCGGAGCCGACGTCATCAGGAACCGCCATTCCCAACTGTGAAAAAGCCGCCAGACGAAGTTAACAGTTACAGCTCAAAGACAGCTGAAGCAGGGGGCATTTGATGCTAAGTTTCCCGACGACGAAATAGCGACGTCCATAATCGACCCTATTTGAGACACCTGAGACCCTGTCCACGGTCGGTTCACGGCCCTAGTCCTCGAGGCGATCGTTTACTGCGTGGCCCCTATCTCGTCTTCGTCGAGACCTTCAACGAATACGCGGAGTTGTTCAAGGGCCTTCGTATGACCATTGCGATGCCCATCGATCATGTCGACCCCAACGAATGAGGTGACCTGATCTGTGAGTTGCACTTGCGTAGCCCCGTCCCGGCTCTCGAACTGCCATGTCAAGAGTGCCGCCGCGAGGACCTGGCCCTCGACTGCCACTACGTCGGTGTGCACAATCAGAAATTCCGTAACGATCTGAAGATACTCGGCTATCCCGCTGAATTCGAGGGTCTCCGGCGGGCCACACCGGTACACGTCCCGACCTCCAACGCCGAAGTTAGATTCGTCGTACACCTGAGCTTCCCCCTCTGGAACGCCCCAAACAGTGCGCTGCGTCGAGTCTGCAAAGGCAGCCCAAACCACGGAAAGTGGAGCGTCAAGCAAGCGCGAGAACGTCAGGGTGTCGTGAGCAATGGAGGTCATCACAGTTCCTTTCAGGGGTGCCGTCGTCAGCAAGCGTGTCACATGGTCTTGCGCGAATCGAGTATCTGAAATCGAACTGGTCAGAACCGACCGGTTCTGAGACGGTCCGTCGCTACGCTCCAGCGGGTACACCATGCGCGACATGGCGGCCGTTCTTGGATTGAGTCACCAACGCGTTTCACAGCTCGCCAACGACCACTAGGCAAGATCACTAGGCAGAGGAACTCCACTGTGCGGGACAAGCCCTCTGCAGGCCCCAGCTCCCGATAAGGCCGCGAAGCTGCTGCACCAGTACCGGCCTCCTCGGGGGAGTGTTTCGAAGAGTACGACGACGACATGATGGGCCGGGGCTGGCTCATTGACGGTTGGCGGGATCTGATCGAGCCGCTGGTTAGATCGGGAGGCTTGTGAAAAAGCGAAATATCCAACGCTAAGGGTTTGTGGATCGTCGTAGTGGCCGGTATTTGCCTGGTTTGATCTGGTTGGTACGCGGCCAGGTGTAGTCGCCGATGAGGTTGATGTGTTCCCATCCAAGGGGTGAGAGGAACCGCAAGAGGGCAAATTGGGTTAATTGCCTAGGAGTCCCTAGGGCTAGCGGAGATCCATCTGGGGTGGAGGCATTCCAACCCGATGTTCAAGAAAGGAGCAGCAAAATCTGCCGTATTGCTCTTGCTCACAGCCGTTTCTCCGACGTCTCAAATACGATTCGTATAGTGAACAATGACTGGATGAGTAACTACAAGGTTGTCGATACCCAGTTCGAGAAGCGCCGTGATGTCGTGAGTCTGGTTCAGATCGTTCACGCGCCGATTAGGCAGCCATCTGGCGAAGTGAAGACTTTCATCTTGAGTGCGAATGTCAGCCGCCATAAGTCTGGGAAGTGGGGATGGTCCAACGGTTCTGCATCAGTCCTTGATTCCGATGGTGAGAGCTGGGGTGGAATAGTGAACGTCAACGAGGACGATGTAATCCACCTCGTTCCGTCGCCAAAGGACAGCAACGGTGATCACCGAGCTGCGCTCGAAGACATCGCTGCAGGGCTGTTTGAGCGGGCAATCCGAGTCCTGACCATCGACTAACGTCTTTGCTTGCTCATGCCCAGTGGTCCGTCCATACGGGGCAGGCCTGCATCCCAGCGACGGCGCTACTTCTGGTCAAGTCACCTGCTTGTGTGGACTTGATCGTATTTCGGCGGTGTTCCGTGAACGGTAAATGGCGGGGTCGTGCGTGATGTGCGCCCTAACCACCGGTTACTACTGACAGAATGCCGCCGAAATGCGATCCATCCACACATTGAAAAGCCTTCCGAAGCGGGGCCGGAGCTCAAACTGGGATACTGGACGAATGTCAGAAGGGATGCCCGAAGCTGGGGCCAACATCGAACACGTTATCCATACTTCAAGTGGTCGGCTGGTATTGCGTCGACCTGTTCCTAGCGATGCGGACGAGTTATTCCGAATGTACTCAGACACTCGCCTCATTGAATGTGACCCAATGCTCGCTCACCCCTCAATCACCCATACCCAAGCAGTCCTCCAACGCAGAATCGCTGAATGGCAACAGTATGGGCACGGATTGTGGGTACTCCTGGAAGGTGACGCGGCGGGCGAGGTGGTCGGGATGGGTGGCTGCCAGCTGCAGGCAGACATCGCATGGAACCTATCCTTCAGTCTGCGTCCCCAAAGCTGGGGGCGAGGCTACGCTCAGGAAGTCGCTTCAGCTGGCATAGGACTAGCCCAATCGACTCGTCCGGAACTTCCGATAACGGCTGTTGTCGCTGAATGCAACGAACGGTCCCAACGGGCGATCGAAAGAGTTGGACTCCACAAAGAATGGCAGGGTCCGGACAACTACGATCCTGACCCTGCGGCAATGATGCTGCTGTACGCCGACCGCGTTTTATCCCATGATCAAACTTCGGCCCTAACCCGCTAGCGACCAATGTAAAGAACAAGCGAGAGATTCGATTCTCTTTGTCCTGGAGGTTGCCGTGGCTGGCTACTAACTGTCATCCCAACAGCTTTCCATGTGGTGGCCTCCGAACGCGTCTAACAAACCATCGGCACCGGACACCGGTCGCACCAACGGAGAGGCGCATGTCCGACTCGGTACTATATGAACACGGCAACCGGTAAATCGTGAACTGTACTCAGGTTGAAAGGGGCCAGGGGATTCTAAAAAAAACACCCCGAAATAGAACTTGACGCCCCCGGAATCGTCCGCAGCACAGCTCATAGAGGGATCCACCATGTCAACGAGGCGTCAGAGAAGAACCGAGAACTGGATCTACATAGCCATCGCCATAGGTTTTGCAGCTAGCACCGTCAATGCACTCATCACGAATACTTCCTCATGGCTGACCAGCCTCTTCCTCTTAGGATTCATCATCTTTGCGACGATGAGTGCCCGAATATTGTGGCTCGCGAAGAAACCGGAATCACACTAGCTCAGGCACGAATGGATTGGGTCAGGTCGCGAAGCAGCACTTCCTTCACTTCACGAACGAGAAGAAGTCGACATCGATCCAGATGCATCTAGGTTTGGGATTTACGGAACAGGAACGCCAGTCAACGATCCATGGCGCTTTCACAGATAATCGTGAGACTAAATTGATTCTCTTCCAAACCACCTAGCCGGCCATGCACCACTGAGAAAACGACCCGAGGTACCGTTCCGATTTCCTCGTCGTGCCTTATCCGTCCGCATTACACAAACCATGGTTTGTCAGAGGCTAGGGGAGTAGCCGGTGCGGGAAATTTGCGAGTATGCCGTCTGTGGGTTGCTAAGCGGCACTGGTGACGTTGAGAGCAGGCCACGACTGTATCTGTGGGAGTTCCTCGAATGCTGGCTTCGCGAACCAGTATCCTTGGAAGAGGCGGATGCCGGCTGTCTTCAGAACTAGGAACTCCGCTTCGGTCTCAACGCCTTCTGCGAGCACTGTGATGTCGAGTGCTTTGGTGATTCCCATGATGCCAGCCACGACAGCCTGGCGGGCCGGACTGGTGTCGATTCCGCGGATGAGCAACATGTCGATCTTGATCAGGTCTGGCTGGAAGTCGACCAGGAGTCCCAGTCCCGCATGACCTGCACCAAAGTCATCGATGGCGGTGGTGAAACCATGCTTGCGATATTCGGTGATGATGTTCGTGAGGTGAGCGGTGTCCAAAACCTCCTCATTTTCGGTGAACTCGAACATGACTGACGACGTCGGGAAACTGCATCGCTCGGCCGCGAGCAGCGTCGCACGAAGGCATGCAGCTGGTTGGTAGACCGCGTTCGGCATGAAGTTGATGGAGAGCATCAATTCCTCGCCCGTAGGAAACAGGCGCGACGCCAGCTCGATTGCCTTGACACGACAGTCCTGGTCGAAGCGGTATTTTTGCTCTGGCGAGATCTTTGACAGGACGTCAAAAGCACCCTCACCGGATAAACCTCTGACCAGCGCCTCGTAGCCCCATACGCGACCGGCAACCGCGTCATAAATTGGTTGGAAGGCCATGCTGAAATCGAAGTCGAGCTTCGAAGATGTCGTGCAGCCGTTGCATGCCATGTGGAGCCCTCCCTCACTGGTTACATCCACCGTAGGGCACAACTGTTTCGATTATGGCGGCTTGATTCGAGACCACTTCTGCAGCGCTTCGGTGTGGGTGCGTGATGACCAGTAAATTGGCGCCATGCGGGCCCCCGCAAACGATGGTTTCAGGGACGCGTCGGCACTCAATATGTGAGTGCTTCATCATCTGTTAGCTAATCGTCTTCAGAATCGGAAGTATGCCCCGATCTCGGTGAGAATCGTGTCCCATTCCTCCCATGAGGGGGCGTGCTTCATATCTGGCAGCTCAAGCAGGTTCGCGGTCGGCACTATTTTTGCCATGCGTCGACTTTGGGAAGGCGGAGTCATCACATCGCGTGACCCAGCAACTATGAGCATTGGATGTACCAGCCTTTGGACATGACTGATCGGTGATGATTCATGCCATTGAGAGGGCTGAAGTGTCGCGGCCAGATATCTCCTGACACCTTCATAGGACGTGCCCTGATAAAAGGAGGGAAGGTCACTAGGAGAGTTCACAATCACCACTCCACCAAGCTCGTCCTGGTCAGCTGCGGCAAGGCACGCCATCAAACCGCCCATCGAGAATCCGAGCAAGACCACCGACGAAACTTTGCGGTTCTGGCGGATCCAAGAAAGCACCTGCCCAATGTCCTTCGCCGCACTGAGCCCGTAGTCGTCGGTGCCGCTGGATCCACGCCAACCACGTAGGGAGACGCTGATGGCGGACCAGGACCGAGAGCGGATCTGTTCCGCCACATCCTTCCAAGCGGAAGCGTCTTCTCCCCAGCCATGAAGCAGCAAGAAGGCCGGAGCTTCATGGTCAGCCCACCATGCATACCCTCCGAGCACCACGTCAGTGAGACGAAGGGACAAGGGAGTGGCTCCGGCTATGTTCGGCAGCGATCCTTCCACCTCGGGATTAGGTTCGTTGCCGCCGTAATTGGATGACCTCACAACCACGATCATAGGGGGCTGTCGCTCCGGGAAACGGAGGGGTGTCACACGAGGCGATCGGAACATCCAATTCAGGAACACCAACCGCCTTCTGGAGTGGTCCCCGAAAGCTGGACTCCTAATTAAATGTTATGCGTTTGCGGGGTTTTGGGCGAGGTATTCGTCGGGGCTGA